>NZ_JACRSO010000001.1:600000-900000 GCF_014384745.1 Luoshenia tenuis
ATCATCGTTGCCGTGCTTAGTGTAGCGGGTTGCATTCTCACTGCAGTGGGCGGCAGCAGTTTCCCCGTATTTTCACTTATCCTCGGGCTGGTGCTGCCTGCATTGTTTATTATCGGCGCCGTAAAAAACAAGAATGCCTAATCTAAAATTCGGACTAGAAAGAATCGCTTAACGTTTGCGCTAAGCTAAGTACGTTTACTTTATAATTCTGTTTTCATACTACTCTCTCAATACTTTTGCCGTGCAGCAACAGATGCTGCACGGCAACTTTTTACCCTCTTTTTCCTCTGCACCTTTAATTGCGCCGCTCCACCGCCGTGCCCGCTGGCAATGGGTAGCCGATGCGGGTACAGCTTTTATACAGCAGCTTCTCCTCCAGCCCTTCTCCGGTAGACGGGTCCAGCCGGGCGCGGTACACGTCCGCCCGCTCGTAGACCTTGCCCTGTGTGGTAAAATAGCGCGGGCCGTCGATACGCAGGCAATAATCATACTGCGGCTTTTCACTGCACAGGATGCGCCCGCGGATCAGCTCATCCGGGAAATCCAGCAACAGCTGGTAGCTATGTTCCGTATCGTTGCGCACCTTGAGGTCGAGCCATCCTTCGGACACGGTGGCATCCACCCCCTCGGGCATGCCTGGCGCTGGAAAGTCCTTTACCGTATGGGGATGGCGTTCCACGATAGTCAACGGCGTGTGCAGCACCAGCCACAGCACCAGGTCGCTCAGCTGGCACAGCCCGCCGCCGTAAACCCCGCGTATCTTGCCGTCCACCAGGCTTAGCCCCGGCTTATAGGGCGTCTTTTTATCCGCGTAGCGGCACAGCATCCAAAAAGAATAGGTCTCCCCCGGCGCGATCACCAGAGTGTCCATGGTGGCGGCAGCCAGCTTCAGGTTATGCGCCTTATTGTATTGATAGGCGATGTCGTATCCGCTCTCAGGGTTGATCACGGTAAAGGCGTCCTCAAATACCGGGTAAGGCAGGCGGGTCTTGGCCAGTTGGGCGGCGTAACGGTTGCGGTCCAGCCGCATTTTGAGGTAAAAGCAGCGCTTTTTCTGCCAGCGCCGCAGCGGCAGTAAAAAGGGGAATAGCTGTGTCAGCCTTTTGCGGGCCATCGTTTTTTCGCTCCTTTCGAACTTTGCTCCAGGCCGTCCTGCCGGCCGATCCCCAGGAAAATGCTGGCCAGCATCACCGCCAGCATGGCAAAGGAATAAAACACGAATGGGGATACCTGCGCCGCCGTCAAAGGTGTGGCGGTATCCGCCGCAAAGCCAAGGGTGTAGACCATGGCCGGCGTCCAGGGCAGGCAATAACATAGGGTGTTGGACTGGGCATCCAGCAGATTTGCCGTGCGGTAGGGACTGATGCCCTGCTTTTTCGCCAGCGGCAGGGCAAAAGATGCGCCAATGGCCAGGATGGCCGGGGCGTTTAGCCCCATCAGCGCCGAGAGGGCGATCACCATCAGGCTGATGGTCAGCTCCGTACCCCTGGGGCCCTTGGCGACTCTGCCGATGAGGGCCAGCAGCCTTCGGTCTCCGCCGCCGGCGCGCATGATGGCCGTAGCCCCCGAGAGCAGCAGCGCCAGGATGCAGACCTGGATCATCCCGCTGAGGCCCGATTGCAGCACCCCGCCTACGGCGCGGTCCAGCCCCTCCCCGGATACCGTGATCAGCGCCGGCAGGGCGGGCTGCGCCACATCGATCTGGATAAAGTCCATCAGCCCCGCGCCCAGGGCCACTGCCACGCCAGCAACGATCCCGACCGTGGTGGCGATGACGATGTCCCCGCTCTTAGCCGCCAGATAGATGGTGAGCAGCACCGGGATAAACATCAGCAGCGTCAGCGGGTTATAGCTTGTGGCCGTGGGATCACCCGTCCCCCCGGGCAGAAAAGCCGAAGCCAGGAAAATGGCCGCCAGCGTCAGCGCGCCGGCCACCAGCGCGTATTTGAGCCGCGAGCGCACTACGCCCGGCACGTCCACCCCCTGTGAGGTGGCCGAACAGATGGTGGTATCCGATATAGGGGCCAGGTTATCCCCAAAGGCAGCGCCGGAGATGATGGCGCCCGCCAGGATGCCCGGGTGCGCCCCCAACGCCAGCCCCGCCGGATAGAGCACGCCCATCCCGGCGGCAATGGTGCCAAACCCCGTGCCCGAGGCGGTGGCGAATACCGCGGAGGCGATAAAGGCGATGGCGGAAAACCACGCGCCACTTACGCCCGCGCCGGCCGCCAGCCCGGCTACTCCCGCGGCAAGGCCGCTGTCCCGCAGGATGCGGGAAAACACCCCGGCAAACAGCCAGCATACCACCGGGGTGATCGCCTCCCGGCTGGCCATGCCCGAGATCAGCGTGGCGGCGTAGCGCCCCTTATCCTTTGCCAGGAAAAAGGGGAGCAGCAGCGCGATAAAGGCGGGCAGCCACAGCGCCCCATCGGATATCGAACCAAAGTGAAAGGTCGTCACCAATATCAGGGCGATAAAGATGATGTAGGGCAAAAAGCTCATCCAGGGCCCGCCGTAAAAGGCCAGGCGTTCCTTTTGCGATGCCGGGGCGTTTTGGTTTGCGTCCATCACGTTTCCTCCTTCTGGCGCTCTAGCGCGCCGTTTTGAGCAGCCGGGCAACATATTCCTCCAGCGTCAGGCCTTCTCGCGCCATCGCTTGGGCGTGCTCCGGGCCCACGTAGCGGAAGTGCCACGGCTCGTGGGCGATGCCGGTCACCGCCTCCTTATCCGCCGGATAACGCAATATAAAGCCGAATTCCGCCGCCCGGGCTTTGAATTGCCCGCAAATACCGCCATCGGGGAAGGCGGGACGGATAAAATCGATAGGGGGCTTATTCTCCCCTAGGTCGATGGCCAGCCCCGTTTCATGCTCGCTGTGACCGGGCAGCGCCACATACTTCCGGGTAAATTCCCGTCCGTTCTCCCGCAGCGAGGCGGCATAGATCGCCTCCTGCTCGCTGCGCGGGCGGTATCCGCTCACCGGCAGGATCTTCCCCACCCCGCCGATGGCCGCCAGCAGGCCGTTTAGCGCCTGTTGCGCTGCGCGGCACAGCAGGATGCCTGGATGCGCTGCGTCAACGGCTACCAGGTCCATGGGCTTGCCCACATAGGCATGGGCCGCGTTGACCAGCAACGGAATCTGTTCTTCTCTCATGGGCGCACCGCCTCTGCAAGGATACGGTCCAGCATTTCAGAAAACGAGATGCCGGCCGCCTCCAGCATTTTGGGGAAGCGGCTGGCCGCCGTCATCCCCGGCAGGGTGTTCACCTCGTTAAAGACGATCTCCCCCTTGGGGGTCAAAAACAGGTCTACCCGCGCAAATCCACGGCAATCCAGGGCGCGGTAGACCTGTGCGGCCGTGTTCTGGATGCGCTGGGCCGTATCTGCATCCAGCCGGGCAGGCGTGTGCACCTTGGCGGTAGAGCGGTGGTACTTTTCGCCATAGTCCAGAAACCCATCTGCCAGCTCGATCTCATCCACCACGCCCATCGTCAGCGCGCCGCCCCGGCCCAGGATGGCGCAGCCCACCTCAAAGCCCGGCACCGCCGCCTCCAGCACCACTTTATCGTCCTGTTCCAGGGCCTCCCGCACGGCACAAGCGAGTGCCGCGGGGTTTTCTACCTGCGTGATCCCCAGCGACGAGCCGCCCCGCGCCGGTTTGCAAAACAGCGGGTACCCCACCGCCCGGCCAGAGCGCGCCCAGTGTTCCGGCCTGTCCTCTTTAAAGATGACCTCGCTGCGCGGGACTGCCACGCCGCTTTGCGCGGCCACGCGGTGAGCCAGGTCCTTATCCATCCCCAGGGCGCTGGAGAGCACGCCGCACCCGGCGTAGGGGATGCCCGCCAGCTCCAGCAAGCCCTGCACGGTGCCGTCCTCCCCATTTTTGCCGTGCAGCATGGGCAGCGCCACATCTACAGCTACCTGGCTGGGCCCCGCCGGCCCCCACTCCATCAGCGCGCCGGTCTCGTGCCCCGGGAGCACCACTACCGGGTGGCAGAGCGGATCCTGCAACCAGGTATCCCGGGGGATCTTTTCAATGCCGCCCTCATAGCGCATCCACTGCCCCTGCCGGGTGATGCCGATGGGCACCGGCAGATAGCGCTCTCCATCCAGATGTTGCAATACCGCATAGGCGGATTGCAGTGAAATAGCATATTCCGAAGAACAGCCGCCAAACAAAACCGCAACCTTTAATTTTTCAGTCTTCTCCATTTATTCGTTCCTTTCTTCAAAACGGGGCCTACAGGCTCCGGGCTTTCAAACAGGTTCCATTCTAGAGCCCAGGTTTTAAGTCCAGCTTATCAATTTCTTAAGATTCTCTTAGTTTTCGGCCGCCCTCTTTCCGCGTTTCGCCGGCGCCGTATGGGCGCTGTATAAACGCTGTGATACCCACGCGCCCTATAAAGGCAAATTGACAAATGCACCCCAAGCGCATTAAACTAATAACAAGTATAAAGAGTTTATCAATAGTCTTTTAAGATAGGAGAAATTTCCTTGGCCAGTATTTATGACGTTGCGAAATTAGCCGGCGTATCCCCCAGCACCGTCTCTTTGGTGCTCTCCGGCCGTGGCGAGCAGGCGCGCATCTCGGTTGCGACCCGGCAGCGGGTAAACGTAGCGGCCCAGCAGCTGCACTACCGGCCCAATATCTCGGCCAGGCGGCTGCGCTCGGCCTCCTCCCGCAGTCCGGATTATGTGATCGCGTTGTTTTGCGTCATGGATATCCGGGCGATGACCATGGGACGGATGCTGATGGGCCTGCAGCAGGCCATGCTGGAGCAAACCCGGGATATCGAGCTGATGGTACAGCCCTATATGAGCGGAGAGCTGGCTAAACTGCACTGTTGGGATGTGGCCAGCGCCTTTGACGGGGCCATCATCGCCAACGCCTCTGTGCAGGATCTGGAACAGATGGAGCAGCGCGACCCTCAGGTGCCCATCGTACTGTTCCAGCGCCAGTCAAAGCGTTTCAGTACGGTACTCAGCGATAACGAGGCGGTAGGCCGGGTATCCGCCCAGCTGTTTGCCGCCCATGGGCGCAGGCATGCGGCCGTGGTGTTGCCCCAGCCCGAAGCCTTTGGCAGTACTACCCGCCTGCAATACTTCCTGGATGAGGCCAAACGGCTGAATCTGTCTGTAGCGCCCGAGCATATCGTAAACGATGAGATGACCATGGCGGGCGGCCACCGCGCCATGGAGGCGCTGCTGCACACCGGGCAGATGCCGGATGCGGTATTCTTTATCTCAGACCTGATGGCCGCTGGCGCTCTGCCGGTACTGGACGAGGCGGGCATCCGGGTCCCCCAGCAGATGGACATCCTCTGCCATGGAGATAACGAGGTGGACAGCTTTACCAAACCCACCCTCTCCACCACCCGCATGCCGGTGGAAGAGATCACTGGCAAATGCATGGAGCTGCTGCTGGAGCTTATCGAGAGTAAGGATCCGACGCCCCGCAGCATCATGCTGGATGCGCCGCTGATCATCCGCCAGTCCTGTCCAGGCTTTCCGGAGGGGACGCAGGGGTAAGCGGAGACCAAATAAAAAAGAGGAAGGGGTCATATCCTTCCTCTTTTTCAAACGTTTGGCCGCGCAAAGCTGTATATAGAAAAAAGCCTTTGCCCGTTATGGGCAAAGGCTTTTCTTCTTACGCCAGGTTATCCTCACCATTCAGCCACTACGCCATCCTTCGTGCGCCACACGGGGTTGCGCCAGCGGTGGCCCTGTTTTGCGGCGGCGCGGATCTTCTCCTCATTCATCTCGATCCCCAGCCCCGGCGCGCTGGGCAGGGCTACGGCGCCATCTGAATAGCCGAAAACACCCGGGTCCGCCAGATAATCCAGCATATCCGTCCCCTGGTTATAGTGGATGCCCAGGCTCTGCTCCTGAATAAAGGCGTTGGGCGTGCAAAAGTCCAACTGCAACGAGGCCGCCAGTGCGATGGGCCCCAATGGACAGTGGGGCGCCACGGCGATATCGTAGGTCTCGGCCATGGCCGCGATCTTGCGCACCTCCCAAATGCCGCCGGCATGGCAAAGGTCCGGCTGGATAATATCCACATTTCCGCTGGCCAGCAGCTGCTTAAAGCCCCAGCGGGTATACATCCGCTCTCCCGTGGCGATGGGGATCCGGCTGACGCGCTTGATCTCCGCCAACGCCTCGTTATTCTCGGGCAGCACGGGTTCCTCTATAAACATGGGCCGGAAGGGCTCCAGCTCTTTGATGAGGATGTTGGCCATGGTCTTATGCACCCGGCCATGGAAATCCACCCCCACGCCGATCTCGTACCCCACCGCCTCGCGGATGGCAGCCATGCGGGCCACGGCCTCATCCACCTTGCGGTAGCTGTCGATAAAGGCCATCTCCTCGGTGCCGTTCATCTTGACCGCTTTATAGCCCGCCTCTACCTTTTCTCTGGCGTCCTGCGCGGCAGTGGAGGCCCTATCCCCGCCGATCCAGACGTATACCGGCATGCGCTCGCGCACAGGGCCGCCCATCAACTCGTACACCGGCACGCCCAGCGCCTTGCCCTTAATATCCCACAGCGCCTGTTCAATGCCGGAAATGGCGCTGGTCAGGATCGGCCCGCCCCGGTAAAAGCCGCCCCGGTACAGGGTCTGAAACATATCCTCAATGCGGATCTCCTTTCCCAGGAGATAGTCGCTCATCTCCTCCACCGCGGTTTTAACGGTATCGGCCCGTCCCTCTACCACCGGCTCGCCCCATCCGGTCAGCCCCTCGTCGGTGGTGACCTTTAAAAACAGCCAGCGTGGCGGCACCTGGAACAGCTCCATGCTCCGGATCTTCATCTATATCCCCCCATATTTTATTTTCAGTTGTTTTCTTTCAGGATCCGCACCAGCTCCTGCGCGCTGCGCCGCAGTTTGCCCCAGTCCCCCGCGCGGATAGCGCCCCTGTCGCACAGCGCGCCGCCCATTCCGATGCCGGCTGCGCCCGCCTTCATATAGCTGTCCATATTCTCGGGCTTGATGCCGCCCACGGCGATGATCTTCAGATCCGGCAGCGGCGCGCGGATGGCCTTGAGGTAATCCGGCCCCATGTTGCCCACGGGGAAGAGTTTGACCGCCGGCGCCCCCGCCTTGACGGCCGCCACGATCTCGCTGGGCGTAAATACCCCCGGCAGGGGCACGCATCCCAGTTCGATAGCGCAGTCCACCACCTCCGGGTCAAAATTCGGGGCGATGAGGTACCCAGCGCCGCTTTGCGCAGCCTCCCTGGCCTGCTGGGTGGTCACCACCGTGCCCGCGCCCAGATACACCTGCTCGCCAAAGCCCTCCTTCAGCGCGCGGATGCCTTTTAAGGTATCCTCATAGCGCTCGGGATGGTACTGCGCATCCGGCAGGGCCACTTCTACCATCCGCAGTCCGCCTTCACACAGCGCCTCCACAGTGGGTAACAGGTATTTAGATTCCACGCCGCGCAGGATCGCGATGATCTTATGCTTGTCCAGCTCCTGTAAAAAGCGGTCATTTACCGCCTCTCGGTTCTCTTTTCTCATGCTTAAGCCTCTCCTTATCTGCTTTAAATTGCTCGCCCGGCTCATTTCCTACTTATTATACCGCGTTTGCACCCAAGCGGGAACCATCTATCTTTATGCTTCGTAGATTTTCGCGGGTTGTAAAGGCATAAACAGGATGCAAAATGCTACCCAAACCGGATAGCAGTTCGCATCGCCTATCAAGCACCATGCAGCTTAAACCGGCACCAGCGCACAACAACCTGTGTACAGGAAAAGCGCCGGCCTCTTGAAGGCTGGCGTCCGCGTTTCGCTCCTGGCCCTTATTCGGGCGCTTCCCGGCCGATGGCATCCACGCAGCTTTTCAGCCGCGCATAAGTTTCTTCGTCTACCTTGCCGGAGGCATAGATCTGCTGATCCTTCTGGAACTGGCGCACGGTCCTTTCCAGATAGCTGCCAAACCGCCCGTCCGTCCCGCCGGGCTGATAGCCCAGGTCCTCCAGCATCAGCTGTACCTTTTGTACGTCGCTGCCCACATCGCCATTGCGCATCAGGCGAAAGGGCGGGTTATCGTGCTTAATCGTCACCCACGCGCCGTAGGGGACAATTTTATAAAGCTCGCGCACATCCTGATTTTTCATGCGGATGCAGCCGTGAGAGGCATTGCTCTTGCCCACGAACCAGGGCTCTACCGTGCCGTGGATGCCGTATTTACCCCAGGGCACGTTGATGCCCAGCCAGGCGCCGCCAAACCCCTCGCCCCAGTTGCCCTTATCCACCACCTTAAAGGTGCCGATGGGCGAGGGACTCTCCCGCGCCCCGCCGGATACCGGGTAGGTCTTGATGCATTCGCCCCCATGCCATACCTCCAGGGTATGCGCATCCAGGTCCACCTTCAGGTGCCAATCCACCTTGGGCCCTTCCGCGCTGGACATCTCCGCCTGCTCAGGCGCAAAATCCCGCGCAAAAAAGGCGTGGTGCATGTTTTGCAGCCCATAAAGCGCCCCCCATAATAGCAGCGCTGCGCCCAGCAGGCAGCCCATGCACAGCAATAGTTTTTTGAGCGAGATCACTTTGAGCATACCCAAAATCTCCGCCTTTCCCCATTATCCCATGGTATTCAAGGATATGGGGCATGAGGGGGAAATATGCGTTAATCCGCCCTAGCCGCCAACACCCGCTCTTCAAAGGCAGATAATCTCCTGTACGCCTTTTGCATGAACGCCTCCGGCCCCATGCTCTTTTCATCTTCCCGTGGGACGACCTCCAGCGACAGGCATCCTTCATATCCTGCCCCGGCCAGCAGGCGGGCGGTCTGGCGCCAGTCGATCTGGCCGTTGCCCGGCAGCCAGTGCCGGTCCTCCCGCCCGTCGTTGTCCGAGAGGTGCAAACAGCTCAACCTGGCCCCCAGCGCCTCCAACAGCAGCCCGGTATCTCCCCGCAAATGGCCGTGGGAGGTATCCAGGCAAAATTTCAGGCTCTCACAGCTTGGCGCGTGCATCACGTCCAGCAACAACTGGGGAAAACGGGTGTTTTCCACCGCTACCTCCACGCCCAGGCGTCGCCCCTCGGCGGCGATGCAGGCAAAGGCTTCCAGCCCTTCCCGGCTTTGGGGGGGCGGGGTATCGCCGCTTGTGGCATGTAGGACTACCCGCGGGTAGCCAAAGCGCGCGCACTCCCCGATCCAACCCAGATAAGCCGCCACCAGCGCGCCATTGTCCTTTTGCCAAAGTGCGTTTACCTGCTCATAGGGCAGGTGCACGCTGTCCACAGCCAGGCCGCTGCGCTCTACCATCCGCGCCCGCTGTTCGGGGGTACCGTAGTAGTCCGCCAGCGAATCTCCCCACCAGAGCATGACCGCGTCAAACCCGGCTTTGGCAATGGCTTCCAGCTGCTGCGCCAGGGGCAGCACATAGCCAAACCAGGTAAAAGCGCCTTTTTCCACTTTTGCCACCCTCCTGATTCTTAAATCCATCCAACCCTAAAGCCCGGCTGATACTCTTATTATAGCGGCATGCCGTTAAAATGGATACCCTTTTCCCCTTGACGTTGCGCCAAGCGCGATATACAATATATATGCAATATTAATTTTTAAAGCACAATATATTGTATATTATGAACTTTTATGCAGGAGGAGGCAGCTCATCATGATCACCAGCATCATCAAGCGCGACGGACGGCAGGTTCCCTTTGACCTGGATAAGATCGCCCAGGCGATCTGCAAAGCCTTTCAGGCATCCGGCAGCGCAAAGGGAATGGAAACGGCCACGGAGTTGGCCCGTCAGGTCGCTACGCTTTTGGAGCAGGATGAGAGCATTGGCGCCTCCCCCAGCGTCGAACAGATTCAGGATGTGGTCGAGCAGGTGCTGATCTCGGGCGGCTTTGTGCGCACCGCCAAGGCCTACATCCTTTACCGGGCCGAGCGCAGCCGCGCCCGGGAGATGAATACCCGCCTGATGCAGATTTACGAGGATATCACCTTTAAGCCCGCCCGGGATTCGGATATCAAGCGGGAAAACGCCAATATCGACGGGGACACCGCCATGGGCACCATGCTGAAGTACGGCTCTGAGGGCGCCAAGCAGTTCAACAATATGTTCGTGCTCAATCCCCAGCACGTGCAGGCCCACCAAAACGGCGATATCCATATCCACGACATGGATTTTTACACCCTGACCACCACCTGCTGCCAGATCGACCTGATCGCGCTGTTCAAGGGCGGCTTTTCCACCGGGCACGGCGTGCTGCGCGAGCCCAACGATATCGCCAGCTACTCCGCGCTGGCCTGCATCGCCATCCAGTCCAACCAGAACGACCAGCACGGCGGCCAGTCTGTGGTAAACTTTGAATACGCCCTGGGGCAGGGCGTGGGCAAGACCTACGTCAAGCGCTACCGGGATAACCTGGCCAAAGCGCTGGAGCTGCTGGCCGGGCAGGAGGATGCGCCCGCGCTGGCAAGCGAGCTGATAGCGGCGCTGGCGGCCCAGGGCTTACGCCCCACCCTGGCGGAGGATGCCCAATACCATCAGGCGGAAGCCGAAGCGTTAAGGCAAAAGGGGTTCGAACCTCAGCTGATTGCCCGCGCGCAGGCCTTTGCCCAGAAGCGCGCCTATCAGGAGACCGATAAGGCCACCTATCAGGCTATGGAAGCCTTTATCCACAATTTAAATACCATGCATTCCCGTGCCGGTGCGCAGACCCCCTTTAGCTCCATCAACTACGGGATGGATACCTCGCCCGAGGGCCGCATGGTCATGCGCAACGTATTGCTGGCTACGGAAGCCGGCCTGGGCAACGGGGAAACGCCCATCTTCCCCATCCAGATCTTCCGCGTTAAAGAGGGGATCTCCTACAATCCCGGCGACCCGAATTACGACCTGTTCGAGCTGGCCTGCCGGGTCAGCGCCAAGCGGTTGTTCCCCAACTTCTCTTTTCAGGACGCGCCCTATAACCTTAAATACTATAAAGAGGGGCATCCCGAAACCGAGATCGCCTACATGGGCTGCCGCACCCGGGTGATCGGCAACGTAGCCGACCCGGAGCGGGAGATTTCCAACAGCCGGGGGAACTTGAGCTTTACCTCCATCAACCTGCCCCGGCTGGCCATCAAGGCCAACGGCAACATCGCCCTGTTCTTTGAGGATCTGGACCGCAAGATTGATTTAGTGATCGCCCAGCTCAACGAGCGCTTTGAGATCCAGGCCCGCAAAAAAGTCTACAACTATCCCTTCCTCATGGGGCAGGGCGTATGGCTGGACAGCGACAAGCTGGATTGGGAGGATGAGGTGCGCGAGGTGCTCCGGCACGGCACCCTCTCTGTCGGCTTTATCGGCCTGGCCGAGACCCTGAAATGCCTGACCGGCCAGCATCACGGCCAAAGCGCCACCGCCCAGAACCTGGGGCTGGAGATCGTCGGGCACATGCGCGCCCGTTTGGATGAGGAAAGCGCGCGTACAAAGATGAATTACACCCTTTTAGCCACCCCTGCCGAGGGTCTAAGCGGCCGTTTTGTGCGGATGGACCGGGAAGCGTATGGTGTGATCGAAGGGGTGACCGACCGGGAGTACTATACCAACAGCTTCCATATACCGGTCTACTACCCTATCAGCGCCTTTGACAAGATCCGTCTGGAAGCGCCCTACCACGAGCTGACCAACGCCGGCCACATCACCTACGTGGAGCTGGACGGCGACCCCACCCAGAACCTGGCGGCCTTCCAGAAGGTGGTGCGCGCCATGCACGATGCGGGCGTTGGCTACGGCTCGATCAACCATCCGGTAGACCGTGACCCGGTTTGCGGGTATAACGGCATCATCGGCGATACCTGCCCCAGCTGCGGGCGCGAGGAGGGCGATATACCTTTTGAGCGCATCCGCCGCATTACCGGTTACCTGGTCGGTACGCTGGACCGGTTCAACAACGCTAAGCGCGCTGAGGAGCGGGATCGCGTCAAGCACGGGATGGGGGTCTGACCTTGCAATTACGTTTAAGCGGCTTCACCCAGGATTCCATCGTCGACGGTCCAGGGCTGCGGGCCACCGTATTTTTGCAGGGCTGCCCGCACCGCTGCCCTGGCTGCCATAATCCGCAAACGCACGCTTTTGACGGGGGCACCCTCATGGATACGCAGGCCCTGCTGCAAAAAATCGCCGCCAACCCGCTGCTGGACGGCGTCACCTTTTCCGGCGGCGAGCCCTTTTGCCAGGCGCAGGCGCTTTGCCATCTGGCCCGAGGGGTACGCGCCTTGGGGCTAAACCTTTGGTGCTATACCGGCTATCTCTTTGAAGAGCTGCTGGAAAAGGGCGATCCTCACCAAATCGCGCTGCTAAGGGAGCTGGACGTGTTGGTGGATGGGCCGTTCATCCAGGAGCAGCGCAGCCTGGAGCTGACCTTTTGCGGTTCGCGCAACCAGCGCATAATCGATGTGCATCAGAGTCTGGCCGCCGGCACGGCCGTCACGATCCAGCTTTAAGCTAGAAATAAAATTTTTAAGAGCAAAAGGCATAAAAATAGCCAAGTGCCGCAATCCTATTGATTGCGGCACTTGGCATCTATTTCACTCTCTCACTTATCGGCTTTTTTATCCGCTTTGGAGGTTTCCTTGCCCTCTTTGGGCAGAAGGGATAGTATCTTCTCGGCTATGATGCGCCGGGCATTGGCTTCTAACACCAGCTGCAAAGCCAGGTGGATGAGCGCTTCGCAGTCCTCCGCCTCTGTGCAGGCCTGAAGCGAGCGTTCAAACCGGTCCGTCTGTTCCAGCAGCACCTCGTCCTGCGTCTTGCAGAACTGGGAAAACATGCCGTCCACATTTTCTTTGGTGCGGTAAAAACGGAGCAGCCGTTCGATCTCCTCCATGGAGATGATGGGCTTGATCATCGAGATCGCCATGAGCAGCGCCAAATGCTCCCGGCTGTACTTTTTGCCCTGGGGGCGCGGCAATATTCCGTTTTTGGCATAATTGTTGATCATCGAGGGCGTCATCATCTTATCCTGATCCTGCGCGCGCAACAGCGCTGTTTGCCGTTCCAGATAAGTGATGACCTGGTCCATATACAGGTCGATATCCGGCAGCTGAGACCAGGCTACGGTTTTATGCTCTTTCAGCTGCTGGGCCCATTGCGCAAGGGTATCAAAATCCAAGTCCCGTTTCCCCCTTTTCCGAAATATCATACCATATTTCGTACCGATGCGCAAGGGCGGAACGGCTTGACAGGAACACAAGAATCGTGTAATATGGTTTTGTAAACCATATTAAATAATTTCAAAAACATGGTAGGTGAATTACATGACCAATGTAGCCGTATGGGGCGATTCTATTTCTAAAGGTATTTTGTACGATTCGGAGCGCAAGCGCCACATCATCCTCCCCAAGGGCGGTATCCAGGCCGCGGCGGAGTGCCTGGGGCTGGGCCTGCAGAACTTTTCGCGCTTTGGCGCGACCATTTCAAAGGGATGGGAGCGGTTGCAAAAGTCCTTATCCCAGGGCATAAATTACGACCTTGCGCTGCTGGAATATGGCGGTAACGATTGCGATTATGACTGGAGCCAGATCTCTGCCAATCCGGATGGCGAATATCTGCCCTTTACGCCGCTGGAGCAGTTTAAAAAAATCTATCAGGCTATGATCGCCGCCTTTAAAGAGCGTGGGATCACGCCCGCGGTCATGAACCTTCCGCCCATCGATTCCAGGCGTTATCTGCAGTTTGTTACCCGTAATGGCTTAAGCGCGCAAAACATCCTCAAGTGGCTGGGGGATGTAGAGCATATCCATCGTCATCAGGCCGCCTACTCCCAAGTGGTGGAGCAGATCGCACTTGAAAACGGCTGCTATCTGGTGGATGTACGCAAGGGTTTTTTTGACGCAGGCGATTACCGCGCCCTGTTGTGCGAGGACGGCATCCATCCCAACCTGGAAGGGCAGCGCTGCATCCAGCATCAGCTGGTGGGCTACGCGCACGCGATGGGGATTTAGGTACAAATATAGGCATAAAAAGGGCCGGCAGCTTGCCGGCCCTTTTGTTTTTATTCTACGCTGGCGCCCATGCGCTGGGCCAGCAGCACCGCCTGCTGGAGGTCGATCTTGGTGCCCTTCATCCGGCACTGTCCAAGGTCTGTCCCGGTGATGTCCGCTCCCCGCAGGTCCGCCCCGATCAGGGAAGCGCCCTGTAGCATCGCATAGCTTAAGTCGCAGCCGGAAAGGTTGGCAAAGCTCAGGTCGCAGTCCTGCATATCCGCGTGGGAAAAGTTCATATCGCTTAAGTCGTCCTTTTTAAACTTCGCCCCGGATAACAGCGCATAGCTGAAATTGCCCCCGCGGATCACCCAGCCCGCCGTGTTGGCCTTGATAAAGCTGGACGCCGTGCCCTTACAGTCCATCATTTCTGCGGCGAACAGGCTGGCCCCGCCAAAGCGGCAGGAGATAAAGGCGCTGGCACGGTGCAGGGAGCCGTTCAGATGCGCGTATTCAAAGTTACAATCCATAAAGGTGCAGGCATGGGTCTGCATTGCCGACAGCATGGCCCCTTTAAAGCTGCAGGCGGTAAAGCGGTAGCCGTCTAAAGTGAGGTCGCTTAAATCCTCCCCTTCAAAGCTTACCTGCTCGTATACCTTGATCTCCGGGTCAAAGGTCATCTCTTTTCCTTTCCACAGCGCGCAAGGCCTTAAAACAGGCCGGTGATCTCGCCCTGCTCGTCCACATCGATCTGCTCAGCCGCCGGTACTTTCGGCAGGCCCGGCATGGTCATGATGTCTCCGGTGAGCACCACCACAAACCCCGCCCCTGCGCTGACCTTCGCGCTGCGCACCGTTACGCGGAAGCCCTCGGGCGCCCCCAGCTTTTTGGGGTCGTCGCTAAAGGAATACTGGGTCTTGGCCACGCAGACCGGACAGGCGCCAAAGCCATCCTGCTCCAATTTTTTAAGCTCGCGCTTGGCCGCGGCGGTAAAGTCCACGCCCTCGCCGCCATACACCTTCTGCACCACCGCCTCCACCTTTTCCTCCAGGGAGAGGGTATCCTCATAGGCAAAGTGAAGCGCCTGGCGGGGCTTTTCGCAAAGGGCCAGCACTTCTTGGGCCAGCGCCTTGCCGCCTTCGCCTCCCTTGGCCCATACATCGCACAATACAGCCTTTACGCCCAGGGCGTTGACCGCCTCCAGCACGCTATCCACCTCCGCCTGGGTATCGGTGGGGAAGCGGTTGAGCGCCACTACCACCGGCAGATGATACACCTGCGTGATATTGCGCACGTGCCGCAGCAGGTTGGGCAGGCCCGCCTTGAGCGCCGGGATATTCTCCTCATTCAAAGCGTCCTTGGCTACCCCGCCGTGGGATTTAAGCGCCCGCACCGTAGCCACGATCACCGCGCAGTGCGGCCGCAGCCCGGACAGGCGGCACTTGATATCTAAAAACTTCTCCGCGCCCAGGTCGGCGCCAAAGCCGGCCTCGGTCACCACATAGTCCGCCAATTTCAGCGCCATGCGGGTGGCGATCACGCTGTTGCAGCCGTGGGCAATATTGGCAAAGGGCCCGCCGTGAATCAGCACCGGCGTGTGCTCCAGCGTCTGCACCAGGTTGGGGTTAAGCGCGTCTTTGAGCAGCGCGCACATAGCGCCCTCCGCCTTTAAATCCCCCGCGGTAACGGCCTTGCCCGCGTAGGTATAACCTACGACGATGGCTGCCAGCCGCTTTTTCAGATCTTTAAGATCCTTCGCCAGACAGAAGATCGCCATTACCTCGCTGGCTACCGTGATCTGGAACCCATCCTCCCGGGGCATGCCCTGCATCCGCCCGCCAAGACCGGAGACGATCTGGCGCAGCTGCCTGTCGTTCATATCCAGGGCGCGCTTCCAGGTGACCCGCCGCGGGTCGATCCCCAGCGCGTTTCCCTGTTGGATGTGGTTATCCAGCAGCGCAGCCAGCAGGTTATTGGCCGCCGTAATGGCGTGTAAATCCCCGGTAAAGTGCAGGTTCAGCTCATCCATGGGCACCACCTGGGCGTAGCCGCCCCCCGCGGCCCCCCCTTTGACGCCGAATACCGGCCCCAGCGAGGGCTCCCGCAGGGCGATGGCCGTGCGCTTGCCTAACCGGCTTAGCGCATCGCCCAGCCCCACGCTGACGGTGGTCTTCCCCTCACCTGCGGGCGTGGGGTTGATGGCCGTCACCAATACCAGCTTGCCATCGGGCTGTTCTTGCATTTTATCGATCAGCTTCAGGTTCACCTTGGCCTTATAGCGGCCATAGGGTTCCCAGTCCGCCTCCTTAAGGCCCAGCTTTTCCGCGATCTGCCCCACAGGGCGCATCTGCGCCTGGCGGGCGATCTCCATATCGCTTAAATGTGCCATATTCTACCTCCCCCTCGATCCTTTCGCTTTGGGCTTACCCCGCCCAAAGGTTAAAAAGGCGCTGTCCCCACGAAAACGCGGAGCAGCGCCTTTTAAAACGTTCAAGCACAACCAAGGCGCGGGCCGCAGCCATCCTTGCTGCAGGGCCGGCTTTAGGCTGTTAGATCTTGTTGTTGCAGCCCAGCACCTCTACGATCTTATGGCGCACGCTCTCGCGCACCGCATCGCGGGCCGGGGTCAGGTACTGGCGGGGATCAAAGTGATCCGGATGCTCCACCATGTACTTGCGCAGCGCCGCCGTCACGCCCAGACGGATATCGCTGTCGATATTGATCTTGCACACCGCCATCGTGGCAGCCTTGCGCAGCAGCGCCTCGGGTACGCCCTGGGCGCCGTCGATCTTGCCGCCGTACTGGTTGATCATCTCCACATACTCGGGGATGACCGAGGAAGCCCCGTGCAGCACGATGGGGAAACCGGGCAGGCGCTTGGAGACCTCTTCAAGGATATCAAAGCGCAGGTGCGGCTCGCCTTTGAATTTGAACGCGCCGTGGCTGGTGCCGATGGCGATCGCCAGCGAATCCACGCCCGTGCGGGAGACGAACTCTTCCACCTCGGCCGGGTCGGTATACAGCGCATCGTCCGCGGCGACCTTTACATCGTCTTCCACGCCGGCCAGACGGCCCAGCTCGCCTTCAACCGTCACGCCCCGCTCATGGGCATAATCCACGACCTTCTTGGTCACGGCGATATTGTCCTCAAAGCTGTGGTGAGACCCGTCGATCATCACGGAGGAGAAACCGCCGTCGATGCAGGCCTTGCAGATCTCAAAATCGGCGCCGTGGTCCAGATGCAGCGCGATGGGAACCTCGGGCGCGTCGATGATCGCCGCCTCCACCAGCTTGGTCAGGTACACGTGCTTGGCATACTTGCGCGCGCCCGCAGATACCTGCAGGATGACCGGAGCCTTCTCCTGCTGGGCCGCCTCGACGATGCCCTGGATAATCTCCATATTGTTCACGTTAAAAGCGCCGATGGCATAACCGCCCTCATAGGCTTTTTTGAACATCTCGGTCGTGGTAACTAATGGCATAGGGAAATCCTCCTTCGTACTTCTACAATCACTAATCGGATTTATAGCCCTATTATACGCTGCTTGCGGTTATTTTTCAAACATATTTACACCAAGGATAGTATACGGCGCAAAAAGCCGGCAAAGGCAGCCCGTTACAGGCCTTCTTTGCCGGCTTTCAAGCGCATGGATCAGCTGCGCTCTACAATGCGCCCGTCACAGCTGATGGTCACCACCTGCCAGGGGATGAGCTTGCCGCTTTCCTGCAGCGCGCGCTTGGCCGCCAGCTCGATCCCGCCGCAGCAGGGCACCTCCATGCGCACCACCGTTACGCTTTTAATATCGTTGTGCCGCAAAATCTCGGTCAGCTTTTCGGCATAGTCCACGCTGTCCAGCTTAGGGCAGCCGATCAGCGTCACCCGCCCGGCGATGAAATCCTCGTGGAAGTTGCCGTAAGCATACGCCGTACAATCGGCCGCGATCAACAGCTTCGCATCCTTAAAATAGGGCGCATTTACCGGAGCCAGTTTGATCTGCACCGGCCACTGGCCAAGGCGGCTGGCCGCGTGCGCGCGGGCGGCTGGCTCTGTCTGAATCGCGGCATCGGGCTTAAGGGCGCGGCTTTGCGTACCCGGGCAGCCGCAGGGCAGCGGCTCTGCCTGGCGCCCGGCCTGGGCCGCCTGTACCGCCGCCGCATCATAGGCGGCAGCCTCCCGTTCTACAAAGGTGATCGCTCCGGTCGGACAGGCGGGCAGGCAATCCCCCAGCCCGTCGCAGTAATCGTCCCGCATCAACTGCGCCTTTCCATCCACCATGGCGATGGCGCCCTCGTGGCAGGCCGCCGCGCACGCGCCGCAGCCGTTGCATTTATCCTGATCGATCTCGATAATTTTACGGATCATTTTAAAATCCTCCCCACAAAAGTTTTTAATTCCCTTTACCTCCTGGTTCGATTTGATTATACTAAGGACAGACCAAACATTCTGTTGTTTTTACAACATTCAAGAGGATTTTATGCAGTCTTATGTAGAAGTTTTTTCCCATTCACCCCTTTTAAAAGGGATCGCTCCCGAGGCGTACGAAAAGCTGCTCGCCTGCCTGGAGGCGCATACCAAGCATTTCCCGCGCGGCGGTTATATCCTGCGCGCGGGCGAGCCGCCCATTCAGGTCGGACTGATCCTGTCGGGCAGCGCGCATATCATGAAGGAGGATTTTTGGGGAAATCGGGCGATATTGGCCGATGTACAACCGGGCGAACTATTTGGCGAGGCCTTTGCCTGTGCCGCCGCGCCCCTGCTCGAGGTCAGCGCGGTAGCCACGGAGAGCAGCGATGTCCTCTTTTTTAACCTGCAAAACCTGCTGTCGCCCTGCCCCAGCGCCTGCGGTTTTCACACCCGGCTGATCCGCAATCTGGTAGAGATACTCGCCCAAAAGAACGTC
This sequence comes from Luoshenia tenuis, assembly GCF_014384745.1. Lineage (NCBI taxonomy): Bacteria > Bacillati > Bacillota > Clostridia > Christensenellales > Christensenellaceae > Luoshenia > Luoshenia tenuis. Next base: position 618,830 of record NZ_JACRSO010000001.1, read on the forward strand.
GGCCTCACCCAAAAGCTGGAGCATCTATCCCGGCGTTCTACCCGCGAAAAGCTGCTCAGCTTTCTTTCCGCATGCGCCCTGCGCCAGGGGGGCGCCCGTTTTACCATCCCTTTTAACCGTCAGGAACTGGCCGATTATCTCTTTGTCGACCGCAGCGCCATGTCGGCGGAGCTCTCCAAACTTCGGAGCGAGGGATTGATCGCTTACCATAAAAATCAGTTTCAGCTGCTGCAGGCAAATACCGCAGGCAAGCGATAGTAACCGCTAATCATCTGCCTTGCGCGGTTCCTCTGTTCCACCCCCGTCAGCGGTCCGCGCTCGCCTATACTTTTGCTGCGCGAGAGCGAGCAGCTCGCGTTCACTCTCCACATCGCCGGCATATGGATGCGACCGAGCGCTTTTATCAAACTCCGCCAGAAACCCCTGGGCTGCCGTCTCATCCCCTTTTGCCAGCAGCGCGTAGGCATAATCCGTTCTCAAGACGAAAAGATGGTGTTTCATAGCCTTGTCGTATTTTTCATCCCGCTGTCCCACTCGTTTTTCAAGCGTCTCCACGCGGTTAGGGCCGATCAGCTCGCAATAGATCCGGTCGTACAGCAATTGGTTGCGATGCAGATTCACCAGACCCGTATTCTCCTGCAGGAGGCGGTCGATCCGTTCGCTGGCCTCCCCAAAGGCATGACTATCCATCAATCGGTTGCAGGCAAATGCCTCAATTGTAGACGCCAGTGTGTTCGCCTTTCCTTTAGCAAGCTGGACAACAAACCATTCAGGCGGCATATCCTTGAGACGTACGCCCTCGGTCTGCAATTGATTTACCTTCAACTGCACCCATAAATACTGCAGCGCGCTTTTATCCCGGCTCAGCTCGCGGTATTCATACCCGTCGTTTGGAAGCTGTGCGGACATATAGGGAATGCCATTGAGCAGCGCGCTGACCCATCCCGCTAAGGATAGCACCAACAGGATAACAGCGGCAATGGCCGGCAGCTCCAGTACGAAAAACAGCGCCAAGAAAGCCAGTGCCCAAACCAGGTCCGCTATCACGCCGCCCAGATAGTAAAGCTTGTAGGGCATCCGCCCATCCAGCATTTCCGGCGGCGCCATCAGGCACTGGCCGCCCGTACCCATTAACGATAACCGTTTTAGGCGGAGCTTTCCGCCTTGTTTGACCCACATAAAATTCTGCACGCGAAATGAACAAAACCGATACCCTGTCAATTTACCAAAAATAAAATGCCCGGTCTCGTGAATGATGCTTTCCAAGAGGATCGTACCAAAGAGGAGTGATGAAACCACTACCAAAAGCATCAGCTTTGGCCCGATCTCATCTTCCACCCCCCACCGCGTGCCCGCATATAAAAATGCCAATAATAACGCGGCTGCTAAAACCAGAGATTGAAACTGCGCGTAGATCCCCCCGCCCGGCTTTTTCTTTTTCATCTTATCTCTCCCACAGTCCGTATTGCGCCATAGGTCAAGTCCACCATAAAAATCATAACACACTTTCTGCCGCCTTATATAACCGCTTGCATTTATCGGAATAAAAAAAGCGCCCCATTAAGGGGCGCCTGGCGCTTATATTCACAGCCGCTATTTGGCCAACAGGAAGTAGGCGATCACGATCACGCCCAGCACGATGCGGTACCAGCCAAAGGCCTTGAAATCGTGCTTTTTGATGTAGCCCATCAGGAACTTGATGGCCAATACCGAAACCAGGAAGGCTACCACCATACCGGTCAGCAGGATGCCGATCTCCATCCCCGTATAGCTGAAGCCGAATTTCAGCAGCTTGATGAAGCTGGCGCCGAACATCACCGGAATCGCCAGGAAGAAAGTGAATTCCGCCGCCACATAGCGGGATGTGCCGATCAGCATCGCCCCTACGATAGTAGCGCCGGAGCGGGAAGTGCCCGGGATCAGCGCCAGTATCTGGAAAATGCCGATGACCAGCGCCGCCTGCCAGGTCATTTGCTGGAAGTTGCGGATCAGCGGACGCCGGTTGCGGTTGCGGTTTTCGACCAGGATAAACGCCACGCCGTAGATGATCAGCGTGATCGCCACCGTAATGTAATTATAAAAAAGCTCGTGCAGCTGGTCGTCAAACAAAACGCCGATGATTCCCGCCGGAATGGTCGCGATCAGCACCTTGCCCCAAAGGGAGAAGGTATCCCGCTTCTGCTTGGCCGATTTGCGGGGCGAAAAGGGGTTGAGCTTATGAAAATACAGACAGACCACAGCCAAAATCGCTCCCAGCTGGATGACGACCAGGAACATATCCATAAACTCCTGGCTGACGTTGAGCTTGATAAACTCATCTACCAGGATCATATGCCCGGTGCTGGAGATCGGCAGCCATTCCGTGATCCCCTCTACAATGCCTAAAAAGACCGCTTTTAAGATTTCTAAAAAATCCATCTTTTTATCCTTTCCTCTTGTGGTCGCATTCCCTAACCATCATACGCTATTTATCCTTATTTTACTATAGATCAGGTTTGAAACAACGGTAAAATGAAAAATTTGCAAATTGGATAAAAGTTATTCCTGGCTAATACTTATCGCTAAAGCAGGTAATGTGCCTCATCTAGAGCCGGCCCCACGCAAAAATAAAAGCGCATCTAACGATGCGCTTTTGCATAATCAGAAAAGTTAATTCAGCACCCTGACCAGCGTATCCCGCAATACGCCCATGTCGATGGGTTTGGCCACGTGCGCGGTCATCCCCGCGGCCAGGGAAGCCTGTACATCCTCTGCAAAGGCGTTGGCTGTCATGGCGATGATCGGGATAGCGGCCGCATCCGGCCGGTCTAGCTCGCGGATGGCCCGGGTGGCCGCGTATCCATTCATCTCCGGCATCTGGATATCCATCAAGATCGCATCATAAACGCCGGGCTGCGCTTGGCTGAAGGCCCGCACCACTTTTACGCCGTCGGTCTGTACATCTGCTTTTGCCCCGCGCATCGCCAGCAGCTCGCACAATATCTCGGCGTTGATCGCATTATCTTCGGCGATCAGGAAATTTCTGCCCTGGAAGGCTTTCTGATCCTCCAGCTGCAAATTTATCTCATATTGCTTCTCTGCGTGACGCTTGCCGTCCGCATGCGCCCGCTCGCCCTCCAGTTCCACCCAAAAGGTGGTCCCGCCGCCGGGCTGGCTCTCCACCGTCACGGCGCCGCCCATCAGGTCCACCAACCCTTTGGTCACGCTCAACCCCAGCCCCGTCCCTTCGATATAGGCGGCGTCCCGGCTGCGGGTAAACGGTTCAAAGACGTGCTGCAAAAAGTCCGCCGTCATCCCCATGCCGGTATCCTGTATGGTAAAGCGGTAGCGCGCTTTTGCCGCACTTTCGGGTGCTTCCACCTCTTCAGCCCGAAAGAGCACCCGCCCGCCGGCCGGGGTAAATTTTACCGCGTTGCTCAGCAGGTTGATCAAAATTTGATTGATGCGCAGCGAATCGCCATAGAAGCAGGCCTGATCCACCCGCCCCATTTCGACGTCAAACCGCAGCCCTGCGGCCCGCGCCTGCGGGCCCATGATGGCGCAGACCTGCTCTACCAGCTCGGACAGGGTGATTTTCATATGGTTGAGGGTGATCTTACCCCGCTCGATCTTGCTCATATCCAGAATATCGTTGACCAGGCTGAGCAGATGCTGGGAGGAAATGGAGATCTTGCGCAGACAATCCTCTACCCGCCCCCGGTCGTCCAGATGAGCTACCGCCAGCGCCGTCATCCCCATGATCGCGTTCATGGGCGTGCGGATATCGTGGCTCATCGCCGAGAGGAAATCGCTCTTGGCCCTATTGGCCTCCTCTGCCAGGGCCAGCGCCTCCTCCAGCGCCTTTTTGCCCTGCCGCTCGGTAGCCAGCATATCCGTTACATCCGCGCGCACCATACAGATGGTGCGGTGGTTTTGATCGCCCCAGAGCACGATCACCTGCTTATAGCGCACGCCTTCCCCGCTGCGGTAGGGGAATACGAAATCATACCCTTCCGGCTTGGCCTCCAGCTGGCGGAGCAGCGTTTTAGTCGTAAACTGTTTTTCGACGGCATCCTCCTCACCCAGCACCCCATAGCGCTTGGCAAAAGAGCCGATGCGCTCATCATACCGGTCCAGCAGATGGGGCGGCAGATTCTCCAGCACCGTACGGCGCGAGTAAAGGGTGAGCTGCTGGGTATTCAGGTTCAAAAAACCCGCCAGTTCGAAGGTATAGGCGACCATGTTGAGCAGACCCTGCTGCTCGCGGATGGATTCGGTAATATCCGTGCGCAGCAAACAGACCCTGCCCAAGCGCATATCGATGGCCGATACCGTTAGATTTTTGGTGCGAATATCCCCTTTTTGATCCGAAACGGAAAATGAGAAGGTGTAAGTCCCCTGCGCTTTAAGGCGGCGCAGCATCTCCTCGCGCTCTAAATACCGGGCATACCGTTCACGATCCTTGGGGACGATCGTTTTCAACAACATGGTCTGGATTCGCTCGGAATGGCTACCCTGCCCAGCCGGCATAAAACCAGCCTTTTCGTTGCGGGTCAACACGGTATAGCGGTCTGCGTTCAAGTCCAGGTCGATCACAAAATCATAATTGGATACCGACAGCTGCCGCAAGATCCGGTCGGCGATGGTCTGCTCGGTAATATCCGTCACCGTTAGGATGCCGGTCACCTCTCCGCCATCGGGCGACTCCACCAGGTTCACCTTAAACTGCACATATCGGCCCTGCGCCTCGTGGGGCAGGCGGATAAAGCAGGACAGGATCTGTTCCGTATCGTTACGGGCAAAGGCGGCCAGGGTCGGCGCGTTAAGATACGTACGCAAAAACCGCTTGCGCTCCTCTTCCGCTACGATCAGGGTAGAGACCCCTGTAAAGAATTCCTCCCGCACCGTCCCGAACTTTTCAAGGATATTGGCACCCGTATGGTCGATGATCTCCAATATCCGGTTTTTAGAGATATTGCAGTGCCCGATGATCAGCGCGTTGGGGTCCGTCGTGCGGTAGTGCTGCATGATCAGATCGTTATACTGGCGGCGTATCTCCTCTTGCTCCGCCACGGCCTTGCTCACATCCGCATAGGCCGAGTAGATGCGCCGCGCGCCATCGCCAGTATGCAGTACGGACAAGGTATTTTTCAGCCAGATATACGCACCGTCCCCGCGCTGGAACCGGCCGGTCAGCTCAAAGTGTTCTTCGCCGTTTTCCAGGGCCTGGCGCAGCCTCGCGCGGATGCCCGGCGCATCCTCCGGGTGTAGGTTGGCGTAAATATCCCTGGCAAACAGCGTTTTAGCCTGTTCCACCGTCATATGCGTCATCGCCGCAAACCCTTCGGAGAGGTATTCCGGCGTCAGGCTGCCGTCCGGGTCATAGCGCATCACCGATACGCCGCCGGGCAGGTTCTCCACCATGGTCTGGAAATACAACTCCAGGCGCTCTTTTTCCCGGCGGGCATGTACCTCCTCCGTCACATCCCGCACGTATTTAACATAGGCGGGGATGCCGTTCCAATCGGTCTCGCGAAAGCGCGTGGTATAGAACTGATCCTCAGCGCCGATAGCCATCTCATGCTCGGCGCCATCGGCCGGATGGGTCTTAAGCGTGCAAAACGCGCAGGGTTCGTCCCTGCCATGCAGCGCCGCATAGCACTTTTGCCCCAGGCAGGCCTGCCCCTTGGTAAACAGGTTTTGGGATTCGTTGGCGTAGAGCAGCTCGTAGTTATTCCGGTCAATCACGTAGATGCCGTCCGCCGTTTCGTTGGCGATGTTTTGAAACAGCCTCGCCTCTGCGGACATCCCGGTAAACACCGCGTAAAACCAGGTATGCTCGGTCAACGGGCCCATGCGCCTGCCGCTTAGGTGGATCCAGATCAGATACCCTTGCTTATGCCACATGCGGTAGGAAACATCCAGCGCCTTTCCGCTCGCCAGCGCGGCATTTGCAGCCGCCCGCACCCGGGGCCGGTCCTGCTCATATACGGTGTTGAGCGCGTCGTCCCCCACCAGCGCCCCAAATTCCTCCCGGGTATGGCCGGAAAGCGCCATCACCCCATCGGAATAAAAGGTGGGGATAAATTTACCCCCCTCGACCCGATAACTGGCGATGCCGCCCGGAATGGAATTGATCAGATGCCTCATCTCCAGCTGGGCTTCCTTTAAATCGGAGATGTTGTGAAATACGCACTGGAGCAGCGCGTTTCCATCCTCCTCCCCTAAGTAGGTGACCTGCGCCCGCACCCAGACGATCTGCCCGTCTCTATGCTGCTTGCGGAATTCAAACTCCGCCGCCTCATGGGTGCGGATCACCTCTTTTGCGTGGGCTACCACCATGGGCGTATCCTCCCAAAAGGTCATCTCCGCCGCGTCCCTTTTGGTCAGCTCCCGGTACTCTTTTGCCGTATAACCCGTCAGTCCCGGCACACCGTCTGAAAAATAGACGGTCTCAAAAATATCCGATACCTTGTAGATCGCCACACCGCCCGGGATGGCGTTGATGATGTCCTCCATCTTATCGTTGGCCGCGGCCAATTCTTTTTCCAGGCGCACCTGCTCGCTTACGTCGTTATATACGCCATAGAGCAGCTTGTCCCCATCCTCCTGGGTCTTGATGGAGCCCTCCAGACGGATCCAGCGGTATTCGCCCCTCGCGTCATTCCAAATGCGATAGTTGTGGCGTATCATCCCGCCCCCGCGCAGGGCCAGGTAGATCTTATCCCGCAGCTCGGGCAGATCCTCAGGATGAACGCCCAGAAAATCCGTCTCCGTTTCGATCTGGCGGATATGTTCGCGGCTGTACCCCATGATCTCGTAAAAGGCCGGGTTGTGCGATACTGGTGAGATTCGTTGCCCATCATAACGGTATACGCACAGCCCGCAGGGCACATTGCTAAAGGTCTTTTCCAGCTGCTTTTGCAGCGCCTGGCTGCGCGCCTGCGCGCTTTTCTGTGCGGTGATCTCGGTAATATACTCGATATGCGCCTTGCGCCCCGCCCATTGGCTCAGCTTGCCGCTGAGCCGGTAGGTTCGCCCGGTCTGTTTCTGATAAAACTCCCGCTCCACCAGTTCCTGGCAAGAGAGGGTCTGCATACGGCAAAAGGGACAGGGCGCATCATATCCCGCCGCCTGAAAGCAGGTCAATCCCCTTTCATCCGGCCGCCCTAAAAACAGCTCCCTGGCCTTTTGATTGGCATAGAGCAATTCCCAGGTATCGGCCGCGCTGACATAGATGGCCATCGGCGCATGGTCCAGCACCGCCGCCATCTGTTCAATCGAAAGGGAATTTTCCCAGTTCATCGTCTATTGTCCTCCTTTTAACTGCCTGCGCAACTCATCCGCCGCAGCAAACTGTGCCTGCACCTGCGCGTACATCGCAGGATAGTCCTCCCGCGCCTGGCGCGCCCGCAGCGGCTCTACCATGGCGCAAACCGCCTCATACAGCGGGGTCAGGCCCATGTTGCCCACAACGCCTTTCAAGGTATGCGCCGCCTCAAAGGCAGCCGTAAGGTCTCCCGTCTGCAGCGCGGCCCCCAGCTTTTCCAGGTTATCATCCTTAAAGAGCATATCCAGCAGCCGCAGGTACATCCCCTCGTTGCCCATAAAGCGCTCCATGGTCGCGTGATAATCCGCGCCGTACGCCTCAAAAATCGCCTTAAATCCACTCATCTTTCAGGCCTCCCTTCCGGAAATCAAGTCAAATAAGATCTGGTAAAGCCGCTCCGGCTCAATGGGCTTGGCCAGGTGCGCGTCCATACCTGCGGCCTTGCTCTTTTCGATATCGTCGTCAAAGGCGTTAGCCGTCATTGCGATGATGGGGATGCGTTTGGCATCCGCATTGCTCAAGTGGCGGATGTTATTGGCCGCCGCCAGCCCGTCCATCAGCGGCATCCGGATATCCATCAGGATCGCGTCGTAATACCCGGCGGCGGATTTGCTGTACAGCTCCATGGCCCGCAGGCCGTTTTCCGCGGCATCCACGGCAAAGCCCTTGCTCTCCAGCAGCATCACCGCGACCTCTGTGTTAATGGCGTTATCCTCTGCCAGCAAGATCCGCTTTCCGGTAAAATCGTAATCCACACACTCTACCGGCCGCTCCTGCTCCTCTTTTTCCCCAAGGGCTTTGGTAAAGGCGGATACCAGGGAGGACTTGAACATCGGCTTACTCATGAGCAGGTTTACGCCCGCAAGCTTGGCCTCGTGCTCGATGGAGACCCAGTCGTACGCCGTCATAATAATGATGGTGACCTCCGCCCCTACGATCTCGCGGATACGCCTGGCCGTTTCGATGCCGTCCATATCCGGCATCTTCCAGTCGATCAGGATCATATCGTAATGCTTGCCGCTGCTCCACAGGTTTTTGACCTGCTCTACCGCCTTGCGCCCGCTGTCTACCCACTCGGCCGTTACGCCCATCTCCTTGAGGGTGACCACCGCGCTTTCGCAAACAGCCACATCGTCATCCACCACCAGCGTCTTAAGGTGTGAAAAGTGCATCTCCTGTTTTTTACGTTTGCGCAGTTTCTCCTCCTCCGTGATCCCCAGCTTAACATCCACGGTAAATTCCGTTCCAATGCCCTTGATCGAGCGCACGGCGATCTTGCCATCCATCATATCCACGATGTTTTTGGAGATGGCCAATCCCAATCCCGTGCCGCCGTACAGCGCGGTAGTCCCGGTATATTCCTGAGAAAAGGGTTCAAAGATATGGGGCAAAAACTCCTCGCTCATCCCTACGCCGGTATCGTTGATGATAAAGCGCAGCGTGGCATCGTTTTTCGTTCTCTTGCGCTGAGAGGCCGAAAAGGTCACTTTGCCGCCTTCCGCCGTAAACTTAATGGCATTGCTTAGAATATTAATCAGCACCTGTTGGAGTTTCATCGCATCGCCCATGTAGAAATCATCCAGCACCGGGTCGACGATACACTCATACTCCACATCCTTGGCCTGGGCCTGATCAAAGCAGATGGCGTTAATACCGCAAATAAACTCTTCCGTAGGGATCTTTTCGTTTTTAAGCAACATTTTTCCGCTTTCAATACGGCTCATGTCCAAGATGTCGTTGATCAGCGAGAGCAAAAAGCGAGAGGAAATGCCGATCTTCGAGAGGCAATCGGACACCTGCTCGTCGTTGCCGATTGCCCGCGCGGCGATGGTGCTCATGCCGATGATGGCGTTCATGGGCGTGCGGATCTCATGGCTCATGCGGGACAGAAAATCCGACTTGGCGGCATTGGCCTGCTCTGCAGCCACCAGTGCGGAGGCCAGTTCCTCTTTTTGCCGCTGCTCCTGGCGGACTACGTCGGTTACATCGCTGCGGACCATGCACACCCGGTCCAGCTCCCGGTTGATATAGAACACCTGCAGGCGCTTGACCCGCACCTCGCCAGACGGAGTCTTCATCTCGATCATAAAGGAATAGCCGTTTTTCCGGGCGAGCTGCTCTTGCATGTAAGCAAAATCCAGTTTAGACAGGTACTCGTTGCGGTTCGCCTCATCCATAAAGCGCTGCGCCACGATGCGGATCTCATCTTGAAAAATACCCTGACGCGAAATCGTATCCCCCTGCATCTTATCGCTTGAGATCAGCCAGTGGGTACCCCGCAGGATGTCGATATGGGTAATGATATCGTAATCCATCTCCACGATCTGCCCAAGCAGCTGCTGCTGCAGCTTTTGCTCGGTCACATCCTGGGTGTAGAAGAACATCATGACGTCGCCGGTTTCCGGGTTCAAGCAGGTACGCAAACTGGTGTCGCTCCAAAACGCCCCGCCGTCGTTGCGCCGGCGTAAAAACTCGAAGTGATAGTCCACCCGGCCCGAGGCATAATCGGCCAGCACCTTGCCCCGCTCCAGCGCGCTGCGGATCGCCTTCCCCTGTGCCGGCTCCACGGCCGAAGCCGCAAAATTTTCTATGGTGTGCTCATAACTGTCCCCTACGCGGGATACCGCTACATCCGAGGTGGACATATAACTCTCGATCACATTCTTTGTAATATCCATACGTCCCTGGATGCTCTCGCCCGTTGCGGATGCCTCAGTAAAGTAGGCCAGTTCCTGCTCGTACAACTCCTTGACTCGCTCTTGCAGCTGCTTTTCCTCGGTAATATCCACAAACACGCAGTAAAAATACCGCTCTCCATCCGCCTCAGTCATCAGCTGCGCCTTAATAGAAATCCACTTGACAGCCCCATCCTTGCAGATCAGGCGGTTTTCGTTTTTAATCGTATGGCCATAGCGCAGCTGCGCGTTTAGCTTATCTGCCATCACAGCCAAGTCTTCCGGATAGATCACGGCCGACATTCTGTTGCCCATCTGGGCGAATTCCTCACGGGTATAGCCCAAAAATTCGAACAGGCCGTCGTTGGCGTCGATCACGGAGAAATCGGCGTCAAACCGGCAGCGGAAGACCGCGCCCGGTATATTGTTGTATAAATGCAGCACTTCGTCCTGTGCCTTTTTCTGCGCGGTAATATCGATGCAGACCGAGGCAATGGCATCCCGCCCGTCCTCTGAAAGCACCCTTCGCCCCAGGTCGTGCACCCATATATAGCTGCCGTCCTTTTTGCGCATGCGGTACTCCACCACATATTCGCCCTTTTGCTCCAGCTGGCAGGCCACGGCCCGGTCCACCATCTCCCGGTCCTCCGGGTGCATACAATTTGAGACCATGCCGCCGATATCCGCAATAAACTGCGCCTCGTCGTCATAGCCAAGATAATCTAACATCTGGCGGTTGATAAAGTAAAAGGGGAAGCCCTCCTCAATATAGCCGCCCATCATTCCCCCCGCCAGCGAATCGTTCAAAATCTCCTGGCGCTGGCGGTTGATATTCTCCATCACCAGGGTAAGGGGATAATGCTCCTGGGCGCGCTGGCTGACGCTGGGTTCTGCAAAGTGCAGGCTGCAGATCAGCCACCTGCCGCCCCCAAATACAAGTGTAAAGAAGCCCCGCAAAAACCAGGTGTACAGGGAATTTTTAAGCGTCAGCTCTACGGAAAGGTTGTAAACTTCCCCTGTGACCGGTTGAAGATGGATCGGCGAGAGCGATAAAGAAAAAGGCTCCGGGATCTCCCGGATGTCCTGCCCAATGTATTGGGCCATCTCCTTTTTGCCCAGCGCCCTCTCCTGCTCGCCGGTGCCTATAAAGCGGATATCCTCCGTCAGGTAGTCCAGTGTGGTCTGCGCATCCCGCCGCTCAAACCAGGCCTGGCAAAATGCCCAGGCCGTATCGATCAAATGCTGGTCGTTCATCAAACTTCGTCCTCTCCAAATCTCGCCCGCGCGGCCGCAGGCCGATGCCGCGCGTCAGCCGCCAAGCCCCATCCCGTGGGCGGCCTTTTCCGTATGCTTATGGTTCATGCTTTTAACAGCGTTTCAAACTCCGTACAAGGCATGGGTTTGGCAAAGTAGTAGCCCTGCACGTAATCGCAGCCGATCTCTTCTAGCCGCACCAGCTGATCCCGGGTCTCTACGCCCTCGGCCACCACGCGCAGGTCCATCCACCGGGCCAGATCCATGATAAAGTGCAGTATCTCCCGGTCCAGCGGCTTTGCCGTTTCACTTCTGATAAATTTCATATCCAGTTTGAGGATATCCAGCGGCATCTGGTTGAGCATGTTCAGCGAGGAATATCCGCTGCCGAAATCATCCATCTCGATGATAAAGCCCATCTCCCGCAGCTGCCCTACCGTGCTTATGATCTGGCGCGGGTCCTCTGTATAGGCGCTCTCGGTGATTTCCAAATGCAGCCGGGAAAGGGGAAGCTGGTAGCGCTTTAGCGTACGGGTCAGGATATCGGCGATATCCGCGTTATAAATGTCTGCCCGGGATACGTTTACTGAGATAGAGATGGGCGGATAACCCTTATCATCCCATTCCCGCAGCGCGGCGCAGGCCCTGTCCCATACGAATTGATCCAGCTTAGTAATAAAGCCGTTCTTTTCAAATAGCGGGATGAATTCCGCGGGCGATTGCAGCCCCCACTCGGGGTGTCGCCAGCGCACCAGCGCCTCCGCACCGGCCAGGCTTCCCTCTGGAATCTTATATTTGGGTTGCAGGTAGATTTCAAATTCGCCTTGCGCCAGGGCAGCCTCCATGCCGTTGGTGATGGCCTGCTCGCGCAGCAGCTGGCTGCGCAGTTTATCGTCATACGCCGCAAAATACTTGCCGTACTGGCCCTTGATGCTGCACGCCGCCAAAAGCGCCCGGTCGCACATCTGCTCAACGGACAGTTCCCGATTCTCAACGGCGTAAATGCCCCATTTCATCACCACGTTTTTGGCGTTTGACAGGGTATTGACCTGTTTGCCCGCCCGGATAAACCATTCGTTGCGGTACTCTGGGCGATGCTCCAGCAGGCAGCCGAACTGGTCCGCATTAAACCGTCCGCAGATTCCTTTTTCGCCCGCCATCTCCGCGTACATCCCCGCCACGCCGCGCAGCAGCCGGTCGCCCGTGGGCACGCCGAAAATATCGTTGACCAGTTTAAAGTTCTCGATATCCGAGCAGACGATATCGTATTGTTTCTCCGGGTGCTGCATCAAAATCTCTTTGACGCGCTGATAGAAAAACTCCTTGCTGTAAAGGCCGGTCAGCCGGTCGTACTGGATGAGGTTGATCATCGCCGCCGTTTCCCGCAGGTTAATGATACCCGCCACCCGGTGCAAAATGATCTGCGGCCGGTAAGGCTTTGCCACAAAATCCGCCGCGCCGTGGGATAGCGCGGCAACCTCATCAGACTCACCATCGTTTTGAGTGGTGACGATCACCGGTATCGACGCATAGGCCGAATCTGCCTTGACGATGGATAAAAACGTATAGCCGTCCATGACCGGCATTACAATATCCAGCAGGATCAAGGACAGCTCGTCTTTATAATCCTTTAAAACGTCCAGCGCTTCCTGGCCATTTTCCGCCTCTATAACGGTATATTGAGAGGATAATATCTCCTTTAACATGGCCCGGTTAATCGGGTTATCCTCTACGATCAGTATTTTCTTGCGTGCTATCATCACTTCAACCCTCTATTCTGCCTGACGGCAGCGCTTCTTTATCCCGTATACCGTATTGGTGTACTCTCATTGGTCCATCGTTTCAGTCAAGTGCTCGCGCCGCCAGCTCAAGCATTCCGAGAGCACCCCTCGCAGCTGCTCCAGAGAGATGGGCTTGGCCAAATGTCCGTTCATTCCCGCAAGACGCGCCCGCCTCACATCCTCTGCAAAGGCGTCCGCCGTCATCGCAAAGATGGGCAGCTCCTCGATCCGTGCCATGCCGGAATTCCGGATCTGGCGGGTGGCCTCATATCCATCGAGCACCGGCATCTGAATATCCATAAATACCATGCTATAGTATAGCGGCGGATGGTTGTGTACCGCCTCTACCGCCTCGCGCCCGTTTTCGGCCGCCTCGACCTGTATGCCCAGCAGTTGCAGCATCTCCGTTGCGATCTGCCGGTTGATCTCGTTATCCTCCACCAGCAGCACCCGCATTTGGCTGTAAGCCTCTTTGGGCCATTGCACCGGTTCTGGCTCCCTGGCTTTTGGTGCGCAAGCCTTATTCAGATACAGTGTGACGGTGAACCGGGAGCCCTTGCCATATTCGCTATGTACATCAATGCTGCCGCCCATCATCGACACCAGGCTTTTGACGATGGTCATCCCCAACCCCGTTCCCGGCACTTTGCTGGTACGGCTGTCGTCCGCCCGGCTGAAGGGTTCAAATATATGCTGAAGATACTCCGGCGCCATGCCGATCCCCTCGTCCTCAATTTCAAACCGGTAAGTTCCCGCATAGAGTTCTTCTTTTTTGATCTCCTCCACCTTAAAGGTGATCTTCCCGCCTTCAGGCGTATATTTTGAGGCGTTTTCCAGAATGTTGACCAGCACCTGCCCCAGCCGCGCCGCATCTCCCAACACCTGCAGGTGCATCTGAGGGTCGATCTGTATTAAAAGGGCTTGCCGTTTCTGCTCCACGGGCAGACGGATCATCTCCGCCGCCTCCTGCGCTACCGCGCGCAGGTCAAATTCGCGTTCCTCCAACTCGACCGAGCCGCTTTCGATCTTGCTTACATCCAACACCTCGTTGATCAGGCTGAGCAGATGCGTGCCGGAGCTGGCGATCTTGTGCAAATAATCCTGCATCTTTTCCGCATCCCCGATATGCAGCTGCGCAAGCTCCGTCATCCCGGTGATGGCATTTAGCGGCGTGCGGATATCATGGCTCATTTTAGAAAGGAAGTCGCTCTTGGCCCGGTTGGCCTTTTCCGCCTTATCCAGCGCGTCCTCCAGCAGCTTTTTGGCGCGGCGCTCCTTTTCCAGCATCTCCCGCTGCATCCGCCGTTCCGCATCAATATTACGCGAAAGGGTGATCTCGATCAGTTCATCGGTATAGGGGCTCTCCACCCGTACAACCTGGGTAAAATGCCAGTGGTACTGCCCATCCTCGCCCAGGTGAGGTACTTCCATCGCCACAATGCGCCTGCCGCCCATAAAGGTCTCCATCAACGCGCGCCGGGAGAATTTATTGATAAATTCATCGCGGTAATCGGGATGCACGCTGGCGCATTCCGATGCGATCAAGTCGCTGAAGCTGCCCTGGTCTTCCGGTTTTTTCACGGGGAATCGCTCGTAGGCCAGCATATGATAGGTATTCTGGGTAAGGTTGACAGAGATCAGCATTTGAAAGGCTACCTGCGCCGCGGTGGCCAGCTGGCTAAGCTCCAGATTGCGCTGGCGCTCCAGCAGATATTCCTCCTGAACATCTCGGAACACCAGCACGCACCACAGGGCGCCCCCCTCCTGTTGGTCGATCCGCGCGGCGGTAAACTCCACCATGTGGTAGCCGCCCTCCTGCGTGCGCCGGCGCAGGCGCCGGGTGATCTGCCGCTTTCCCTCTCCAAAGAGCCGAATCATCGCCTCGCGCGAAAAAGCATCATTAAACAGGGGCAGGTCGTCCGGGTGCAGTAGTTTCCGGGCGTACTTACGGTTTTCTTCGCCAAAGTTTCCTTCCTCCGGTATCCCGGTCCACAGCATATCCTTTTGGCAGTTTACATAATAGTCAGCCGTAAGGTTGGCGATAATGCACTCGCCAAAGACCGTCAATAAACTGCGCGCGTACATCTGCCGAATCTTTTGCAGCCCCTGTTCTTCCTCAAAATTCAGCTTATGCGGTGTTGCCGTCACCACGACGGCTGGAATCGTATCATCCCATAGAATCCGGTTGGCCGTAACGTCAACCGTGGTTTTAAGCAGCGGGTCGTAACAAACAATATGGCTGGAAGAATTATCCCCCAGCGCATCTAGCGGGCAGTTGGCGCAGACCTCCGGCCATACCTCGTGGCACTTCACCCCAAGGGCGGCCTTTCCCCGGCCCATATCGCGGCAGCGCCGGTTATAATAAAGCAGCCGGTGGCTTTCTTCCTCGATGACGTAGATACTAGTCTGCGTCATCGCATCCAGCAACCCGGCTAAGTTTTCTGCTCGCATCGCTTATCTCCTCAAATGGGCCCCACGGTTAAGTGTCTGTCCAACACGCCCGATATTTAGCTATACTTATAGTATATTGTAACATTCCTGGGTTTCTTCCGCAATCAAACCCGTATTCCGTTTATGAATGCACCCGACAGTTCATCTTTTCGCACAATAACCTATACTCGCAACTGCAAATATAAAAAATGTTGTTAGAAAATATAAAAAATGCGCAACCCGTATATGTGTTGACGGTTGCGTGCTACCCCGCAGCTTAGGCGCATCGATAAAAAAATGTACCCGTACCTCTCTTAAACATAAAAACGCCGCAACCTTTGTAAGCAATTTGCAAAACATCGGGTGCAGCCGGCTTGCTGGTAAGTTTTTTAGTTTTAAATGGTTAATATCGAATCATTCATTCTGCAAACCACATAAGCGGTTTACGAACTTGAGAGCGGCCACTTGCCGCTGGCAATGTCTTACGATACGAATTTACTTACGGACACAAAAATATCGCAACCCACCAAAGTGAATTGCGATATCGGGTACGGCTAATTGCCGCTGGAGGCGCCACCCGGACTCGAACCGGGGAATGAAGGTTTTGCAGACCTTTGCCTTACCACTTGGCTATAGCGCCGGAATTGGAGCGGTAGACGAGACTCGAACTCGCAACATCCACCATGGCAAGGTGGCACTCTACCATTGAGCTACTACCGCAAAGATGGTGCCTCAGAGTGGAATCGAACCACCGACACAGGGATTTTCAGTCCCTTGCTCTACCGACTGAGCTACCGAGGCATATGGCGACCTGGAAGGGGCTCGAACCCTCGACCTCTAGCGTGACAGGCTAGCGTTCTAACCAACTGAACTACCAGGCCATTGGTGGGAACAACAGGGCTCGAACCTGTGACCCCTTGCTTGTAAGGCAAGTGCTCTCCCAGCTGAGCTATGCTCCCGAACGAATTGATGCTTGATAATTATATAATAGTTCGGGGCGTCTGTCAATCCCTTATTCGCCATATTTTTACCCTGCTTTGCGCATGCAAACCGCCGCTGCCCGCAGGATAGGCGCTTGCGCGTTCATCCCACGGGGACGGGGCTTTCTCGCTCCTTAAAAGCATATGCGCACGGGGCAAAAATATGTAGCGGCGGCGCTTTTTAGCGCCGGTCCGCCAGTTCCCGATAAATATCCTGCAGGCTCACGCCCTGCTCCACCAGCAATACCATCAGGTGATACATCAGGTCGCTCGCCTCGCCCGTCACCTCGTCCTTGGAGCGGTTCTTGGCGGCGATAATGGTCTCGGCCGCCTCCTCGCCCACCTTTTTGCAGATCTTATCCACCCCTTTTTCAAAGAGGAAGTTGGTATAAGAGCCCTCCTTGGGGTTTTTCTGGCGGTCCGCAATCACGTCATACAGCTCCTGGAGCACGCGGCTGTCGCCGCCCATCTCTTCCTCGCTCTCCAGCAGGGGCTGCTCAAAACAGCTGAAGGTGCCGTTATGGCAGGCGGCCCCGGTCTGGTGCACGCGCATCAGGATGGTATCCCCGTCGCAATCCAGGGCCATATCCACCACATCCTGAAAGTGGCCCGAGGTCTCGCCCTTTAGCCAAAGCTTTTTGCGGCTGCGGCTAAAGTAATGCGCCCGCCGGGTCTCAAGCGTCAGCTTGAGGGACTCCTCGTTCATCCAGGCCATCATCAGTACCCGGCCGCTCTCCACATCCTGCGCAATGGCCGGCACCAGGCCGTGGTGGTTATATTTAACTTTTTCCAGGATATTATTTTCCATTGGTATCCTCCTCCAAATCCTTTGTCTGCGGCGCAGCGCCGCCAAAGACCCATACCTGCTCGCGCAGCACGGTCACCTGTTCGCCCCGCAGGCTCATGGTCAGTTTTTCCTCGTCTATCGACCGGTCCCGCCCGCCGATGACCGCATATTCCGCCGCGATCACGTACAGCGGGTCGCACCAGGGCCAGGCGGCACATAGCCATTGACCGCGATCCATGGGGATGGCGATCCCGCCCAGCGCCAGCGAGATCAGCAAGAGCAAAATCGCCAGGCGGCGCAAAACCTTTCCCATATTAATCTCCCAGCGCCAGCAGTTCCTCTAAGGTCACCGCGCCCGAATACAGCGCTTGCCCTACGATGACGCCCGCGCAGCCCGCCGCCTTCAGGGCCCTGACATCCTCCAGGCAGGAGACCCCGCCCGAGCCGATGACCGGCATACCGCCCTTTTTCACCATCTCGCCCGTGGCTTCTACGTTAGGGCCGCGCATCATGCCGTCCTTACTGATATCGGTATAGATCACCGTGCAGGCGCCGGCGTGCGCCATTCTTTGCGCTAGGTCTACCGCCAGCGTCTTAGACACATCCACCCAGCCCCGCACAGCCACATAGCCGTCCTTGGCGTCGATGCCCACGGCGATCTTACCCGGGAAGCGCTTGGCCGCCTCCGCCACCAGCCCCGGATTCTCCAGCGCCACCGTACCCAGGATCACCCGGGCAATGCCGCATTCTTCAATGCGATAAGCGATATCCGCCATCGTGCGGATGCCGCCCCCTGTCTGCACCGGTATTTTTGCCGCCTCCACAATTTGCTTAAACAGCGCCGCATTGCGGCTTTTGCCCTCAAAGGCGCCGTCCAGGTCCACCACGTGCAGCCATTTGGCCCCTGCGGCGGCCCACTTTTCCGCCATGGCCACGGGGTCGTCCCCATAAACCGTCACAGCGTCCGCCGCACCCTGTTTTAGGCGCACGCAGCGCCCGTCCTTCATATCGATTGCCGGATAGATGACCATATTATCCTTCTTCTCCACGATTTATAGGCTCCCCTTGGTAGAGGGGATACCCTGCTCCCGCGCGTCCAGGGTCAGCGCCGCGCGCAGCGCCCGGCCAAAAGCCTTAAACGCCCCTTCTACCATGTGGTGGGCGTTCTCCCCCGCTAAAATATCGATGTGCAGCGTCAGCCCCGCCTCCATGGCCACGGCGCGGAAAAACTCCGTCACAAGCCCGGTATCCATCTGCCCCAGCAGCGCATAGGGCAGCGCTCCGCGCAGCACAAAAAACGGCCGGCCGGAAAAATCCAGCGCTACCCGCACCAGCGCCTCATCCATGGGCACATAAAAAGTGCCGTAGCGCGCAATGCCTCTTTTGTCCCCCGCGGCCTGGCGCAGCGCCTGCCCTAAGCAAAGGCCGATATCCTCCACCGTATGGTGGGCGTCCACCTCCAGATCGCCCTTGCAGCGCACCTGCAAATCCATCATCCCATGCTTGGATAGCAGGGTCAGCATATGGTTTAAAAAGCCCACGCCGGTATCGATTTGGGATGCGCCCGTGCCATCGATCGCAAGCTGCAGCGCGACATCCGTCTCCGCCGTTTTGCGTGCCACCTCGCCTGTGCGCGCCATCTATTTTTCCTCCTCAAAGCGCAGCTCTACCGCGCGGGCATGGGCATCCAGCCCCTCACCCCGGGCAAACTGCGAAATATCCTGCCAGCAGGACGCCAGCTCTTCTCTTGAATAGTATAGCACACTGCTCTTTTTGAGGAAATCCTCAACCGAGAGCGGAGAGAAAAACCGCGCCGTACCGCTGGTGGGCAGTACGTGATTGGGCCCCGCCCAATAATCCCCTACGGGCTCGGGCGTGTAATGTCCCAGGAAGATCGCCCCCGCGTTGCGAATCTGCCCCAGCAGCTCAAAGGGCGCGGATACGCACAGCTCCAGGTGCTCGGGCGCTACCTCGTTGGCCAGGGCAGCTGCGGCCTTTAGGTCCGGCACCACTACGATCGTACCATAGGTAGAAAGGGACTTGCCCGCGATCTCCTTGCGGGAGAGGGTGGACAGCTGGCGCTCCAGCTCCTGCGCAACGCCCTGGGCGATAGCCATGGAATCCGTCGCCAGTATAACGGCGCTGAGCGCGTCGTGCTCCGCCTGGCTCAAAAGGTCCGCCGCCACATAGCGGGGGGTAGCGCTAGCATCGGCGATCACCATCACCTCGCTGGGCCCGGCGATCATGTCGATGCCCACGTAACCGTAGACCTCCCGCTTAGCGTTGGCCACGTAGATATTGCCCGGGCCGGTGATCTTATCCACCTTCTCAATGCTCTGCGTACCAAAGGCCAGCGCGGCCACCGCCTGTGCCCCGCCCATCTTGATCATCTCATTGGCCCCGGCCTCCGCGGCGCAGACCACGCTTAAGGGGTTGGCTTTGCCATCCTTACCCGGCGGGGTGACCATGACGATCCGCTCCACCCCCGCTACCTTGGCGGGCATGATATTCATGAGCACCGAAGAAGGATAGGCCGCCGTGCCGCCCGGCACGTAAACGCCCACGCTGGCGATCGGCCGCACCAGCTGCCCCAGAGTCTTGCCGGGGCCGATATCCATCCAGGTCTTTTGCATCTGCTTTTCGTGGAAGGCGCGGATATTGTCCCGTGCGGCCCGCAGCCGGCGCAGCATGTCCGCATCCACCTGGGCGTACGCCTGGTCGATCTCCTCTTGCGTAATGCGCATGGCCGCCCCGTCCGGGAACTGCACCCCGTCAAATTTGGCGGTGTACTCCAATAACGCCTCGTCCCCGCGCTGGCGGATATTGCTCAGCACTTCATTAACTACGCCGCGCACGGCGTCAAAATTTAACTGCGAGCGGCCGGTCAGCCGTTCTTTCACGGCCTGCGGCGCCGCCTGCCAATCGATAATTGGGATCATGCTTGCTCCTCCTCCAGCGCCGCGCGCACCTGGGCGATCAGCGCCTTGATCTTGTTCCCCTTGGTCTTCAGGCTGACCCGGTTGACCACCAAATGCGCCGATACCGGGCAAACCTCCTCCAGCACCACCAATCCGTTCTCCTTCAAGGTCTTGCCGCTCTCTACAATATCCAAAATCTCGTCGGCCAGGCCCACGATAGGGCCTAGCTCCACCGAGCCGTTGAGCTTGATAATATCGATGGTCTCGCCCCGGGCCGCGTAGAAACTGCGGGCAATGTTGGGGTATTTGGTGGCGACCCGCCGGTTGGCCACCGTGATGCCCCGGCGCTGCGCCGCATCCGGAAAGCCGGCGATGCACAGGCGGCACCGGCCAAAGCCCAGGTCCAGCATCTCGTAAAGCGGGCGGTTCTCCTCCATCAGGGTATCCTTACCGGCGATGCCGATATCCGCCACGCCGCTATCGACATAGGTGGGCACGTCGCTGGGTTTGACCAGGATAAACTGATACGCTCCCGTTTCATCCCGCAGTACCAGCCTGCGCCCGGGATCTTTGACCTGGCTGCAATCGATCCCGCATTTTTCCAGCACCGCAATAGCCTTTTCGGCCAGCCGGCCCTTGGCCAGTGCAATGGTGATCACATCCTGCATCACGCCTCGCCCTCCTTTACCTCGATCAACTGCCGCACGCCGTTGGCATCTGCGTAGGCCGCTTTGGGCACGCCCAGCTGGCGGGCCTGCGAGACGACCTGCTGGGGCAGGCACCCCAGGCAAAACGCCGTACGCACGCCCTCGCCCCGCAGCTTTTGCGCATAGGCATAAGCGGCTGAGACACAGCTGGCGTCCGCCCCCACTAGCACCTGCACACCGGGCTGCCGCCGCAGCGCGCTTTGGCTATCCAGCGAGAGCAAAATCTCTTTGACCCCCAGCGCAAACCCGGTGGCGGGCAGATCCCGCCCAAAGGCCCGCAGCAGGTGATCATACCGGCCGCCAGTGAGCAGCGGGTAACCCAAAGCCCCCGTCATGCCCTTAAAGATCACGCCCGTATAATACCCGATGGCCTGCACCATGCCTAAATCGATGGAAACATAGTCGCTCAGGCCGAAGGCCTCCAGCAGCGCGTACACCTCGCGCAGGTTGTCGATAGCGGCGCGGCAGCGCGGGTGCGAGGATATGGCCTGTGCCTCGTCCAGTACCTCCGGCCCGCCGTACAGCATAGGCAGGCGCTGCAGGTCGCTTTTGATCTCCCCGCCCATGGGGTAGTTTTTCAGCATCAGCTCGATGGCCAGCTCGTTTTTCTGCTCCACATACTCGCGCAGCTGCTCGGCGTCCCGCTCGTTCATCCCCACCTGATCCATCAGCCCGCGGAAAAACTCCACCTGCCCAATGTCGATCTGGAAATCCGTCAGCCCAGCCTCTTTCATGGCGACGATGGCCAGGGCGATCACCTCGGCATCCCCCTTGGCCCCGGGCAGGCCCAAAAGCTCCACGCCCGCCTGGGTAAACTCACGCCGTTGGCTCTGGGCGCCCGCATCGTTGCCAAAGGCGCTGCCTACATAGCACAGCCGCAACGGCAGCTCCGCCCCCTCCATGCGCGTGGCGCACAGACGGGCAATCGGCATGGTAAAATCCGGCCGCAGGGCCAGGATGCGCCCGTTCGGGTCGAAGAACTTGATCATCCGCTCCTGCTTTAGGGCGTTGCTCTCGCTGTAAACATCGTAATACTCAAACGAGGGGGTCTCCACCTCGTCATACCCGCTCATCATAAAGGTCTCGCGCAAAGCGCGCTCCACCCGCCGCTTGTGGTAACACTCGGCCTGCAGATAGTCCTGCACGCCGCCGGGGATCTGCTTTTGATAGGTTGCCATCATTTCACCTGCTACTTTATCGTTCTAAATCACTACAGCACTAGCGTGTTAGCTTATTATATGGCAATCCCCGCCGTTTGTCAACCGACGGCGGGGATTTTTTCCATACTTGGCGATGAAAGTGCCTAAGCTCCTGCGCCCTTGCGCGCCAGATTGCGGTTGATGCAGGCCGTACAAACGCCCAGCGCCAACGCATACCCCAGCAACACAAAGGGGAAGATCTGCAGCGAAACGCAGGAGGCGATCACCCCCAGCAGCGGCGGAAGCAGCGTAGAGCCGGTGTAGGCCGTAGCCGTCTGCATGCCCATCACGGTCTGCGAGGCGGCAATACCAAAGCGCACCGGCGTTTCATGCAGCATGCAGGGGAAGATGGGCGCGCAGCCCAGGCCCAGCATGAAAAAGCCCGCCATGGCCAGGCCCGCCCCGCCGGGGATCAGCAGCAGCGCCACGCCTACTATAATACCCGCTACCCCCAGCCAGATCAGGCGCTTGTTGGATAACTTCATCGTTAAAAAACCGGAGAGGATGCGTCCGGCGGTGATGCCGGCAAAAAATGCGGCCGAGCCCTGCGCCGCCGTAGCGGCATCGATCCCCCGCATCTGGATCAGGTAGCTGGCGCCCCACAGCATCACCGTGGTCTCCACGCCGCAGTAGAATAAAAACGCCAGCATGGCGAGTTTTACGCCCGGTATCTTGATGGCCTGCGGAATCGTCACCCGGCTGCCCTGGGCCTCATCTGCCTCGCCGGTAAACTTATTGGGGTTCAGTTTGGCCACCTTGCCCCATAAGGGCAGCGTAAAGATCAGGATCAATACCAGCATCGTTTGGAAGCCCGCCACCGCCCAATATCCGCTGCGCCAGGAAAGCCCGCCGGCGATCAGCGCCGATAGCGCCATGGGGCCGATCATCGTTCCCACGCCCCAAAAGGCATGCAGCCAGCTCATGTGGCGGGATTCGTAATGGGCGGCCACATAATTATTCAGCGCTGCATCCACCGCGCCGCCCCCCAGTCCGTAGGGCACCGCCAGAACGACCAGCCATCCAAACGAGGGGGCCAGCGCAAAACCTACCAGCGCCGCGGCAGTGAGCATTACGCTAAACAGCGTCAGCCGTCCGTTGCCAAAGCGGGCGATCAGCCGCCCGCTTAAAAGGCTGGAAAGGATCGTCCCCCCGGAGATCACCATGGAAACAACGCCCGCGGCCTCCAGCGGCGCGCCAAAATCCACCTGCATCAGCGGCCAGGCCGCGCCCAACATGGGGTCGGGCAGCCCCAGGCTGATAAAGGCCAGATAGATTACGACCAAAAAACCCGTAGCCAATTTTCGTTCCCCTTTCATCGATCATCTTGTCAGTCTTGCAGCGGCAGCCAGTCCAGCAACTTTTGCACCCATTCGTCCCAAAATTCCCAGTCGTGCCGGCCACGCGGCCGGTAATATTTGAACCTGAACGGGTCCCCCTCCAGCTCTGTAAAAAAGCGGATGGTATCCTGGGCCGGCGGAAAATTGTGGTCGTCGCTCCCACAGGCAAAAAAGATCTGCGGGAGTTTCTTGCCCGCGTCCAGTGCCCGCCGTGCCAGCACGAAAAGGTCGCTTTCCGTGCCGATGATGCCGCTTGCGTCCTGCGCATCCCAGCAAAGGCGCAACCGATCCGCCACGATCTGCTTTAAAGGGCCATCTGGCAGCGGCGGCATATAGGCCTGGTTAAAGGAGGAGAGGCACCCCACCGCTCCATAACGCTCCGGATCGGTCAGGCCAACTTTCAGCGCCCCGTATCCGCCCATGGACAGGCCGGCGATAAAGCTGTCCTCCCGCGCGGCGGAAAGCGAGAAAAATTCCCGCGCTATCTGGGGCACCTCATAGGCCACGTAATCAAAAAAGCGCTCGCCATAGGCCATATTGGCATAGGCGCTCAGTTGGCCTGCGCACATCACCACCGCGATCCCCTTATGGGCGGCATAACGCTCAATGCTAGTCCAACGCTCCCAATCGCTGTGATCCCCCGAGGTGCCATGCAGCAAAAACAATACCGGATACTTTCCCTCGCGCACCGCCGCATTGGCGCCTACGCCCTGGCGCGCCTCCGGCAGCACGGCGTTCAGCTGACACTCCATTTGCAAGACCCGGGAGTAAAAATCCGCCTGAATAAAAGACATAACTTTCCCTCCTCACGCCTGCCCGCACAACCAGGCGTGCATATCGCATAGTCCCTGTTCGGCCAAATCCCACGCATCGCCCTGGGCAGGTGCATCCATTTTTACATCGCACCTGCTTTGCAGCGTATGGTATAGCATCTGATTCTCTGCATAAGCGGTGCAGCCCTGCGGGCAGGTAAGGTAGAACCGTAGTCCGGGCGCCTGCGTAATTTTCCCAGCCAAAGCCTCCAAATCGGATGGGCCGCCCTTTATAGCCTGCGGACTTTTCCAGATATTCTTCCAACGGGCCACATCCTCTTTTGCGTCTATCTTTCTTTGAAAGGCCTTTGCAATATCCACCGGTGCAAAAAACGCACCTGCTGCGGCAAACCGCTCCGGGCAGTGCAGCGCCCATTTCAGCGCGCCAAAGCCGCCCATCCCGCAGCCGGCTACCCAGGTGTCCTGCGGGTCCGCGGTGATGGACGGATAATCCCGCGCGATGATGCCGGGCAATTCATCCTTCAAAAAGGAGAAAAAGGCGTATCCGTTCGCCATATCCGTATAACATCCCTGTAGCGTCGAGGGCAGCACCATAGCCATCCCCCAACGGTTGGCCAAGCGCTCTACCCGGGTATTGCGCTGCCAGGCGGTATGGTTGCCGCCCTCCTCATGCAAAAGATAGAGCAACGGCCAGCGTTTTCCCTGTTCGCGAGTACGGTCCGGCAGGATGATGGACAACGCGCAATTCATGTTTAATTTAACCGAAAAGAAGTTGACTGCTAAAAGCGCCATTATATCCCCCCCTCTTGATGATCTTTTATATTATATCGCGACGCAAAGACTATTTACAATATGTTCACCATCTATTCGCAGGTAAAATTTTATCTGGCTCTAAAAAGCGCCCGGCCAAGCCGCGCGCTTTTATCGATGCAATATCCTGTTCTAAAGGACGCTCAGCCGGTTTTTACCCTGCTGTTTGGCCTGGTACAGCGCCTGATCCGCCCGGGCAAACACCGCGTCAAAATCCTTACTATCCTCCGGCGCTATCGCCAGCCCCGCGCTGCAGGTTGCGCGTAGTTCCGGGTGATTAGAAAGCGACCATGCGATTCTGCCCACCATTTCCAGCGCCCGCTCCCCAGCGGTGCGCTCGTCGATATCTTTCATCAATACCAAGAATTCGTCCCCGCCAATGCGCCCGATCACATCGTCCTCATGGAAGCCCTGTTGCAATAGCGCGCCTAATCTGCGCAACACCCGGTCCCCCTCCTGATGGCCATAGGTATCGTTCACCTGCTTAAAATCGTCAATATCCAGCACCAAAAGCGCGTGGGTACCCCTGCCCGCCTCAGCCAAGCAGGCCCGGCAGGCATCCTCGCAGGCCGCTTTGTTGAGCAGCCCCGTCGGTTTGTCAATGATGCTCAGCTGCATCCATCGCATGCGGCTGTGGAAGTCTCCCAGGCGCAGGCTGGTAATATTGTATGCGCACACCATGGCGATCAGATAAGCGGGAATAATGCTCCAAATATCGTAAGCCAGGGCCTGGGGCGTTTTAAAAATCATCACCAGCGCCGCAAACACCGCAGCATAACCTGTAAGCAGTAAAATCAGTCTTTCATATGAAAAGATAAAGATCGCCGCCATGCCCACCAGCACCGGCGGGAAGAAGATGGCCGGGCGCGTGGGGTAGGGAAAGACCGAAATCGCAATGACGAACCCTACGATCAGCAAACTGGCCGACATGCAAAGCCCCTGCACCCACCGGGTCGAGGCGTCTTTACGTACCACGCGCAACAAGACGCAATCAAAAACCGCCTGCAGCCCTAAAAAAACATAATAAAAGGCCATCAACTGCGGATTTTTAAAGAAAAAGTAGGCTACTATGGTGTAAATTGCCAGCAATACGCTAAACACAATACTGACGATCTGCAGCGCATGCAGATTCTTTTCGCGTATCTGCTCTTTATCACGCCTGATATAATCGCGGCTGGAGCGCAGAACGGCCAACCAACCCCGCCCGATCTTTTTCATGCGCTGTTCGCCTCCCCTGTGGGTAAACAAGCCTTCCTTAAATCTACTATGGGCAGTATAGCACAGATTCCCAGGCTTTGCCACGCGTTGTATATTGGGATATTACGCCAATTGTGCTATGATGGTAAAGAATATTAGTTAAAGGCAGGCGGTAGAATGCTCCACACGCAGATTTCAGCTTTTCTCAGCTCACCCCCCGAGGCGGTATGGCAGGCGGTGACCGATAATTCCGATTATGCCTGGCGCAGCGGGATCGACGAGCTACGTGTCTTAAGCGATACCACCTTTGTGGAGAGATCCGGCCGCCTGGAGACCTATTTTACCATCACACATTTTGAGCCCTGCCGCCTTTATGCCTTCGACATGCAAAACAGCCGCTTTTCCGGCCGCTGGACCGGTACCTTTTCCGCCTATGGTACGGGGACGCAGGTGGTCTTTACCGAGACGCTGCAATTTAAAAACCCTGTTCTGCGGGCGGTGGCCTTTTGCTTTATGCCGCTGCACAAAATGCAGCGCGCCTATGTGCAGGATCTGCGCAAAAAGCTGGGCGAAACTGGAGGGCAAAGGCGCGGTTAGCCCTTTGCAGGACGCCTGGCAAGCCTTTCACGCAGCTTTACCGTATGTGTGGCCACCTTTTGGGTAAAAAACAGATCGTGCTCTACAAACACCATGGCGGGCCGGTCGCGAAGGATGGCCTCCTCAAGCTGGCTGCGGCTGAGGATATCGATATAATTGAGGGGCTCATCCCAAAGTAGCAGGTGCGCAGGCTTGGCCAAACTGGCCGCCAGCAGCACTTTTTTCTTTTGCCCGGCGCTGAAATCCGCCATATCCTTTTCAAATTGCAATCGGCTAAAATCCAGTTTGCGCAAGATCGTTAAAAAAAGGCTCTCGTCGATTTGTGCCGCCCGCGCATACGCGCGCAGGCTGCCCTGCAAAAGCCCGGGCTCCTGCGGCACCGTGGCGATGACCAGATCGCCGGCCACGCGCACGTCGCCCATATAAGGGATCTGTTCGCCCAAAAGCAGCTTGAGCAGCGAGGATTTGCCCGAACCATTGCCCCCTTGGATGGCTACCCGCTCCCCTTCCCGCACGCAAAAGCTCACGGGTTCAAAAAGCGGGCCGCTGCCGTAGTCGATCACCAGATCCCGCACCTCCAGCAAAGCGCTGCGCCGGGTAGGCAGCACCTGCACTTTAAGCGCCTGTGCTTTGCTGATGTGTGATAAAGAAGTAGTAGAAGTGTAAAAAATTTTGCCGTTCCTATCCGGCGTTTGCGCATTGCGCCGGATAGGTCGGGCGGTCATTCGGGCAGGTCTACCTTGCCAACGAAAGAGTAATAAATATCAATGTCCTGTCTGCGTGTGCCGTTCTCGTCATAGCTGCACTCATGCACAACGATTTTCTCCACAAACTCACGCAAAAGGGTAGGGGTAAGTTCTTCAAAGCTGGTGTACTTGCGGACAACATTCATAAACTTTTCTGCGTTTACCGTGGCTTCCTGCGCTTTGGAAAGCTCTGCCCGGATAGCGGCGGCTCTCTCTTTCAGTTCTTTCTGCTCGGCTTCATAGTCTGCCGACAGCTCCGTGAAACGCTCGTCTGAAATGCGCCCGGTCACGCTGTCCTCATACAGCCGCTTGAAGATAGCGGATAACTCGCTGATACGCTTCTCGGCGGCTTCCAGCTCCTTTTTCCTTGCGGCGTTCCTGCGCTTGCCCCCGTCCTCGTTCTGCTCGATCAGCAGCTTCATAAACCGGGCTTCGTGCTTCGCTGCATAGCTGGTGACTTTCCGCAGATTGTCGGTCACTCCGGCGGTCAACAGGTCGGTGCGGATAAAGTGCGCCGTACAGTCACGGGTACGCTTCTTGTAGCTCCCGCAGATATAACAATCCTGCTTGCGGGTGGCGTTCTGGTAACGCTGCTGGTAAAGGACGCTGCCGCAGTCGGCACAAAAGAGTATGCCGGAGAATAAGCCCACTTCATCATAGCGGTTCGGGCGTTTGCGCTGCTTGCGTAACTCCTGCACACGCTCCCACATCTGGGTGTCAATGATAGGCTCATGGTGGTTCTCGAAAATCGCCTGTTTCTCAATGGGGTTCTCTACGCTGTGCTTGGTCTTGTAGGACGGCTTCTCCGTCTTGAAGTTTACCAGACAGCCCGTGTACTCCCTGTTTTCAAGGATATGTACCACGGTATTGGTCGCCCACTTGCACTCATAGCCGGGGTGGTAGCGGCGGGTGCTTCCCGTCCGACGGTATTCCAGCGTTCCCGGCGTGGGGATCTCCTGCTCTGTGAGCATACGGGCTATCTTGGTCGGCCCGTTCCCGGCAAGGCACAAGCTGTAAATCTGCCGCACAACAGGGGCGGCTTCCCCGTCAATGATAAAATTTTCGTCCTCGTCCATAAAGTAGCCGTATACGGGTTTGCTCGTGACGGGCTTCCCGCTCATACCCTTAGACCGTTTTACTGCTTTGATTTTCTTGCTCGTATCTCTCACCAGCCATTCGTTAAAAATGTTCCGCAGAGGGGCAAAATCATTGTCGCCCTGTGCGCTGTCCACTCCGTCATTGATAGCGATAAAGCGGACGCCTTTCTGTGGGAAAATCATTTCCGTATACATTCCCACTTGCAGATAGTTTCGCCCTAACCGTGACATATCCTTGACGATAACGGTGCCGACTTTTCCGGCTTCAATGTCCGCAAGCATGGCTTGAAAACCGGGTCTTTGGAAGTTCGCCCCAGAATAACCGTCATCTGTGTACCATTGCAGATTGGAAAAGCCGTTCTGCTTCGCATAGGTTTCAAGAATACGCTTCTGGTTTGAAATAGAATTGCTCTCACCTTGCAGCTCGTCCTCGTGGGATAATCTCGGATAAAGGGCGGTAATAAGGTTTCGGGTGGTCTGTCTTAACATAGTGTCCTCCATTTCCGACAGCCAGCCCCACTATTCCGTATGACTATCATACCACACGCCGGGGCTGGCTGTACAGTCCTTTCTGCTTCTTTACGTCCCGTCAAATTGCCGATTTTTGTGTAGCAGCTTCCGCTTCCAGCACTTTCAGCATTTTATCGGCGGCGGTGGCGGTGGTGTCCTGCTTGAAATAGCCGGAAACGACAAGGACAGAATTACCTATGCGGATTTCCGTCACGCAATCCGGGCGGCGGGTGCTGCGGTCATTCTTTGGGGTGTTGGTCATAGGCGGCTCTCCTTTCTGTTCATCAGCTTTTTCAGTTGTCCCATTTTCTCCTGCGCCGTGGCTTTTCGGAAGTTGCTCCCGGTAAAGCGGACAGGAGAACACATTTCAATCAGACGGTCATAAATGCGGGCGTGGGCGGTGTCCTCCGGGTGCTGCAAGTCCTCCAGCGTGAGATTAGTCGTGACGATCAGCGGCCTGCCGCTGCGGTAACGGCTGTCAATCACGTTGTAGACCTGCTCTAAGCCGTATTCCGTTCCCCGTTCCATTCCAAAATCGTCAAGGATAAGCAGCGGGAAGCTGCAAAGTCGGGAGATATATTCATTCCTGCCCTCAAAGCTGGCGGCAAGGTCACCCAATATCAATGCAAAGTTTGTCATGCACACGGGGATTTCACGCTCCATAAGGGCATTTGCGATACAGCCCGCAAAATAGCTCTTGCCTGTGCCAACGCCGCCCCATAGCAGATAGCCAATGTTGCGCTCTTTCATGGTTTCCCAGTTCTCCACATAGAAATGGGCGTGTTCCATTTGCGGGCACTTGCCGTTGTCGTTCTCAAACGTCCAGCCCTGCATAGCCGGGTCTGTAAAGCCCCGCCGCTTCAACCGCTCGACAGTTTCAAGGTGACTGCGCTGTTTCTCTGCGGCTTCCCGTTCCTCACGCTCTGCCCGCTGGCAGTCACATTCTGCCGGGTGGCGGTCACGCCCCAGCCATGCGGCGGTTTCTTTGGGGAAATAGCCCTCTTTGGGCTTGTGGCACTTCCCGCAGTATAAAAGCCCGTCCTCGCCGGTGTAGTCCTCCGGCTCCGGCGTGGTGTCGGTCATATTCAAAATCATTTCATCAAATCCATTCGTCATAAGCTCTCGCCCTCCTTACAGGTATAATCGGGTATGCCCTTTTTCGGGGCTTTCTTGGCTGCGTCCTCCTGCGCCCACTTGAAAATCGTGGCTGCATGGCTCTTGTATTTCCTCCCGCTGGAAGCGATATGGCAGGATAGGCGGTCAATGTAATACTCCCACTTGCCGGGAAGCTCTGTTTTCAGCCCGTCAAGCTCCGTATCGGAAAGAATGACATTGTGGTATCTGCCATAGGCGGCGGGGGCGGGGTGTCCCGTTTCTAACTCTCTCTCTTTTTCTATTTCTATATCTATCTCTTTCTCTATCTCTATCTCTGGTGGACAAATGTCCGCTCGATATGGTGGACATTTGTCCGCCCCTGTCTGCGGCAGGGCTTTTTGTTCCTGCAAAGCCAGCCGCGCCCTGCGCTTGCGCTCCCCCTCGGTAGAGGACTGGCCGATTAAAAGCTCAATGTTGCTCATGTAGAGTGCGCCGCTTGGCAAAGGCTCCACAAGCCCCAGCTTCATAAAGATTTTCAAAGCTCTCTCTACGGTACCTACCTGCTGGCGGGTAATGGTCGCAATCATCTGGGCGGTGTAGGGGATATTCTCGTCAAGCTGCAATTTCCCGCCGTTTTTCAGCGATTTCAAGTACAGCTTCAAGAGAATGTTGGAATAGATAACGCCGTCCTGCATACTTTCCAGCAGAACGATTGCATCATCGTCAAAATAGCTCTCTTTCAGCTTGAGGTAGTAATATTTGCGGTTATCTGCCATAGGCTGCGTCCTCCTTTTTCCAGCGTTTGGAATAATAGCGAGGGCATAGTATGATAACCGCCCGGAAGCTCTGTTTGCAGTCACGGGTGCAGCCCCGGCATAGGTCGTTGTAAGTGATACGGTTGCGGTGGTTGAGGAAGAAAGACCATTCCAGCCGCCGCTTCTTGCTCATTCTCGGCAATGGTAAGCTCCTTTCTGCCGTTCCTATCGGTGTAGCGGGATAGGGGGCATTTTCTGTATGTTCTCGGTATCATTTTCGGGCTTTTTCTGCCCTGTAAGCCCCGTTTGGAAGTCGGGGAGTATTGCGGTAAGGGTTCATATCATACCTGTATTTTTGTAGGGTTTCGGTATCATTTCGGGGCGGTCTTTAACGCTCCTGTTCACGCTTTTTCTGCTGGCTCGGTGCGCCCCTTAAAATCTGGTCGATATTGCGTCTGACTGTCTGAAGCTCCTGCGCCCGCTGGCGTTTCTCCCGGTAGTCGTTATATCCGGCGTTCTTCTGGACGGTAAGCTGCTCAATCTCCCTTTGCAGGGCTTTGCTGGCTGGCAGCTTGGTTATTCCATGCTCCCGGAAATAACGGGCGGCTGTGTCCGCTATGATAAAATCGCTTTCGTGCTGTTCCCGGTAGGCTCTCCGGGCTTTCTCCGATTTCTGCGCTTTCAGACCGTCACGGGCGGGCTTCGTGCCGATATAGCCCAAAAGGTTGCGCTGCAATTCCTTTTTCTCCCGGATAGCGGCTTCCAGCCCTTTCAGTCCGGCAAGGCTCTCCTGCGTGGCGGTGTTGGCTGCGGAAATGGCAGCGTCCAGCTCGTCCGGGGAAGAAAAGCCATACTGCTGGTAGAGCATGAGGGTAGCCGACATCTGTTTGAGGTTGTGCATGGTCGCCCACTTCTCATAGCCCCGTCCTTTCCCCTCGGCTCGCTTGGCGGCTATGTCTACCATGCGCTGTACAGCGTCATTGTTCGGGGCGTTTTTCGCTTCTTTTTTCGTCCGTAAGCGGTCTTTGATACTGCCGGGGTATTCCGCTATGGCTGCGGGTTTTTCGGCGGCTCTGGCGGCGTTCTGCTCCAAAACGGAGAGGACAGCAGCCCGGTCAAAATCGTCCCCCAGCTTCCGGGCGGTAATTGGCTTCGTCCTGTCCGGCGTGAGGTAACTTAGCCGCCCCCGGCTCTCCTTGACGGTCACACCATGCCGGAGAAGCAGGGCGGCAAACTCATCAAAGCCGGAAGCAGCGGCAAGGGCTTCCCGGATAGTCCGGCGCAGCTTCGCCTTATCCGTTTCAAACTTGGTCTGCCGGGGCGCGATACCGTCCGCAGCAATAGGGGCGTTGGCTCTGTCAAGGGCAGCCTGTCCTTTCTTCTGCGCCCAATACTCACGCTCGGTAATGCGTTCTTTGCTGCCGTTCAAAAGGTCTATCTGGTAAAGCCCCTCGCTGTGGCACATCTCCATGACTTCGGCTTTCAGATAGTTCATAGCTGCGTCCGTACAGCGGTGCTT
Organism: Luoshenia tenuis; assembly: GCF_014384745.1. Taxonomy (NCBI): domain Bacteria; kingdom Bacillati; phylum Bacillota; class Clostridia; order Christensenellales; family Christensenellaceae; genus Luoshenia; species Luoshenia tenuis. The sequence goes on from NZ_JACRSO010000001.1 coordinate 651,306, forward strand.
GCAGCCTGCTTTCCTGTCCGCTGGCCTGTCCATGTGGGGCAGCATGGGAACCTCCGCAATCCGCAGACTGTTAATGACGATATGCACATGGATATTTTCGGTGTGGCTGTGTCCGTCCGGGTGGGTGCAGACAAGGGCCTGGTGTCCGGGGAAATGCTCGGCGCAGAACTTCTCGCCCAGCTCCTGCGCCCGATCAACGGTCAAGCCGTTGTCCGGGCCGTCCCGTGGGTCAAAGCTGATGATGTAGTGGTGGCTCTTTACGTCCTCCCGTTTCTGGTTCTTGCCGTAGCGGAGATTGGAGCGCATACAGGCAACGGCAAAATCCTCCCCGCCACAATTCAGAGAGGATATGCGGTAGTCTACCCTCGGTATGAGCCGCCCGTCTGCGTCAAGGGTGGGCTTCATGGTAAACTCGTCATGCTCGAATGTGAGGTATTTTTCAGCGTCCCCGTAGTTGGCATTTTTAGAGCTGATATGTTTGAGTATCGCCAACGGCTTCACCTACTTTCTGCAAGACTTCAAACTTCAAGGCGGCAAGGTCGGCGGCGGCTCCCCGCACTTCCTTTTCCAGCCCCCGGTAGGGGCTTCCGTATTCGTTCAGGCTCCGGGCAATCTGGTTTAAGTTGCCGCCGATTTTCCCGTACTCTGCCGTGAGCTTGGAGAGGGCGGCAAGCAGCCCGTCATTGACCGGGGAAACGGTGACAATGGGGCGTATGGTCGCTTTCCGTATGGCTTGCCGGATAAACTCGGACTGGCTGATTTCATAAGCCGCCAGCCGCCCGGTGAAGTCGGCGTATTCTTCATCGGTCATGCGGGTCTTTACCACATGACGGCGGTGGGGCGTATTGTATTTCTTTCGCATGGTCTGTGACCTCCTTTCTCGCCCGACAGGGCGCATAGCAGGGTTTGGGGAAGGCACTCCCCAACAAGATTCCCGCAGGGGCAAAAATAAGCGGAGAGCGAATTTTGGCACCTCGGTAGAATCTTGCTCTGAAAAACTCCGGCGTTCCCCGGCTCCCGTCCTTTCCGCTAACAAAACGTTTCAAAAGGGCTTTGCTACCCGCTATTCCGGCTTATCTTGAAAATTTTCCTTTCACTACCTACAACACCACGCAAAGCAAAATGGACGGAGATTTTTAGAATTTCCCCTCTATTCCCTACAACACCACGCAAGCCGGAATAGGCGGACAATGGCAGTATTTTTTTCTTTGATACCCTCTACGGATAAGTAAGGGATTTTGCCAACTGCGGCGGCTATTTTCCCTTTTGTTTTTTCATACTGGGGATTTTCAAAAATGCCAAACAGGAACGAAAAAAAGCAGCAAATCTGTTGAATAGATTTACTGCTTTCTGGTTGCCGGCGAAGCGGCGGTTATTCAGTTGTAGGCGGTAGGGCTATCTCCCAAAGCGGAACTTGAAAATAGCTGTGAGAAGCGTCTGGGTGATGTAGTCCTCTGTATCTTGGTCTACCCGTCCATTCACACGGGCGGCACATTGTATGCGGCGGCGGTAATACTGCAATACAGTTCCCACCGCTTCCGGCTCCCCGCTGGCGGCTTGGACGATTGTTTCATAGGGGAGAAGCCTATTATTTCTCATATGCCATTCCCTCCATTTCCGCTTGGAGCTGCCGTAGGGCTTTTCGGATATGGTAGCCCGCTGTGCTGCGGCTGCGCCCGTACTGTCTGCCAATTTCGTGCTGTGGAATACGCTTGAAAAAGGACAGGTAAATCATTTCCCGCTCCCGTTCGTCCAGCCGTGACAGGGCTTCCGCAAGTAAACCGCTGCTGAAAATGACCGTATCGCCGCAAAGGGTAAGTATGTATTCCTCGTCCGGCTCCGGGGCTTGGAAATATTCATCTGTCGTGCCTAAAGGGTAGTGCTTTTCGTCTGTGAGGTATTCAAGGGATATTTCTCTTTTGTGCTTCCTGCTCCGTGTCCTCGCTGCGTTGATCGTTGCATTTCGGATAACGACTTTGCAAAAGGCATGGAAAGTGTACTCGATATGTTCCCGATATTCTTCTGTACAGGTCATGGAAAATCCCCCTTTCCTCCCAAAAGGGCTGTGGCTGGTTAGTAGTTGCTTTTTATGATAGTAAGGGGCGGCAGCACTTTAGGCTGTCGCTCCTTGACTGCCTAACTGCAAAACCGGGCGGGGCTGTCAACGGCGGGCGAAGCCCGTTCATCTTGACCGTTGACTGGCTCGGCCGGGTTTGCTATTTATCCGGCAAACTTGAATTTATTTTAAGCTATCACGTTTTACCTTTTTAAGCCTTACTATCATTACCATAGGAATTTCTTTATTGTTTTTGAAACATTCTTCATAAAATCCATCAATGACAAATCCAGCTCTGAAACAAAGGTTAAAAATATCTTGTATGGAACGATGATAATAAATCTGCTCCTCCGGCTGCCCTTCGATCGCTATATCATAGTAACTGTGCGGTGTCATATATTTTTCAGTCAATGTGATAAAACAAGGGTGCTGCGTTGCAAAGACAAAAATCCCGTTTTCCTCCAATAGTTCATAAACAGCCATAAAAAGCGGTTCAATATCCGTAATATCCATAATTGCCATATTAGAAACTGCTTTCGTAAAGGCTCGATTTCTTTTTAATCCTAATAAGCTTTCTCTATTGGTCGCATCCGCTACGCAAAACTCAATTTGTTTTGCATATTGTGATCGCCGTCTTTTAGCCAATTCTATCATTTTTTTGCTGTAATCAAAAGCGACGACCGAAGCGCCTCTCTGTGCAAGATACGAAGAATAATTTCCATTGCCGCACGCAATATCCAAAATGTAATCCGAAGGATCAGGAGAGAGAAGTTCCGTTACTTTGGGACGTACTACCTCTCTGTGAAATTCATTGGATTCGTCACCCATTGCATCATCCCAAAATTGTGCGTTTTTCTCCCAGATCTTTTTGCTTTCCTCTGTTCCCATGTTCTCTCCCACTCCCAAAATTTGCCTTTTTGCTTCCATTAAATCTTCCTTACTATATTCCATTGTTACCCTCCATAACTTCTGATTGTTGCCGTCTTGACTATTATGTATCTTTTCTTTCCAAAATGGTATAGGCTTTTATTTTTATAATGCTGCAAAACTTTTCTTCTGTAAGGTATTCAAAGGATATTTCCCTTTGCCGCCGCTATTGGAAAGCCAAAAGCAGCGGCTTTTTTACGCGATATGACCGAAAAGACTAGAAAGCAGGATATGTCATCATTTGTCATTTCTTCTCAATGTAATAACTGCATGGCATATCAAGCCAAATACAAGAGAAAAACAGCCACCGCCAAATAGTGATGCTCCCCACCCTGCACCCGACATTGTCATAAAACCGCCAACAAAGAAAATACCAATGCCAAGAAATATCCCGACACCATAAAAAAGTCCAATTGCCATATCATACTTATTAAATTGTCGTTTCTCTTTTTTTCACATGTTTCCATTTTTGTTATTACCTCCTTCGCAAAATCGTCCATGTGGACTCCAAAAAGAAAACAAATTTTTTTCAACGTATTTAAATCGGGTTCATTAACATCTCTCTCCCAATTCGATAGCGCCTGCCGGGTAACATTCAATTTCCCAGCCAGTTCTTCCTGTGTCATTCCCGATTGTGTTCGCAGATGACGTATTTGCTTTCCTGTTGTAATATCCGTCTGTTTCTGGTTCAAAATGGTTCCTCCTCTCTGATGCTGATTTTATCAATGATATTTCGCAATAGCCAGCAATGAACGTTTGCATTGCGCAAGATGTTACATTATCTTCTGAAACATATGCCGGATCTTGTCTAAACGGCTGTTCGGGCGGCGTGGCTGAAACACAGGCTCGCCGGAAGTTTCCTGATACCCTTTTAATTCTGTAATGCAGACACTTCTTCCATTTGTATAAAAATTCAAATCATTTCTATATTCACCAATACAACGGGCAGGGATTTCCCCCTTAAAAATAACTTCATCTTTTTCAAGTCTGGTTGATTCAATGATTGCGCAATACTTTGGTGCGTCATTATAAGCCCGTGAAAGATATTCCTGCGGTGCAAAAAGGGTAAAGGAAAGGTATGGTTCCAACAGTTGTGTTCCTGCTTTTTTCAATGCCTGCTCCAACACGACAGGCGCAAGAAAACGAAAATCAGCGGGGGTGCTGACCGGGCTGTAATAAACTCCATAATCAAAACAAATTTGGCAGTCTGTCACTCCCCAGCCATATAAGCCCTGCTCCATTCCATAACGCACACCCTCCATGACGGCATTTTGAAAACTTTGGTTTAAATAGCCGAGAGATACCTCGCTTTTATATTGTGTTCCGCTTCCAACAGGAAGCGGTGTTACAGTCAAACCAATAGATGCCCAAAACGGATTCGGCGGCACTTCAATATGAATCGTGTAGCTCGCTTTTTTTTGCGGTCTTTCCAGATAAATAACCGAAGGCTCTTTCATAGCCACGCCCACATGATATTTTTCTTCTAATAGCGAACAAATAACTTCTAACTGTACTTTTCCCAAAAAAGATAATATAATCTCATGTGTAACAGTATCAATGTCAAAATGCAAAAGAGGGTCTGTATCAGCAATCTCTGTGAGGGCATTTAACAGGGCTTCCCTTTGCTCCGGCTTTTGCGGCTCTACCGTTGTCCGAAGTAATGGCATGGGATTATCAATCCGTGTTTTGTGAGGCAGGAGTTTTTCATTTCCCAGAATGTCGTTCAGTTTCAAAGTATCATCAGCTAAAATAACAATTTCTCCCGGACAGGCATGGTCAACCGGGACGATTTCACCATTTGACGGAATACACATTTCTGTAATCTTTATTTTTTCCTTTTTTGACAGCAGCAGGGTATCCCGTAAATGGAGCGTCCCATGATACAGGCGTAAATAAGAAAGCCGTTTTTTCCGCTCTGTATACTCAACCTTAAAAACATATCCACATAATTCAGACTGAATATCGTCTGTTTCTGTAATGAAAGTTTCTGTAATCGCTTCAATCAGTTTTTCTGTTCCTAAATTGTCTTTTGCACTCCCATGATAAACAGGAAACAAAGAGCAGCATCTGGTTCTTTTGCACTTTTCATATTGTAATTCCTGTATATCCAAAGAATCCTCTGCAACATATCGTTCTAATAGTTCATCGCTTCCGGAAATAATCATATCCCATTTGTCCAAATCAGAAATATCGGTCATGGTTATCTTTGGCGACAGGGAAACCTCCTGCATGACAATCATATCACTGGTAAGTTTATCTTTAATGCTTTGGTAAACACGCCGCAGGTCGATCCCATTTTGGTCTATCTTATTTATAAAGATAATTGTCGGAATGTCCATTTTCTGAAGCGCATGGAATAATATACGGGTTTGTGCCTGTACGCCGTCTTTTGCCGAAATGACTAAAACAGCTCCGTCAAGGACAGATAAAGAGCGGTATGCTTCGGTTAAAAAATCCATATGACCGGGAGTGTCCACGATATTGATTTTATAATCATTCCAGCAAAAAGAAGTAACCGCTGTCTGAATGGTAATTCCGCGCTGCCGTTCCAAAATCATAGTGTCTGTTCTTGTAGTTCCTTTATCCACGTTTCCTTGTTCCGCAATCGCTCCACTGGTGTACAGCAGGCTTTCCGTCAATGTTGTTTTTCCTGCGTCTACATGGGCGAGAATTCCAATATTGATTATTTTCATGTGATTGTCCTCCTTTTACAGCCCCAAAAGGGCATAAAAATCCCCAGCAGTAAAATACTTTTACCACTGGGGATTATAATTTGCGGACATACACATATACAGCATACACCTGTTTGTGATTGCTGTTTTTCGGATATGTCAAAATTGATAAGGCAAAAGTATTTTTAAATTGGGTACAAAAAACCAAGCCCCCACAAAAGGGACTATCATAATCCTTTGTTCCCACTATTTGATTATAGTTTTATTTAAGAATACCTTGCCGCATATTTTTTACTCCTTTTTTGGAATGATGCTATTATATCACATTAGTTTTAGGAAAGAAAGTACCTAAAAGAAATTTTTCTTCCCCTTATATGTAACAATCATACCGACTTTCTGGCGTTCAGAATGGTTTCTGCTGTCTGCTGTGGTGTTTGGTTGGAATTGTCCAGCCAAAAGCCGATCCGTGGTGTTGTCTGCATAAATGTATCGTATAAGGTTTCAACCGTAAAGCCGGAATAGCCTGTTTTCTCCCTGTATCGTTCCCTTCCTTTTATTGTTTCCACATCTGGACAAAGAACGACAACCTCAACAGGGTATTTATGCGGCACAAAAAATATGTACATGTAACTAATTCAACACATTTATAATTTGAATAGGGACATTATAGCATTTACTAAATACAAATTCAATGTATACGGAAATAAAGATATAAGGAGTGGGAAGGATTCCGCCGTAGTCGGCATTGTAGGAAAATCCAAAAGTTTAGATTTTCCCACAATGCTTATCTTTTGGTCTTTGGTTCGGAATAGTGTAGTGCTGGCGGTCTATCTCTTGTTTTCGGTTGCTTGCTTCCTTACCGTACATGAGCATTCATCCAAGTTTTGCAGCAGGCCCTTTTTCTCCTCTATCGCCTTTTCCCGCCGGGCCTCGATCGCTTTAGCGCGCTTCATCATCTTGGCCGCCTGGTGCCCCACATATCCTTTATCCGCCGCGCCGGTCTTGCTGCGCTCCACCGCATCGGACCAGCCTGCCGTGCGTCGGGCCGAGGCCGCCAAGGCCCCGATATCCTTTTTCAGCTTTTCGTTGCGGGATAGCTGCGCCTGATCCTGCAAGGCCTTATCCGCCTGCCAGGTGGAATAATTGCCCTGCTGCAGTACGATATCCTTGCGGCCCAGCACCAGCACGTGGTCGATGGTCTGGTCTAAAAAGTGCCGGTCGTGCGAAACCAGGATAAAGCCCGTCTTGCCCTTTAAATAGCGGGCTACCTTCTCCCGCCCGTCCCCGTCCAAGTGATTGGTGGGCTCGTCGATCAGCAAAAAGCGGTTCTTTTTTTGAAACAGCGCCGCAAGCTCCAGCTTCATTTGTTCGCCATGGCTCAGGGTGTTAAAGGGGCGCTCCAGCGCCTCAGGCTTTACCCCCAGCTTAGCCGCCTCGACCCGCAACGTATCCGGCAGGGTATAGCCATCCAGCGCCATATAGCGGGTCAAAAGCGCCCCATAGGCTTCCATCGCCTGCTCGCCGCCATCCTCCAGGCAGGCCTGCATCTCCCGTTCCATCTTAGCGTAAGGGGCGATCACCTGACGCATGACCTCCAGCGCCGGCTGGCCCGGGGCCGCATGCACTTCAAACGGGAAGTAATCAAACGAGACTGGCGCGTCGATCTGCCCCTGGTAGGCCATCTCGCCCATCAGCAGCTTTAAAAAAGTGGTCTTTCCCTTGCCGTTGCGCCCGATAAGCCCCAAGCGCCAGGTAGTATCCAAAATCAGGTTCACATTCTCAAATATATTTTCTACGCCGCCTTCGTAGCCAAAGGTCAGGCGGCTAATTTGCAGCATCGCCATGCGCATCCCTCCTTGTGTGGAAATTTTACCGTCACGCGCTCTTTATCGGCGCAACAAAAAGGCCTGCAGAAAATTCCGCAGGCCCTTTTTCCGTATCACAAAGGGTAAAATGCCCCTACTGCTTAAAAAAGCGGGTCACCGGCGCGGCAATCTTCTGCTTAACAGATATAATCCGTGCAGCAAACAGACTGTCCCCGCCCTTTAAGGGAACCGCTTCCTCGCCGCACTTTAAGCAGTTTTGCGCACGCTCTAACCCCATTTCCATTCATCATCTTACCGGCAATAACCGGCCAAGTCATTATACCTATTACGCTAGGCATCTGTCAAGCGAGCCGCTTTAGAACTTGAGCTTTTGCGTCGGGTCGCTATGGGTCTGCGCCTTGGGCGCGCTTTTAAGCGCCTGCGCCTCCTTCTCCTCGGGGGGCAACGCGTCGTATAGCTCGTCCAGCTCCTTAAACTTCTCTTCCACCATCTCCCGCGTAACGGTATTAAGGGTAGAGATATGCTGGCGCGAGGCGCGCGAGAGCATGGCCCGTGCCCGGCGGATGTTGCCGTCCCGCTGCTCTAGAATGCCCAGATAATAGAGCGAATCCACCAGATTATTCTTGATCTTGACCGCTTCGGAGAAATATTCCTTGGCCTTATCCAGCTCGCCCCGGCGGTAATAGATCTGCCCTACAGTATCCAGCATGACCGGATCGGTCTCATCGTATTCCTCCAGGCGCTTAAGGTTATATTGCAGCGCTTCTTCCTCCCGGCCGATATCCAGCAGCACATATCCTAGGCTGCCATAGACCGCGGCGCTGGGATAATCTTCCTCCAGCTGGTGGAACAGTGTAAGCGATGCATCGATCTCCCCCAGCTTCCAAAGCGTCACCGCCAGGTTCAGCCGGTTGGCATTCTTGTGCGCCTCCGGCGTCTTGGGGTGGGCCAAGGTTTTTTGGAACATCTCCTTGGCCAGTTCAAAGTCCCCCAGCCGCAGCATGGCTACCCCGCAGCCGGACAGATACTTGGGCTTATCCATGCCCTTTTCAAGACCCTTGAGATAAAATTTCTTGGCCTGTTCCATCCGCCCGCCGATATGGCGGAAATAGGCATAGCGCCCGTAAAGGTTCCCCATAAAACTCATGTCGCTTCCTCCTTTTGCTCACGCTCCCGCGCCAGCTTGCCCTGCAATCGGTGCAGCCTGTGCCGAAGCTCCGCCTGAGTCCCCTGGCTCAGCAACGGAAAACGCAGGGCTTTTTGCGTCCAATCGCAGGCCGCCCCGTAATCTTTTAACGTATGTTCCGCATATTTGGCCAGCTCCACGTGGGGGAACACGCCCCCCAGGCCCTTTTGCACCATCTGCACCCACACCGCGGCGGCCTCATCCAGCCGTCCCTCTTTTTTATAGAGCAGCCCCAGCTCCCGGCAGGCGATGGCGCCGGATAGGCTGTATAGCTTTTCCGCCAGCGCCAGCTCCCCCTGGCGGTGGTAAATGCGCCCCAGGGATTTGATATCCTGCACGTGCCCGGCTGTCTCAGGGTTTCTAAGCAGGCGGCAAAGCTCCCCAGCCAGCGCGGGCATGGTGGCCACGTCCAACCGGTTATGCAGCACGATGTCGCTCAGCAGCCCTTCTTCCCCGGTGCGCAGGTACCGGTAGTACCGCCCGGGGATCTCGGCCCCGTCGATATCGCCCTGGCGCTCCTCCCCCAGAATATCCCGTTCCAGCGCCACCAACCGGCAGCTTTGCAGCCGTAGCGACCAGACCCGGCGGGCGGGGTAGAGCAGATCCATCTGGTAAAACGCCTTGTCATACTGGCGCAGACGGTTCATAATCAGGCGGCTGCGCAGCAGCGGCCAGTCAAAGGCCCGTCCGTTGAAGGTGACCAGGGTATCAAATTCCATCCAGAGCTGTCCGCAGGCCGTCAGCAGGTCGACCTCATAACACAGGTCCCGCATCAAAAACTGCTGGACGACGAATTCGTCCCCCTCAAAATACCCCAGGCCCACCAAAAAGGCCAGCGCGCCGCTGCCCTGCAGCCCCGTGGTCTCGGTATCGATAAACAGCGCCCGGCGCGGGTCAAAGCTCGCCTGCGGCCCGCCCAGCAGCGCGGCCGCCCCCGGGTCCGCCCGCAAAAAGCCGCCCACCGCGCAGCGTCCACGCTTAAATTCCAATGGATAGCGCGCGACCTCGTGGCGCAGCCCGGCTTGTTCCTGCGCCCGGGCGGAAAGCGTATCGGGCGGGATCACCGTTTCATCCCGCAGGGGCTGGCCCTGTTCCTTAGCCATCAACTTGAGTTTTGCGCGCAGGTTGGAGATCATAAAAGCATCGCCTCCAGCACTTTGCGGGTCAGGTACTTTCCGTCCTCCCCATTCTCCAGCGCCGGGCCCACGCAGCTGGGGCAGCCGCTCTCGCACTCGCAGCTTATAAGCATCTTCAGCACCTGGCCCAGCAGCTCCTCGTGCAGCTCGTAAAGCCGATCCGCAAAGCCCATGCCGCCCGGATAATTATCGTAAAGGAACAGGGTCGGCTCCTCGGTAAAGGGCCCGCGGACCTGCATCTGCACCCGGATATCCATAGGGTCGCACATCAAAAGCACCGGTGCAATATTGCGCAAAAGGTTGGCGATGCCGCCCAGCGCCTTTTCGATCTGCGGAACGGTGTACTTTTCCCGCACCTTTGCCGGCAGCGTCAGCCAATAGGCCGTGGTATGCATATCCTGCTGGGGCAGGTGCACCTTTCCCCAGCCCACGTTTTCGTGGGTATCCAGCTTGAATTTTTTAAATAGCGTGGTGATCTCCGAGACCAGCACCTCGCCGCTAAAACGGGGGATGCCCGCGCGCTCCCCATCCCGAAATACGTCCAGCACCCGCAGGCTGGTCAGCATATTGGCGTCGGTATAATAATCCACATTCACCTCACGCACATAGCCCTTGCGGTTCTCCCAATCCAGCTTTTCCACCTGGTACTGGCGGCCCTGGTGCAGGTAAATGGCCTGCTCGTGTAACAGCATGGGTACGGTGAACTTGTCCATCTCGCCGATCACCTTGGGGTGCTCGGGGTTGGTGATATTGACCACCACGAAGTTCTCGCTTACCGCAGTGCGCAGGCTGATCTCGCTGGCCGGGAACTCCTCGCTCATCCAATGCCAACGGCCGCCCACATGGCGCAGGATCTTCTCATCCTGCAAAAACTCCAGCAGAGGCTGGGCGGTATCGGTGCCAAAGGTCTCCCCATCCACAAAGGGCAACTCGTAAGCCGCACACTTAAAGTGGCTGAGCAGGATATAAAGATTATCCGGATTGATGCGCGCCTGCTCCGGGCTGGCGGTAAAAAAGTACTCCGGATGGCGGATGATGTACTGATCTAGGGGGCTGGAGGTAGCCACCAGGATCGTCAGGCTCTCCCCGGCGCGCCGCCCGGCCCGCCCGGCCTGCTGCCAGGTGCTGGCAATGGTGCCCGGGAAGCCGCACAGCACGCTGGCCTCCAGCGAGCCGATATCGATACCCAGCTCCAGGGCGTTGGTGGAGACCACGCCCAAAATATCCCCCGCGCGCAGCCCCCGCTCGATGGCGCGCCGCTCGCTAGGCAGGTAGCCGCCCCGGTAACCGCGTATTTTTTCCCCGCTGCCCGCGGCCTCGCTCAAATAATTGGTCAGCACCTCCACATTCACCCGGCTGCGGGCGAACACGATGGTCTGGATATGGTTGCGTATCAGCTCAGTGGCGATCTTGCGCGTCTCGATCACGGCATTTTTGCGCACGCCCAGCTGCCGGTTGACCAGCGGCGGGTTGTAAAAGATAAAGTGCCGCTCCCCCCGCGGGGCGCCGTTATCGTCCACCAGCTCCATGGGCACGCGGCAGATGCTTTCGGCCAATTCCTTTGGGTTGTCAATGGTGGCCGAGCAGCAGATAAACTGGGGATGAGCACCGTAAAACGCACAAATGCGCTTTAAGCGCCGCAGCACGTTGCAAAGGTGGCTGCCGAACACGCCCCTGTAGGTATGCACCTCGTCGATGACGATATAGCGCAGGTTTTCAAACAGTTTGACCCATTTGGTATGATGGGGCATGATGCCCGAGTGCAGCATATCCGGGTTGGTAACCACGATATGGGCCGCCTGCCGCACCGCCGCCCGGGCCGATACGGAGGTATCCCCGTCATAGGTAAAGGCCTTGATATCCTGGCCCAGCTGGTCTACGATCTCGGTCACCGCCGAGACCTGGTCGCTGGACAGGGCCTTTGTGGGGAACAGGTAGAGCGCGCGGGCGTTCTCATCCCGGGCGATGGCGTTTAATACCGGCAGGTTGTAGCACAGCGTCTTGCCCGAGGCCGTGGGGGTGACCACCACCACGTTTTTGCCCGCTTCCAGCGCGTCAAAAGCCTGGCGCTGGTGGGTATAAAGGGCCCTGATGCCCCGCTTTTCGTAGGCGGCGCGCAATTCAGGCGCCACCCGGTCGGGGAAGGGCAGGGTGCGCGCGGCCTGCGCGGGCTGGATATGCCACCCCGTCACATTCTGCATAAAAAACGGGTCCCCCTTTAAATGCTCCAGCATTTGGGATAGATTCAACGCGCAGCCCTCCTTTCCGCTTCTAAAAGGAGCCGCTTCCAGGCGGCCCCTATTCTCTTCATTCTATTATAACCTATCCGTCAATCCCCGCGCTATCCAGCCGGGACCGGATCAAATCCCGAGGCGATCAGCAGGTAGCCGATCAGCCCGATCATAAGAGCGATGACGATCATCATCGGATAATACCGGCGCATCAGCGTCCCTTCCTTGCCCACCATGCCTACCGTGACCAGCGCGGCGATGATGGTACGCACGCCAAAGGGCACCCCTACGATGGCGCCGGCATTTTGCAGCGCGGCGATCAGCGTGGGCGACATGTTCAGCATGGTGGCCGTTTCCACCTGCAGGGAGCTAAACAGCGTATTGGATACCGTGCCCGAGGAGGAGACGAACGAACCCAGCACGCCGATCATGGGCGCCATCACCGGATAAGCCATGCCCGATGCCTGGGCCAATGCCCCGGCGATCACCGAGGTCATCGAGTCCATCCCGCTGGCGTTGACATCGCTTCCCAGCATCACCTGCACCATGGCAAAGCTGGCGATCAGCATGATCAGCGTCCCAACGCTCATTTTAAAGGTATTGCGCCAGGCGTGCCCCACCTGCCAGGCCTCCATCTTATGCATCAGCGGGGTGACAAGAGCCACCGCAAAGATCGGCAGCAGCCCGGGCAGATACCCCAGCGCCACCGTATAGTCCTTCCCCTCGATCCCCGCCAGGGAAGGGATGGTGATCTTCCACTGCTGCAGCCAACCACTGATCCCCAGTTCCGGGATGCGGGAGATGGCCAGAAACAGGATGACGATGATGTAGGGCATCCAGGCGCGCCACTGCTGCATATAGGTGTAACCGGCATCGGCCTGGTTATGCACGCTCTTCCAATCCCCCGGCCACTGCTCCTCCGGCAAAAAGTGCCACTCGTGCTTAGGCATTAAAAAGCCCTTGTGCGCCGCCAGCACCATCGCCGGCAGGCAGACCAGCGCGCCGATCATCGAGGGCAGCTCCGCCCCGATAAAGGTGGCCGCCAGCAGGAAAGGCACGATAAAGCAGATGACCGAAAATGTCAAAAAGGGTAGCACTTCTACAAAATCCCGCCACTTTTTCTCCTTACCGTAGGTACGGGTCAATACCAGTATGGCGATAAAGGGCAGCAGCACTGCCGGCAGCGCGTACAAATACGCACTCCATTGAGTGACGGCCGCGCCGTAAAAAGCCGCATCCAGCCCCGCACGAACGGCGATGTCGCTGGTGGTATTGATCACCATCAGCGTAGGCGTGCCCACCGCACCGAAAATGATGGAGGGGATGTTCATCATCAGCGCCACCACCACGGCCGCCAGCGGCGGGAAGCCCAGGCCCACCAATAGCGGCGCCCCCAGCGCCGCCGGCATGCCGAAGCCCGCCGCGCCCTCGATAAAGGCGCCCAGGCCCATGCCGATGATGATGGACTGGATACGCGGGTCCCGCGTGACCGAACCAAAGGCCCGGTTGATAGACGCCATGGCGCCCGAGGCGCGCATCTGGTTGATGATCAGCAGTGCGCTGAACAAAATGGTAAACAGCTCCACCGCCTTAAAAACGCCCAGCAGCGATTCGCCCGCGATATGCTGCCAATCCATCTGCCAGCCGAAAAACGCCACCAGCGCCGCCGAGACAAAGGCCGCCGGCATGGCCCTTGAGGCCGGCCATTTAAGCACCAAAAGTAAAATTGCCGCAACAAAAATGGGGATCGCCGCCAATAACGGATACACGCCGTCCACTCCTTACTCTACTCGTCCAGGCCGCGCCCGGCCGCGTTAAAGGTCACCTCTTCCGTACCGTCTATCGCCTCTTGCACCAGCGCCCCGATATCCAGCACCTTTTCTGAGGCCTCGATGCGCTCCAGCTTGGGCCGGGTCACCGGGTGGCGCGGGGTAAATACGGTGCAGCAATCCTCGTAGGGCAGGATGGAGGTCTCATAGGTGCCGATCTTCATGGCGATCTCCATGATCTCCTGCTTGTCCATGCCGATCACCGGCCGGAAAACCGGCATGTCCACCACCGCGTCGGTGGCAGCCAGGGCCTCCATGGTCTGGCTGGCTACCTGGCCGATGCTCTCGCCGGTGACCAGCGCCCCGCCCTTGCCCCTTTGGGCCAGCCCCTGGGCAATGCGCATCATAAACCGGCGCATGATCACCGTCAGCTCCCCTTCCGGGCACTTTTGGTAGATCTCCTGCTGAATCTTGGTAAAGGGCACCACGTGCACCCGCACCGGGCCCGCGTATTCCGATAAAAGCTTGGCCAGCGTCAGCACCTTTTCCTTAGCCGGCTCACCAGTATAGGGATAGGAGAAAAAGTGCACCGCCTCGATAGCCACGCCCCGCTTGGCCACCATATAACCGGCCACCGGGCTGTCGATACCGCCAGAGAGCAGCAAAAAGGCCCGCCCGTTGGTGCCCACCGGCATACCGCCGGCAGCCGGCAGGGTCTCGCAGTGTAAAAACGCCTGCTCGCGCACCTCCACCTCCAGCGTCACTTCGGGATGGTGCACATCCACCTTCCAGCCCGGCAGGTTTTCTAAAATATAGCCGCCTACCTCCTCGCAGATCTCAGGCGAGGTCATGGGGAAGCGCTTGTCCGCCCGCCGCGCCTTCACCTTAAATGTGGTGGGGCGCTTGTCCCGCATCATCTCCACCGCCTGGTCGCGTATGGCGGAAATATCCTTTTCAACCGCGATGGCCGGGCTGAGCGAATGTACGCCAAACACCTTGCGGATACGCTCCATCACCGCATCCAGGTTCTGTACGCCCCGGATATAATACCGCCCGTCTCCCTTTTCCACGGCGGCCTGCGGCTCGTCATACAGCCTGCGCTTCATCTCCCGCACCAGACGGTGCTCAAAATAAGGGCGGTTCAGCCCTTTTAAGTGGATCTCGCCGAAGCGCACGAGAATCAATTGTTCCATTATCATTTACCTCCTGCGGTATTGGCGCAAGGAAAGCACCATCTCTTTAATCGCATCCGCGGCCTCATCCATCTGTCCTAAGGTATTAAGCGGCGATAAGCTCAAGCGTATTGCCCCTTCGGCGCGCTTGCCGGTCACACCCATGGCTTTAAGCGTCCCGGAAAGGCGCGAGCCGTGCGAGGCGCAGGCCGAGCCCGTGGATACATAGACCTGCCGCTGCTCCAGCGCGTGCAGCAGCACCTGGGCGCGCACGCCCTCGAAGGATAGGTTGAGGATATGGGGTGCGGAAAAATCCCCCGCTGGGTCCGGCCCGTTCACCCGCACATCGCCAATAGCCAGCAGTTGCCCCAGCAGGTAGAGTTTCATCTTTCGCAATTCCTCGCGCCAGGCCGCCCCTTCCTCCTGCCAGCGGACTAGCGCGGTTTTAAAGCCCAGCGCCGCGGCCACGTCCTCAGTGCCTGAGCGCAGGCCATACTCCTGCCCGCCGCCGGCCTGCACCCCGCGCAGGGTTACGCCATCGCGCACAAACAGGGCGCCCGCGCCCCTGGGGCCGTGCACCTTGTGGGCGCTTACGGTATACAGATCCACATTTTTAAGCTTCAGCGGCGTGCGCAAAAAGCCCTGTACCCCATCGCAATGAACCAAAGCGTCCGGCCGCGCGGCCTTCACCGCCCGGGCAATGCCCTCGATATCCATCCGCGCGCCGGTCTCGTTATTCACCTGCATGCAGGTGACGATCACCGGCCGATCCGCAGGGGCGCTATCTGCCGCCTGGCCCACGGCTTGGGGCGTTACCAACCCCTCCGGAGTAGCCGGCAGGGGCACGATCTCCCACCCCCGCAGCTTTAAAAAGGCCGCGCTTTCCCCCACCGCCGGATGCTCCAGTGCAGAGACCAGCAGGCTGCCAGGCTGGTTATACCGGTTGGCCGCGCCGATCAGGGCCAGGTTGTCCCCATCGGTTCCGCCCCCGGTCAGCACGACCCGCCCGCCGCTGGCCCCCATGGCCCCGGCGGCCGCCCGCCTTGCTTCCTCAAACTGGCGGCGCACCTTCACCGCCGGCGCGTACAGCGCCGAAGGATTCATCCACCGCTCCAGCATCGCCGCCCTTACCGCCTCTACTACCTCGGGGAAGGGCTGGGTCGTGGCGCTGTTATCCAGATAGACCATCTTTTGCTCATCTCCCCTGATACAGGCGCGCGCGCTTGTTCTGCTGGCGGATCATCTCAAAGAGCTTCTCGTTGGGCGAAAACAGCAGCATGGTCTTTTCGCCATTGCGGTTAAAATACGCGTAATGGGTGGCGACCCCGTCCGGCGTGGCGATCACCTTTTGCAGCTCTGGCATATTGGAAAGGCGCTTGCCCTCCTCATCGGCGATGGGGCCCATGGATTCAAAGTTGGCCACATCACAGGTCATCAGCTTGCGGCGCTTGGCGTTGGCGATCACCCGGGCGATCTCCAGATCCCCATTGGAAAAGATGTACTCATAATCCGTGAGCATCTTGCGCCGCCGCCAGCGGTACAGCAAGCTGAGCGCCAGGCAGATCACCGGCACCGAAAAGCCCAGGATCGCCCCGGCCGTGCCGCCGCTGATGGGGAACAGGTAAAACGCCGCGAACGTGATCACGGTCAGCACCAGGAAGATGATCTGACCCGCTTTAAGCATGCCCAGCACGCCCCGGCGGGGTTTGGGTGCAGATACGATCTGCTCATAATACTCTTCTACTTGCATAAAAAGCCTCCCTAAATTCTGGGCATAATGAACCTATTTTACAATGATTTATATTGTAGCACGTTTTTTTAAAACAGAGAACCCCTTATTGGGGGCATTAGCCGCAGCAAACGGGGCAATACTAGAGGCAAAGTTAAAAAAAGAGAAGCAATCTATCCCGAAGGAGTCGATATGAAGATGCAATGCCCTATCTGCCGGGCGCAAAACCCGGATTCTTACTACTTTTGCCCCAACTGCGGCTGCATGCTCAAGCCCCGTACCGGCCGCTTGCAGGACGCCCCGCCGGTACAGATACAGGCGCAGGACCCCCCGGCGCAAAACAGAATGATTGAACCGGCCGGGCAGGCGGCGGACGCCGCACCGTCTCAAACGCCCCAGACGCATGCCCAAAAGCCGGATAAAGCCATTGCGGCCGACCCGTTGCGCGACCCCGTGCGCGCGGCCCACGGCATGCCCGCTGGACGCGAGCCCATCGTCACCATCCCGGAGGATCCCTTCCAAGATTTGCCCGAGACCCGGCAGGAGCGGGCGGCGCGCAAGCGCAGCGTGCGCCGCGGCATGGCCATCGCGGTGGCGGCTGTGGCCGTCGTAGCCGCGGGGATCGCCGGGTACGCGGGGGTCAGCCACTATCTAGGGGCCAACGACGCCCCGGTGAACCGTCAGCAGGCGGCTGCCTCCCCAGCGCCGGTGGATCCTTCCGAGTATCAGCCCAAGATCGAGGCTATCTCGCGGGATGGGGAAAAGCTGCAGGTCGTCACCGTCCGCGGCCAGGATGGTGAGAGCGTGCGCCTCTCCCCTGTGGAGCGCACCGGTGTGATTCAAAACGGCAGCGCGCAGTTCGAGATCAAGGAGAGCGAATTGCTCAGCCAATGGCCCGAGAGCGAACAGGTCTCCTGTGAGATCACCGTAACGGTAGAGGGTTCGGGCCAGCCGCGCAGCTACACGCTCACCCCCGAGGGGCTTAAGGTAGAACCCACCGAGTTGGTGTTGATCTCGCCCGAGGGCGAAAGCGTCTCCACCACCTCCCCGGCGGTACTGTTGGACCTGCAGCTGGAGCCGGGCAGCAAGCTCTGGATCAACGGGGAGGACGTATCCGCCCAGCTGGACGATACCGGCCGTTATACCGTGACGGTGCCGCTCACCGCCGGACAGACCAGCGAGCATACCATCAAGGCCCAGGCACCCTATCACCTGCCCATCACCCGGACCATTACCATCGAGCGGCCGGGCATGCCCGTGGCGCTCTCCTTAAGCGAGGACCTAAGCGAGATCACCGAGGAGGAGACCTTTACCGTTTCGGGCCAGTGCGACCCGGACGCGGTGATCACCTGCCCGCTGATGCTTTCGGGCAGCCTGACGCAGGACAGCGGCGGCAACTTCACCTTTACGGCCCAGCTGAGGGATTACGGCTGGCAAAATATCGAGGTGACCGCTACCATGGGCGATGGCTCTCAATCCCGGCTCACCCACCGGCTGTACCGCAAGCCCAATGCGGAGGAATACACCAAAAGCGCCTGGAAGATGGATTATCCCAAGCTCTCCGCCGCCCCTGAAAAGCTGGCGGGCAAGGTTTTTCTGTGCGAGGGGACCATTGGCGAGGTGACCCCCGGCAGCCCCATGCGCTTTACCTTTACCCTATCCGATGGCGAGGCGCTGGCGATCACCTACGATGGGGCCGTTAAGGTCAAAGAGGGGGACGCCTGCCGCATCTTTGCCGATGTGGTTGGAGAAAAGCTGGATGGGCTGCCGCTGATGGCCGCCCGGCTGATCTATCCGGCTTAAAATATCTAGTATAAGAGCCACAAAGGCCGGTACCGCCATGGCGGTGCCGGCCTTTTTCTTTGCGCTGGCTATAGTCTAACGTGCGCATACCTTGTTTTGACCTCCCATAAAGCATTAAAATGGAGGAAAGATCGTTCTGGTTTATAGAATAAGGCGCAATACCGTCCGGATGGCCTGCATCCCAACGACGCGGGCCATGCCCGCATCGCCTCGCGCCTGGCGGGCTTTTTGCAGACGCTCTAACACAACATTTCATAAAGGGGGAACATCTATGAAAACCTGTCCCAAATGTCAGGAGCTCAACAGCGACAACGCAACTGAGTGCTTTAAGTGCCACACCTCGCTTAAAAGCGCTGCGGCAAGCGGCGCCAAAAAGGTCTGCCCGCACTGCGGCGGAATCTACGCGGCCAACGTGCAGCTCTGCCCGGAATGCCACCTGCCGCTGACCCCCTATACCGGCTCGGTCACGCCCGATGTGCCCAAGGCTGCGGCCTATGGCTCGGTAACCTGGCTGTATATCGTTTCCATCCTGTTCCCGGGGCTGGGCATCGTCCTGGGGTGCATATTTGTAGCCAAAGACGATATGGACCTGGCCAAATCGTTGATTATCACCGGCATCATCGCTACTTTTCTATGGTTTTTCCTGTTCCAAATCGTCAGCTGCGCCTGTGCAGGGGACGCCGCGGGCGCCGTATCCAGCTACAAGCCCAAATACTATTAAGCCGTAAGGATAAATGCCCGCCCTCAAGAGGGCGGGCATTTGGTTTTTTCATGCCTTCTTGCCGATAAACCGCTCCTATGCTATGCTTTTTGATAGAAACGATAGGATAAAGGAGGGCTATTCCATGCCGGCCATTCAAATGGTATGCTCGGATATCGACGGCACGATCCTGAACTCTCGCCATCAAGCCTCGCAGCGGACGTGCACAGCCATCTTGCGCGCCGCGCAACAGGTTCCCTTCGTCTTGGTTTCCGCCCGCAGCCCCAAAGGCGTTGGCGCGGTTGCCGATATGCTGGGCCTTGCGCATCAGCCCATGATCTGCTTTAGCGGCGCGCTGCTGGTCTACCACGGCCGTTTGGAACGCCTGGCCTTCCTGGATGCCGGGGCCAGCGCCAAAGTCGTTCAGCTTTGCCGGGCGCTGGGCGTGCACCTTAGCGTGTACGAAGGGGAAAACTGGTTTTGTGAGCGGTTCGACCCCTGGGCCAAACAGGAGGCGGATATCGTAGGGTTCCAGCCGGAGCTGCGCGCCTTTGCCCCGCTCGCGGCGCAGTGGCGTGCCCGGCAGGCCGGGCCGGATAAGCTGCTGTGCATGGCGCCGCCCGCGCAGCTGGACCGACTGACCGCCCAGCTGCAAGCCTGCCCGGAGGCGGAGCTGCTGGCCGTTTCCCGCTCTAAAGATACCTATCTTGAAGTCGGCGCCCGGGGCGTTTCCAAGCCTATGGCCATCGACGCGCTTGCCAGGCGGCTGGGGATCGGGCGCCAGTCCATCCTGGCTATGGGGGATCATGATAACGATATCGAGATGCTGCGCTATGCCGGTATGGGCGTAGCCATGGGGCAGGCGCCCGACCCGGTTCGCCTCGCGGCGGACGCCCTCACCCTCACCCAAGATGAGGACGGCGCTGCGCTGGCCATCGAGCGGTACCTGTTCAAAGAGAAATGAGGTGGCGCAATGAATAACCAACAGGCCCTGCTGTGCCTGCAACAGATGTCCGAGCCGGGCTATCAGGCCTTTACCAGCAAATTGCTGCCCGGCGTGACGGGGATCCTGGGGGTGCGGCTGCCAAAGGTACGCGCGCTGGCCAAGGAGATCGCCCGAGCGCAGGACTGGGCCGGATTTTTAGCCCAGGCGCCGGAGGGCTGCTTTGAACTGACGCTGCTGCACGGCTTTATCATCGCCCAGGCCAAAATGCCGCCCGAGCAGCGGCTGGAACGGGTTCGTGGATTCATCCCGCTGATCGATAACTGGTCGGTATGCGACAGCTTTTGCACCAGCTTAAAGGATGCGCGCCGGTTCCCCCAGCCCTATTGGGCGCTGGCCGGGCAGCAGCTTGAAAGCGGACAGGAATACGCCATGCGCTTTGGCGCTGTGCTGATGCTGCACCACTTTATCCTCCCTGAATACGCAGATGAAGTATTGGCCCGGCTGGATGGGGCGCAGCACCCCGGGTACTACTTTAAAATGGCTGCCGCCTGGACAGTAGCCGAGTGCTGCGCAAAATTTCCACAGGCGGCGCTGGACTATCTGGCTTCACCCAGCTGCCACCTGGACGGCTTTACCTATCGCAAGGCCATCCAAAAGGCATTAGAATCCTACCGGGTAACGCCCGAAGATAAAGCGCGCCTGCGCGCCCTTAAAGGCAGCGCCCGGTAACCCAAAAAGTGCGTGGCATAGCCACGCACTTTTTTATAAGCTTTGCAATTCCTTCTCACTTAGCCAGTGGGTCACCCGCTGGGTAAAGACGATGCCGTCCAGATGGTCCAGCTCGTGGCTTAAGCACTGGGCCAGCAAGCCCTCGCCCTCCAGCGTAAAGGGCTCGCCCCGCTCATTTAGCGCCTGCACCCGCACCCTTTGCGGGCGTATCGTCCGGCCCCAACGTCCAGGGAAGCTCAGGCACCCTTCCAGGCACTCCTGCTCGCCCTCGGCCTCCAGAATGACGGGGTTGACCAGATGGATCAGCTCGCCCTCCCAGTCGATCACCACCGCCCGGCGCAATACGCCGATCTGGCAGGCCGCGATGGCCGCGCCATTGCCCGCCGCCCGCAGGGTATCCCCCATATCCTCCAGCAGGGTGCGGATGCGCTCATCCACCTGTGCAATGGGCCTGCAAGGCTTGCGCAGTACCGGGTCATCGTCTATGCGTAACGTTCTTATCGCCATTATCCTGTCCTCCTGTCCATTCCATATCCAGCATAGCCAAAGGCTGCCTTTACGTCAAGCCGTCCTGCAAAAGCCGCCTTTTTTGTACACCAAATAAAAAACCCGGCATCCCCCAGAAAAAGCATGCTAAAAGGCCCGCGGAAACATTCCGCGGGCCTTTATCCGTTCGGTCATGATACGCGCCTGAGGCCCTTGGCGATCAGCGCGCCGATCCCGCTGCCTAAAAGCGCAATGGCTCCATAGGCCGGAATATACACCCAGGCCGATTCGTTAAAGAATATCCACAGGGTGGGGAGAAAAAGCAGCGCGCAAAACAGCGCGTACAGCGGCGAAAAGGGCCGCATCAGCCCATAGGCCAGCGCCAGCGCAAAACAGCACAGCGGCACCAGCCCCAGTAAAACAAACATGCCCGACCCCGTATCCCGCACCAATAGCGGCAGCAGGTAAAACACGGCCAGCATGCCCGCTAGAAAGGGCAGCATTCCCTTGAGCTTGGTCATCCCCATCCCTCCTTTACCTCTTATGCTTATTTTATACCGCTTCTCCCTCAAAAGGCAAGGGGATAACGGTGCGCACGCCCTTATGCTGCACGATATCCACCGGCATGCCATATACCTGGCCGATGACCTCGGGCGTCATAACCTCGTAACCCCCATAGGCAAAGATGCGGTTCTCCTTAAGGAAAAGGAACCGGTCGCAGTACCGCAGCGCCAGGTTCAGGTCGTGGATGACGATGACCACAGCGATATCGTTCTGCCGGGCGATGGCGCGCACCAATGCCATTACTTCGTACTGGCTCTTAGGGTCCAGGCTGCTGGTGGGTTCATCCAGCAGCAATAGCTCTGGCTGCTGGCACAGCGCCCGCGCCAGCATCACCCGCTGCAGCTCGCCGCCGCTGAGCTCGTCGATATAGCGCAGCGCAAAATCCTCCAGGTGCATCCTTTGCAGCACCTCCCGGGCGATGGCATAATCCCCCTCCTCCAGGCTCCACTTGATGTAGGGCTTGCGGCCCAGCAGCACGGTATCAAACACCGTGGCCCGGCTGCCCTCCCCCTTCTGGGCCACGTAGGCCACCTGGCGGGCCAGCTCCCGGCGGGGCAGGTTCAATAGATCCTTCCCCTCCGCCAGCACGCTGCCGCCCTGGGCGTGGAGGATGCGGTTCAGGCATTTCATCAGCGTGGATTTGCCCGCGCCATTGTTGCCCAGCACGGCCAGGCATTCCCCTTTGGAAAGGTCAAAGGAGATATCCTGCAGCACTTTTTGGCTGCCATAGCCAAAGTGCAAGTCGCGTACGGTAATCATGCTATCGCACCCCTTTAAAGATCATATACAAAAACAGCGGCGCGCCCAAGAAGGAGGTGATCGCCCCGATGGGGAGGATCACCGGCGCCACGGCCAGCCGCCCCGCCAGGTCGCTGACCAGCAGGATCACCATGCCCATCAGCATCGAGGCCGGCAGCAAAAAGCGGTAATCGTTCCCCACAAACTTGCGCACCATGTGCGGGGCCACCAGGCCTACAAAGTTGATGATCCCCACAAAGGAGACCGCCGTGGAGGCCACAAGGGAGCTGACCGTCATGCCCGCCAGCATCACGGCCCCCACGTTTACCCCCAGGGACTGGGCGGTATGCGGCCCGGCTTCCATGGCGTTATAGTTCCAGCGGTTGGCAAAAAAGTACAGGCCCGCCGCCAGGGTGATCCCCGCGATCAGGGCGATCTCCTGCCAGCTGGTACGTCCCAGGTCGCCAAAGGTCCAAAAGACTACCGCCGCGACCTGCACATCGTCCGCAAAGTATTGTAGCAGCGTGGTACCGCCGGTAAAAAGCGAGCTGAGCGCCACGCCCGCCAGCACCATGGACTGGGGAGAGATCCGCCGTACGCGGCTTAACCCCAGCACGACCAACGTGGAGATAATACCTCCGCCAAAGGCGCATAGGGTGACCAGATAGGGGTTGGAGATGCTGATGGCGCTGGCGGCCGACGCGGAGTTTTGTACCCCCGCGCCAAACAGAATGATGGCCGCCGTAGCCCCAAAGGCCGCGCCTTGGGATACGCCCAAGGTAGAAGCCGAGGCCAACGGATTGCGCAGCACGCTTTGCATCACGCACCCGCTCATAGCCAGGGCGCCGCCCACCACCATCGCCGTCACGATCCGGGGCAGGCGCACGTTCCAAACGATGGCGTTGGTCTTTGCCGTCCCCTGCCCAAAAAGCGAGGCGAATACCTCTCCCAACGTCAGCCCAGAAGAGCCCGCCAGGATGGAGAGCAGCGCCACCCCCAGCGCCAGCACCGCCAAGGCGATGAGCACCAATACCTTCTTTTTAATAAATTCGTTATACCCCTGCGGGTTCAACGCAACCGCCTTATCCAACTGCTACTCCCCAATCGTAATTTTGCCAAAGCTCAGCCCCGCCGCCTGCATATCGCTGTAGATGGGCTTGCCTAAAAACAGTTCAAACAGTTCATCCGCCTTTTGCTCAATGTCGATATCGGCAAACTGCTCCGGGAACATCACCGTTCCGGCATAGTAGGCGTCCGCTACGGCCAGTTCCACATTCGTGGTGTAATTATTGTAGGAGATCATAGAATAGACCTCGCCGTTTTTCACCGCCTGCAGCGATTGGAAATAGGTGGGGTTCTTGTCGTACTGCTCGTTTACCAGGTCCATATTGCCAGGGTCCAGAAAGATCACCTCCGGATCCCACACCAGCACCTTTTCAAGGTCGATCTGCAAGGATCCGTCCAGCCCGGTCTCATCCACTACGTTTTTAGCGCCGATGGCCGTAAATGGCGGGAAGTTGGCGTAAGTCCCCTCAAAGCCGTGCCCGCCCGAGAAGGTGACCGCGCCCGAATAGGCCGTAGGCTTATCCGCATCCGCAATATCCTGCGTACGGGCGCTTAAATCCTGCTGGGCGGCCTTTAGCGCATCGGTCAGTTGATCGCAGCGCTCCTGCTTGCCCAGCAGCTGACCGATCAGCTCCAAAGATTGAAACAGCTTCTCATCAAACATGCCGCTGTCATAGGTAATGGCTACCACCGGGATGCCGGTCTTGCTGGCCAGCTCCTCCAGTGCCTCGCTGTTATAGGCGGAAAAGATCACATCCGGCGCCAGGGCGATGATCTCCTCCTCATACGCGGTATAGCCCCGGCCGCCGCCCTTACCGATGCTGGGCAGGTCTTTAAAGATAGCGTTATTCACGTAATTGTAGCCGCGCTTGATGGTCTGGGTCTTGTCGCTGTCCTCCGCGCCGATGACCAAGTCCTGCGCTTGGGCGTAGCAGATCATCCGCAGCGCCCCTGCGCCGGTGCAAACGATGGATTTGATCTCCCGTGGCAGCGTGACCTGACGGCCATAAAGATCGGTTATGGTCACGGTATCCGCCTGCGCCGTGCCCGACGCCGCGGCGCCGGTCTGTGTCGCATCCGACGCGGTACCGGAAGCCGGGGTGGACGCGCAGCCCGCGCACCCGGCCAGCAGGCACAGGGCCATCAATATTGTAATTGCTTTTTTAAACATTTCATTTCCCTCATCTTAGTTATCTATAATTCCGTCTTAAAAGAACCGGCTGTAGGCCTTAAAGCAATCCGGGCAGACCAGCTGCCCCTCCTGCGCGTGCAGCCACTGTTCGGCCGTGGTCTCCCCGCATACCGCGCAGGGCTGGGAGGCAAACAGCCGTGCCCGCTCCGGCAGGGTAAAGGGAACCGGCTTTACATCGAACAGGTCTTTATAATCCGCGTTAAACAGGTATTGCTGGCGCGCCTCCCGGGGCATGTCCGGCCCGGGGCGCAATACCAGGCGCACCGATTTGCCGCTCTTGCGGTTGAAAAAGGAGAAGGCCTGCTTGCCCCGCAGCCGGAAAAGCAGGTTGCCCTTGCCCACGCTGCACCCTAAAAGCACCTGGATGGCGTCCACCCCACAGGCGTCGTTTTCGGTCACGCACACCACGTCTTCATCCTTAGAAAAATCGATCTCCAGCAACTCCATTGCATAGCGCGCCGCCTGAAAGCCGATGGTCAGCCCCCCGCACACATGGCCATGGAAGGCCGCGGCCCTTTCCCACATTTCCTGTTTGCTCTGCATTTGCGCAATCCCCCTTCAATCATCACTCATCCACGCGCCAGTAAAGCGTTACCGCCGTGGCGCGCGAGGTCTCTTCGATCATTCCATCCTGTGCCAGGCCCTGCAGATAGCGCAAGACCGCGTCCTGTTCCCCAGGGCTCAACGCCCGCGTTACCGCCGCCCGCCGGCAGATCTCCTGATGCATCTGCTCCACCGGCACGCGCCCCAGCCACTGGCGCGCCTCATAGGCGACGCGGGGCTGGTAGCCCAGCGTCCACAGCAGGTCAAAGGCATAAGCGATGGTATCGTCATTGCCAAAGGGACGCATGCCCAACTGCGCAAAGGCCCCGTCCTGCACCGCGTGGCTGCGGCGGGTCAGCTTGGTCAAGATACAGGCGCCACGGCTGGCAGCCATCAGCTTTTCAAAGCCCGCGGCGGATTGCACCGCCGGCGTCATATGGGCAAGGACCAGGTCAAAGGCCTTTTCCATGCCCGCTTCCCGCAGGTCCAGTCCCTCCCAATCCGCCTGTAAAAAACGGGCGGCGGGCACATCCAGCCGCTGTGCATTTTCTTTGGCGGCAGCGATCATCTGCGGCGCAAAATCCAGGCCGGTGACCGCATATCCCTTGCGCGCCAGCGCCAGGGTATATCGCCCGCCGCCGCAGCCCACGTCTAGCGCGCGCCCGCCCTTGGGCAGCAGCCCTTTTCCGGCGATCAGCTTTAGCAAGCTGTCCTGCCCTTCATCCGGCAGCGCGTCCAGCCTATACCGGGGCGAAAGGCTGTCCCACAGTTCGGCCGAAGCCTTACGGTCGCCCTTGCCGCCCTGCCAGGCTGTACGGATCGCACTTAGATCCATTGGTTTTCCTCCCTCAAGCAAAAGAAAAAGACTTCTATAAAAAATAGAAGCCTTCTGACTTTACAATAGCAGACTACAAGTCTGATCCCTATGCGGTATAAAATGGCTATTCTTTCCGTCTTGCCGGCGGCCTTCTGCCGCACGCAGCGCACTTCATATGCACCATACATTCAATAAAATACCATATTTTGCAGGCAGCTGTCAATCATTCGCGCGCAACCCCTGGTCATCCCGGTTCTCGCGGCCCGTGACTGAAACGATATCGATCCGGATGATGACTACACTTTGGAGATAGCGGGCAATCACCGCATCGCGCCGGGGTTGTCCGGGCGCCAGCGCGCCGCAAAGCGCCAGCAGCGCGCGGCGCTTCTCATCTGCATCCATAACTAACCGGGCCTGCCCTTCGACCATCACGCTGGCAAAGTTGGTAATAAACCGTTCCGGAACCAATTGCTCCCAGCCCACCACCGCAAAGGACACGCGCGGGTTTTCGGCTATGTTGCGCAGCTTTCGCCCCACCGGCGCGCAGTGGCAATAGATCGCATCCTCATCGGGCACAAACACGTAGTTGAGGGGGACGCCGTAAGGCGCTCCATCCCTGCTGGCGGTGCACAGCGTGCCCCATCTGCCCTGCGCCAGTACTTTCCGGCAGGCCGGCCCATCCAGCCGCCTTCTATCCGCGCCCATCGGCTAACGCTCCAAGTATTGGTAGAGCTTGGGCGAGCGGCCGATCAGATGGATCATTACCGTTGAGGCGATGATGCCCACCGCCGCCTGCACCAGGTTGCCCGGTATGCTGGTAGCCGCGGCCAGCCCTTTGCCCAGCAGCAGGCAGGCGTAGCCGAAGTATCCGGCAACCATTACCGCCTCGCCGGCCAGGCCGCCCAAAATCACCGGCAGCACGCTGCGGCGGGATTTCTGCGTCTTAAAGATCAGCGCCGCCACCAAGGCGCTGAGCGCCTTAATGACCAGCGTGCCCGGCGCATAGTGGGCATAGCCGGCCAAAAGGTCCGCCAGCATAGAACCGATGCCGCCGGCAGCCCCGCCCCAGACCGGCCCCAGCGCGTAGGCGCCCAGCAGCACGAAACAATCCCCCAGGTTCACATACCCCTGCATGGGCGAAGGGATCTGGATGATCAGCGTCGCTACACAGCTCAGCGCCGCAAACAGCGCGGCCAGCACCAGTCTTTTCAACTTCTTGTTGCGTTCCACAGCAACCCCTCCAAAAAGCATATTGATAGCCCGGTCCATCAGTTGGGCCGGGCATTTTACGCACATCAGTATAACAGATCTGCTACCCTTTCTCAAACTTTATCTGCATACTATTTTCGATTTGGCCGGCGTTTGATGGCCAACAGCCTTTTCATCTCCGCCAGATGTTCCCCTGCGGGGCTCTCAAACATGACCCACTTGCCATCTCGATAGGTATGCGCCTCATTGTAAACCCGCTGCGTCTCAGCAGAAAATTCTTCGCGCATGGCTTCAAACTTCTCCCGCTCTGCCCGGCCAAAGATCATCATAAACCCAAACGAATTCTCCCGGGGATAAAGGGCGCACAGCGTCTTGCCGCCCCGGCGGTATTTCAGCTCATACGGGCCGGCCTTGCCGCCTGGCCCCCACAAGGTCTCCATCTCATAGCTGTCCTCAATCATCGCGGCGGCCGCGGCAAAAGCCGCATACTTTTCCTGCCCCATCAGGGCGCGCAGCGTTTTTTCGTCCGGCATATGCTTTTCCATCGTCAATCCCTCCTAACGGTTTTGCAGCCGCTCAAAGGCGTAAAGCCCAGCCCCGGCCACGCCGCTGCGCTTGGAATGCTCCGGAAACAGCACCCTTAATCCCTGGGCGGGATAGGGTTTGCGCACCCGGTGTAAAACCTCGTCCAAAAACATCTCTTTAGGGAAGTCCGGCATCGCCACCACGCCGCCGGCCAGGATCACCGCGTCCGGGTCCAGCAGCGTGACCTCGGTGGCTACCGGCAGGGCCAGCTCCTGTATAAACTGGCGCAGCGGTGCCTCCTGCCCATGACGCAGAAACAGTTGCCCCATTTCCTCGCCAGGATAGTGCCGGGCGGCCAATTTTTGCAACGCCCGCCCCGAGCAGCGCACCTCCGCACACCCCGTGTTGCCGCAGGGACAAGCCTCCTCCACCCCATAAAGGGGGATGTGCCCCAGCTCGCCGGCCACGCCGTTTTTGCCTAAATAAAACCTGCCGTTTAGATAAATCGCATTGCCAAAGCCCGTACCCACGTAAAAACCCAGGATATTTTCTAGTCCCTGCAGGCCGCACTGATGGATATCCCACTGAAGCAGAAAATTCACATCCCGCTCCAGAAATACCGGCAACCCCAGCCGCGCCGACAGCGGGCCCGGGATCTCCAAATCGTCAAACCCCGGCAGGTTGGGCGTAGAATACACCCTTTGCCGGTCCCGGCTGATGCTGGAAGGCAGCCCGATAGCCACTGCCTCCGGCATAGTCCCCTGCCGCGCAACGTAATCCGCAATGCTGCTTTGCAGCGCGCCGATCGGGTCCCCCGTCGCCAGGACGGCGCTGGGCTGCACCTGCAACCCTTCTACCTGGCCCTGCCGGTCCACCAGCCCCAGGCGCAAGTTCGTCCCGCCAATGTCGATCCCCAGGACCTGCGGGCCGTTCATACCCCCGTCTCCCCGGCAAACTGCGCGCACATCTTATCCCAGGCCGCGGGCAGGCTGGCGTCCAGCCCAAAAAGGCCGGAGGATCCCAGAATAAACACCTGCGCGCCCGCCGCGTACAGTTCCCTATAGGTACGCACGTTGCACGAGCCATCCACTTCGATCTTATAGGTATAACCCCTTTCCGCCTTTAATCGCGCGGCAAGGGCGATCTTATCCAGCATCTCGCGGATAAAGGGCTGGCCCGCAAAACCGGGGTCCACCGTCATAATGGTCAGCTTATCCACCAGGTGCAGGTAGCTCTCCAGCATGCCCAGCGGCGTCGCCGGACTGACCGCAACGCCTACCTTACAGCCGGCATCGCGGATCGCGCCAATCATCCGAAAGGCCTGGTTGCAAAGGGTCTCCGCATGCGGGGTGATATAGCCCGCCCCGGCCTTTGCCAAGCTCTCCACATAATCCTCCGGGTTCGTCACCATCAGGTGGCAATCGATGGGCTTTGCCGCGATCCTGCTCAGCGCCCGCACAAAGTCCGGCGAGAGCGTGATGTTTTTGACGAAGTGCCCGTCCATAATATCCACATGGTAGAAATCCGCCTTGCCGTTTAAAAAGGCCACCTGTTCTTTTAATTCCAACAGATCCATGCACATCAGCGATGGAGAAAATTCCGCTTTGGCCATCTTAATCCTTCCCCTTCCTTGCGCGCCGCGCCTCTAGGCAAAAGTATAGCGGGCGCCGCTTTGGCCTGTCAAGCGTAGTGCGCGTCAGGGCCCAAAATCGCCCAAATAGGGCGCGTTTGGCCGATATTGGGTGATGAAAAATTCCTGGGCGGTATGTTATACTAAAAAAGATATGAATTTTAAAAGGGGGAATCTTCTTGTCACCGGACCCTATATGGAGTCAACTTTTACTGCAAGTCGTACTGATCGCACTCAATGCCTTTTTTGCCGCCACGGAGATCGCCGTGATCTCTTTGAACGAAAACAAGCTGCGCCACCAGGCGGAGCAAGGCGATAAAAAGGCCAAACAGATGCTGCGCATGGTGCAAACGCCTGCCGGCTTTCTTTCCACGATCCAAATCGGCATTACGCTGGCCGGTTTCTTAGCCAGCGCCTTTGCCGCAGAAAACTTTTCCGATAAGCTCGTCCAGTTTCTTGTAAAGGATTGCGGCTTTACCGTCCTTCCTGAGCAGACGTTGGACGTCATTTCGATTATCGTCATCACCTTGATCCTTTCCTATTTTACGCTGGTGCTGGGCGAGCTGGTACCCAAGCGCGTGGCGATGAAGCGCTCCGAAAAGGTGGCGCGCGCCGCCAGCGGCGTGATCCACTTTCTCTCCGTGGTCATGAAGCCCATCGTCTGGCTGCTCAGCGTTTCTACCAACGGCGTGCTGCGCCTGATGCGCATTGACCCCGCCGAGAAGGAAGAAGCCGTAACCGAAG
Organism: Luoshenia tenuis; assembly: GCF_014384745.1. Lineage (NCBI taxonomy): Bacteria > Bacillati > Bacillota > Clostridia > Christensenellales > Christensenellaceae > Luoshenia > Luoshenia tenuis. The sequence continues at coordinate 681,701 of NZ_JACRSO010000001.1, forward strand.
AGGAGATCCGCCTGATGGTGGATATCGGCCAGGAGCGGGGCACCATCGCCGCGGACGAGCGGGAGATGATCGACAATATATTTGAATTTAATAATACCACCGCAGAGGAGATCATGATCCATCGAACGGACATGTCGGTCATCGGCCTAGACGATACGCCTGCGGATATCCTCGCCCTAATCGAGGAGACCGGGCTGAGCCGTTTCCCCGTTTATGGGGAGGATATTGACGATATCCGAGGCATCGTTTCCACCCGGCAGTTCTTGCTCAACCAGCGGCACGAAAATCCGCTGCCGCTTTCTAAAATCATGCGCCCCGCCTACTTTGTGCCGGAATCCGTCCGGGCGGATATCCTTTTCCGCGAAATGCAAAAGACCAAGACCCATTTGGCCATCGTGGTGGACGAGTACGGCGGCACCAGCGGACTGGTCACCATGGAGGACTTGCTCGAAGAGATCGTGGGCAATATTTACGATGAGTTCGATCCGCAGGATGTGCAGGAACTCCAGCCCCTGGCCGAGAACCTGTGGCGGGTGTCCGGCGGCATCGATTTGGAGTCGTTGGGCGAGGCGCTGGAGATGGAACTGCCCACCGAAGAGGAATACGATACGCTGGGCGGGCTGGTCTTTAGCCAGCTGACCGCCATCCCCGAGGATGGCAGCCGGGTGACCGTCGAAGTGGCCGGATTGCACATCGAGGTAGAGGAGCTGATCGAGCACCGCGTAGAGTGGGCGCTGGTTTCCAAACTGCCGCCCCAAACGCCGCCGGAAGAATCCGAAGGCGAACATTGACGCAGGGTCGCCTCTGGCGTTATCATGACGGAGGAATATGGACTTCAAAGGAGGACTGTTTATGGCAAAAATTAAAGTAGGTATTGCAGGTTACGGTAATTTAGGCCGCGGGGTTGAGCTGGCCCTGCAGCAAAATGAGGATATGGAACTGGCCGGTATTTTTACCCGCCGGGACCCTAAAAGCCTTGTGCCCCAGACGCCGGGCGCCAAGGTGTTTGCACTGGCCGATGCGCCCAGCATGCAAGCGGAGATCGACGTAATGATCCTGTGCGGGGGCAGCGCTACCGATCTGCCTGAGCAAGGCCCGCAGCTGGCCCAGTACTTTAACACCATCGACAGCTTTGATACCCACGCCAAGATCCCGCAGCACTTCGCGGCGGTGGATGCGGCGGCCGCCCGCTCCGGGCACGTGGCCATCATCTCCGTTGGCTGGGATCCCGGCCTATTCTCTCTGAACCGTCTGCTCGGCGAGGCCTCCCTGCCCCAGGGCGCCAGCTATACCTTCTGGGGGCGCGGGGTCAGCCAGGGCCACTCGGATGCCATCCGCCGCGTGCCCGGCGTAAAGGATGCCAAGCAGTATACGGTTCCTGTGCAAAGCGCGATCGACCGCATCCGCGGCGGCGAAACGCCGGCCTTTACCACCCGCGAAAAACATTTGCGCGAGTGCTTTGTGGTCTTGCAGCCGGGCGCGGACGCGGTGGCGGTAGAGAAAACCATTAAAGAAATGCCCAACTATTTTGCCGATTACGATACCACCGTTCACTTTATTTCAGAAGAGGAGCTGCGGCGCGAGCACGCCGCGATGCCCCACGGCGGTTTCGTGATCCGCAGCGGGCAGACCGGGGAAGGCACCCGCCAGGTGATGGAGTTCTCCCTTAAGCTGGAGAGCAACCCAGAATTCACCTCCAGCGTGCTGGTGGCTTATGCTCGTGCGGCGTATCGCTTGGCCAAGGAGGGGCAAAGCGGTGCCAAAACGGTGCTGGATATCGCTCCGGCCTATCTTTCGCCCAAGAGCGGCGAGGCCCTTCGGGCAGAGCTGCTGTAAGCGCTTCCATCCATCATACAAATGCGGCTGGGCTTTTATCCAGCCGCATTCTTTCTATTCTTATCACTGATGGCGTTAACAAAAAGCGCCGGAGAAATTCTCCGGCGCTTTAACTATTTCCCCGCTAACCCTAACGGCCCCATGGCTGCTGGCCGCCCTGCTGTTGCTGGGTCTGTTGTTCCTGTATTTTCTCATAATCAGTGTAATCCCCCAGGGTGACCTCAACCTCGATCTCGCGGTTCAACTGCTCGCGGTAGATCTTCATTTTAATGGTCTGCCCTACATTCACCCCCGAGAGGATATCCTGCATATCCACATCGTCCGAGATCGGCGTACCGTTCACCTCGGTCACCAGGTCGCCCTGCTGAATGCCGGCCTTATCCGCCGGGCTGCCGGCTACCACGCTGCGCACGAACAACCCCACCGGGATATTATAGCTCTTGGCATCCTGCTCGGTAAACTGGGTATAGGTAAAGCCTACCCAAGGCCGCGGGATACTGCCGTTGGCGATCAGCTGCTGCGCTACGGGGATGGCGTCGTTAATGGGAATCGCAAAGCCCAGACCCTCTGCCGAAATAGCGTTGCCGTACTCATCGTAGCCGATCGTGGTATTCTTAGAGGTATTGATGCCGATGACCTCGCCCTTCAGGTTGGCCAGCGCGCCGCCGCTGTTGCCGGGGTTGATGGCCGCGTCCGTCTGGATCATGTTCATCTTACGGCCCGCCTCGTTGGTAATGGTCCGATCCTTGGCCGAGATATAACCCACCGTTACCGTGCCGGAAAGCTGGGTGCCCAAGGGGCTGCCCACCGCGATCGCCATCTGCCCGGTCTTGATGGCGTCCGAATCGCCCAAGGGCGCCGCTACCAGATTGGGCAGATCTACTTTAATGACCGCAAGGTCGGTCGCCTCATCGCGGCCCACCAGTTTAGCCTCGGCCTCAGTGCCGTCCAGCAGCACCACTTTGATGACCTGCGCGTCCTCCACCACGTGGTTGTTGGTTAAAATATAGCCTTCTTCGGAGATAATAATGCCGCTGCCGGAGGAAACGGAGGTCCCGCTGCCCATACTGCTGGCGCTGGTCCCCACGATGGAAACCACGCTGGGCGTCAAGTTCTCAGCCACCTGCACCACGGCGTCCTCATTCTCCTGCATTTCCTTGAGCGAGCCGCCCAGCGCTACCTCGCCGCCCGAGGTATTCTGCGTTCCGCCAGAAGCGCTGGCGCTGGGCGAGGCCTGCGCGCTGGTGGTGGGCGCCGCCGCCTGAGAGCCACCGTCGTTATTCTGATGCTCGATCGCCACGGCGACGACCAGCCCGCCGATGATCAGTAAAACGATCACCAGGGATAAGACCAACCACTTCCTGCTGTGTGAGGGACGCGGGTCATAATAATAATCGTTCATCAATTTCACTCCTTGATAGGCATTGTCATCTTATTTCTGTCCAACTGCCCTTATTATAATGCGGCTTATTTAATAAAGTATGAACGTGCTGTAAAAAGAAAACCCTGCCCTCTCTCATTCTTTTTCGCGCTCGCGCGCCTTATCGCCGCCAAAGTCCTTCGCCCGTTTTTCCAGCAGCTTGCCCTTTTCCTGATAGCTGGCCAGAGAGAATACGAACGAAGTCCCCTTGCCAGCCTGGCTGGTGGCCTCGATGGTCTGTCCATGCTCCTCAATGATCTTTTTGACGATCGACAGGCCCAGTCCCGTGCCCCTGCCAGGGGTATGCGCGGTATCCGCCTTGTAGAACCGCTCAAAGATGAAGGGAAGCTGATCCTCCGTTAAGCCGATGCCGCTGTCCTTTATGCAGCAAAACGCCTTGCCGGTGGAGGTATAAGTCCAAATATCCAGCTGGCCCCCCTCCGGGGTGAACTTGATCGCATTGTCAATCAGGTTGCTCAGCACCTGGTCGATCCGATCCGGATCAGCCCAAACCATACAGGTTTCCGACCGGAAATCCACCTGTACCTGCAGGTGCTTATCGTCGATACGCCCTTCATAGCGGATCAGCACCCGCCGGATGCGCTCGTTAAGCTCAAAGGCGCTGCACTGCAAGGGGAAATTGCCCGATTCCATCTTGCTCAGATCCAGCAGATCGTTGACCAGGCGGGTCAGCCGCTTGGTCTCCTGCAATACGATGTCCAGGTAATAATCCCGCTGCTCGGGCGGGATCGTGCCATCGAGCATGCCCTGCACAAAGCCCTGCATACTGGTCATGGGCGAGCGCAGCTCGTGGGATACGTTGGCCACAAAGCCGCCCCGCAGCTCCTCCAGTTTTTTAAGCTCTTCGGCCATTTTGTTGAAATTGCGCGCCAGCTGGCCCACCTCGTCATCCCCGGTCACCTCTACGCGCCGGTCGAACTTGCCGTGGGCGATCTCGCTGGCAGCCAGGTTCATCTGCTTGAGCGGACGGGTGATCCTTGCCGTGACCAGCGCCATCAGCACCGCGCCCAACCCGGCTGACATGATCGCCAGCCAGCTGACGCGGGTGTAGATATTCATAAACGCCATATTCATTTCGTCCATCGGCGTATGTACGAAAATTGCGCCCAACACCGCGCCACTCTGATCCTTGGCCGGCATGCCCAGTGTCAGCATGGGGCGGGAATAGACCCCGTTTAAGTTCCCCATGGTCTCAACGGTTTCCCCGTTCATAATGCGGCTTAGGTAGCCCTTGAGCTGCTCGGATTCGATGGAGCGTTCTGCCGGCTGGCCCGCGCCCTGCACCTGCATGACGTTGCCCTGCAGGTTTACCAGCCATACATCGATCTTGTACTGGCCGGCGGAATAGATCAGATCCTCCCCAAAGTTTTTGGTGACCTGACCGACAGTAAAGTAATCTCTCGCGGCATACTGGGCCAGCCTCCCCGCCTCGATGCGGAGCATATCCCGCTTCTGGGTATAGGTCTCCCCCACGATCATTTGACTGAACAGAAAGCCCAGCCCGATCAGGGCCAGCATCATCACGCCCAGATAGGTGGCCAGCAGCCGCGCGTACAGTGATCGGCGCATAAATTATTTCACCTCAAATTTGTATCCTACGCCCCACACCGTTTTGATTTGCCATTCGTCATCCTGCCCCAGTTTCTCTCTCAAACGTTTGACGTGTACATCCACCGTGCGCGAGTCGCCATAATAATCAAATCCCCACACCTGTTCTAACAGCTGCTCGCGGGTGAACACCTGGTTAGCATGCCCGGCAAGGAAATACAGCAGTTCGATCTCCTTGGGCGGCAGCTCCATATGTTTGCCGTGGATGGTCAGCACATAGTTGGCCAGGTTGATCTCCAGGTTCGGGTAGCGGATGATCCTATCCTGCGGCTCCTCCGGGGTCATCCGCCGGAAGATCGCCCGGATACGCGCCAGCAGCTCCTGCGGCTCAAAGGGTTTGACCAGATAATCATCCGCCCCCAGCTCCAGGCCCAGCACCTTATCAAAGGTCTCGCCCTTGGCGGTCAGCATGATGATCGGCACCCGGTGGGTCTTGCGGATCTCCCGCAGGACTGACCAGCCGTCCAAGCCCGGCAGCATCACATCCAGCAGCACCAGCTGCGGCGGCTGCTCCCTGAACTGCTGCAGCCCCGTATCCCCGCGATGGGCCAGCTGCAAGGTGTAGCCTTCCTTTTCCAGATAGAGTTTTACCAGTCTGCAAATATTTTCGTCGTCGTCAATCATGAGAATATCCGGCGCTGCCATATTTTCCGCCTCCTTCAATACATTTTAAAACAAGCGGAACCAAGCGAAATGCGCCTGGTTCCACCCTTTGCTAACCTGATTTACTTCTGTCCTAGTATCTGCGCCACCTTATCACAAGAGGGCTTAAGCGCAGTGTACAGTTCCTGATAGATGGGATAGAACTTGGCGTAGGTCTCCACATTCTCCTTGATGGGCTCCAGTTGATCCACCCGGGAGATACAGGCCTCACAGGCTTGGGGCACGCTGTCGTACTCGCCCGCGCCGACGCCCGCCAGAATGGCTACGCCCAGGGCAGGCCCTTCGGAGGAGTTGATGGTATAAATATCATGGCCGAACATATCCGCCTGGATCTGCCGCCACAGTTTGCTGCGTCCGCCGCCGCCGGAGGCGCGCACCTCGCTAACCGGGGCGCCCAGCTCCCTGATGATATTCAGGCAGTCCAGCAGGCTGTAGGAGACGCCCTCCATCACCGCGCGGATCATATCGCTGCGCCCGTGGGCCGCCGAAAGTCCGAAAAATGCCGCCTTGCAGTAGGGGTCCAGGTGGGGCGTGCGCTCGCCCATCATGTAGGGCAGATAGATCAACCCGTTGCAGCCCGCCGGGGCCTGCTCGGCCTCTGCGCTCATTAATACATAGGGGTCAATCCCCATAAATTTGGCAAGATCCTTTTCCTCCCCGCCAAACTCGTTGCGCAGCCATTGCAGCGAAAGGCCCGCGCCCTGGGTCACGCCCATGATGTGCCAGGTACCCGGCACTGCGTGGCAGAAGGTATGCACCCGGCCCTTGGGGTCGATGCTGACCTTATCGGTATAGGCGAATACCACCCCGCTGGTGCCGATGGTAGAGGAGATGATGCCGCTTTTAACGATGCCGTTGCCCACGGCGCCCGAGGCCTGGTCGCCGCCGCCGCCCACCACGGGCGTGCCCTCTTTAAGCCCCGTCAGCTCCGCCACCGCGCGGGTGACCTTGCCGCTGACCTCCTGGGACTCATAGACCGCCGGCATCCAATCGTAGGGGATGCCCAGCTTCTCCAGCACCTCGCGGGACCAGGTACGCTTGGGCACATCTAAAAACTGCATGCCGCTGGCGTCCGAAACCTCGGAGGCATACTCCCCCGTCAGCCGGTAACGTACGTAATCCTTGGGCAGCAGCACCTTGCGGGTCTTTTCAAAGATCTCCGGCTGGTGGTTTTTCACCCACATCACCTTAGAGGCCGTAAAGCCCGTCAGCGCCGGATTGGCGGTGATCTCGATCAACCGCTCACGGCCCACCCGCTCGGTGATCTCATCGCACTCAGCCTGGGTGCGCTGGTCGCACCAGATGATGGAGCGGCGCAGCACCTTGCCATCCCCGTCCAGCAACACCATGCCGTGCATCTGCCCGGAAAGGCCGATGCCCTTGATGTCCTCCGGGTTCGCACCGCTCTTGGCGATGACCTGGCGGATGGTCTCAGCCGTAGCCTGCCACCAATCCTCCGGGTCCTGCTCGGCCCAGCCCATCTGGGGCTGATAGAGCGGATACTCCACCGTAGCGCTGGCTACCGTATGCCCCTGCGTATCAAACATCACCGTTTTAGTGCCCGAAGTACCGATATCTACGCCCAATAAATATGCCATTTTTGCTTCCCCCTCATGTTCTTATTCACCAAGCGCCAATCTCTACAGGCGCCATTGAATCCACCCTGTATATTTTCTGCGCCGCGCGCCAAAATCCTGCCGCAAAGCCGGTTTATTTCAGCTTTACCACCGTTACGCCGCCCTCGCCCTCGCCGTAGCGTCCCAGGCGGAATTCGGCTACGTGCGGGTGGTGCCTTAAATGGCTCTGGATGCCGCTGCGCAGTACGCCGGTGCCTTTGCCGTGGATGATATTGACCTCGCTCAGGCCGCTGATCAGCGCGTTGTCCAAGAACTTCTCCACCTCTAAAAGCGCCTCTTCCACGTTTTGCCCGCGCACGTCCAGCTCCAGGTTCACGCTGCGGGCGTTGTTCAGCTTAACGCTTTTGCCCCCGCCCCGCTTTGCCGGCTGGGCCGTTTGCTGCACCTCCACCCGCCGCAGGTTGCTGATCGGACTGGAAAGCTTCATGATCCCTACCTGCAGCTGCACCTCGCCCTTGGCGTCCGGCCGGGTGAGCACCGTACCCCGGGTATCCAGATCCAGCACTTTGACCGTTTCCCCCGGCTTTAGATCCTTGGGCGGCTGGCCGGAACCGGCCACAGGGCCGCCTACGGTTTCCAACACCTTGCCCAGTTCTCCGCGCAGGCGGCTGCGCTGCTGGGCGATCACCTTATCGCGCTCCGCCTGATCCTGGGCGTTTTTTACCCGTTTGAGCTCCCTTACGGCCTCCTCAGCCTGGGCCTGTGCCCGGGTGATGATACTTCTGGCCTGTTCGCGTGCCTTAGCCAACATCTTTTCGCGCTGTGCGGCCAGTTCCCGTTCCAGCTGCTGGGCCTGCAACCGTGCCTGCTGGGCCTCTTGCCGGGCCAGCTGGGCCACCTGGCGCTCCTTTTCCGCCATCAAGCGGTTTTCCTCAGCGGAAGAGATCACGTCCTCAAAGCGGATATCTTCAGCCGAGAGGAACTCCCGCGCCTTTTCAATGATATCCCCTGTCAGCCCCAAACGCCTGGAAATCTCAAAGGCGTTGCTGCGCCCCGGTACCCCGATGGAGAGCCGGTAGGTGGGGCTTAAGGTCTCTACGTTGAATTCGACCGATCCGTTCTCCATCCCCGGCTGGGTCAGCGCATAGGCCTTCAGCTCGCTGTAGTGGGTGGTCGCCATGGTCAGCGCGCCGCGGTTTTGCAGCGTCTGCAAAATCGCCATGGCCAGCGCCGCACCCTCGGTGGGGTCGGTGCCCGCGCCCAGTTCATCCAGCAGCACCAGGCAATCCTTCCCCGCACTTTCCAGTATCTCCACAATGTGCGTCATGTGCGAGGAGAAGGTGGAAAGCGACTGGGCGATGGACTGCTCATCCCCAATATCGGCATAGATCGCCTCAAATACCGGCATCTCGCTGCCCAGCTCGGCTGGGATATGCAGCCCGGCCTGGGTCATCAGCGCAAACAATCCGCAGGTCTTTAGCGCCACGGTCTTACCGCCGGTATTAGGCCCGGTGATAATCAGCGTGGTAAACTCCCGCCCCAGGTGGATATCCAGCGGCACCACTTTTTCCCGGTCGATCATGGGGTGGCGGCCCTTTTTGATATTCAGGATCCCCTTTTGGTTGAGCCGGGGCGCCACGCCCCGCATCTCGCGGCTGAGTGCCGCCTTGGCGAAGATAAAGTCCAGCTCGGTCAATATCTGCTGGTTTTGCCGCAGCGCCTCAGACGAACCCGCCGTACGCGCTGAAAACTCGCCCAGTATCCGCTCGATCTCGCCGCGCTCCTGTCCGCGCAGCTGCCTGATCTCGTTGTTGATCTCGACCACGGCCATAGGCTCGATAAACAGCGTGGCGCCGCTGGAGGACTGATCGTGAATCAGGCCCGGCACCTGGCTGCGGTATTCCTGCCGCACGGGCAGCACGTACCGGTCCGCCCGGATGGTGATGATAGGCTCTTGCAGATACTTTTGCAGCTGGGGGTTGTGCAGATAACTGTTCAGCTTCTGGGTCACCCGCTCGCCGCCGGAGCGGATCTGGCGGCGGATCTTGGCCAGCTCAGGGCTGGCAAAATCGCTGATCTCCTCCGGGGAAAGGATGCACCGGCGGATATCCTCTTCCAGGTCCCGGTTCTCGTACAGCGCCGCACCCATATCCCGCACGCCGTTGGGGGTTTCATCTTCTTCCTCCCGGCGCAATAGCGCTTTGACCTGCCTTGCACAGGCCAGCGCATCCCCCACCGTCAGCAGATCGCCGGCCGAAAGGATGCTGCCCACCTGTGCCCGGGCCAGCAGCGGCAAAATATCCTGAAACTCGGGCACCGGATGGTACCCCAGTTTATAAAAGATCGCTTCCGCCTGGGCCGTTTCTTCCTGCGCATGGGCTACCTGCGCATAATTTGTATGGGGCCTTAGCGCCTGGCACAGCGCTTTGCCCGGCGCTGAGCGCGCCTGCGCCGCCAGGCGCTCCAGCACATGGCCAAATTCCAGCACGCGGCTTTCCCGGTCCAACATGGCCTGATATCCTCCCTATCCTATTGGGGCCTTTCCCCTTCGTGAATAAAGGCCGCGGCCTTCACTTTTAAAAGCCGCGGCCATAAGGCAATGCCCTTTTAACGGTAATTCTCAAACAGGTAACTGATAAATTCGTACACCATCTCGTCCTTTTCGGCGAAGTACGGGATCACCACCACCATATCCGCTGGATCGATCCCCGCGGCGGCCTTCAGCCCCGTCAGGCTGTCCAGCGGGATACCCCGTACCGTATCCTCCTCAAAGGCCGGAATGCCGGGAGAAAGCGTGGTCTCATCCGGATCCTTGCCCGCCTTCTGCTGCTCGGTAGCCTCATCCAGGGAGAGGCCCATCTCCAGCACCGCGTTGGCGCCCACATGCCCTTTGTCCAGATCCATCCCCTCGGGCAGGGCTATCTGCCCGGAGTGGATCGCGTCGTTCAGCGGCTTCCAGAAATCCTGCTGGCTGGATGAGGCAAAGGAATTAAAGAAGTCTTGATGGACGATATATACGTCTCCCATCCCCGCGCCCAGGTAAATGCCGCCCTGCTGGTGGCCTCTAAAGTCGTTGGCGCCCGAATACAGGATCACGTTGACATTAACCTCCTGCAATTGCGGGAAGGCGCTTTTGATCTCCTCGCCGAACATGATCACCTGATCGTACGCCTCCGAAGGGCCGGCGTAGTAAACGTTTAGCTGCTGCTCGTCCGGCACCCGCGGGCGGGTGAGCAGCACCGTCATATGGCACCCGACCACTACGATTAAAATTGCGCAGATATATTTCCAATACTCGTGTTTAAGATGCCATACGAGTTTGGCCTTTGTCAGTTTCCCCTGTTTCATGGATGCACCTTCTTCTGGGCTTAATGGCTTTATTATACGGGATTTTTACCCGTTAAACAAGGTGCGCAGAGCCTTGGCCCTGCGCACCTGCGAGATTATTTACAATCTATTCATAAACTGTTTTCGCTGCATTTGATGCCAATTAAATTCGTATAACCGCCTATTCATGCTGGATATACGGCTTTTGATTCTCAAAATCAGGTTGATTTTATTGCTTTTAAAAACGCAAACCCCACACCACCCCTAAAAAATGGCCGGAAAAGGCGCATTTTTTCCCGGCTTTGGCTTAATCTGCATTCCCTCATTTGCCTTATAAATAATACCCCATGTAGCTAGTGCAGAGGTTGTTATCTGTTTTGATAAGCCCGCATTTTGCGGGCTTTAGTGTACGAACTATTGCACAGTATATTGCGATTTATTTGATGCATTAATCATCACAGGCTGACGGAAGGTATCCGTTGGCGTTTCTCCCATCAATAACCTTTCCAGCATCGCGGCGGCCTGTTCGCCGTAGGGTTCCTGCTCGATGGTGCGGTTGGCGATCCAGCCCGGCTGTCCGTCGGCGGCCAGCATATCTCCTGATAGGTGAGAAACTCCGGCGCTGACGATCACGCACTGATCCGCTTTGCCAGCTTCTTCCGCTGCGGCAAGAGCGGCCTGTGCATAAGATTCGTTCTGGCAGAGGATCACGACTTGCTCCCGATCGGGATAGTCGGTAAAATATTGCGTTATCTCGTCCTGAGCGTTCTGCTGGGTGCCGCGAGCGTCGGCCTGGAAGGTATAGGCATCGTCCGGCATGGGCAGCTTGGCTTGCAACCCTTCAGCCACAGATGCCCACTGGCCCAGCGCGGGATAGGGATTTTCCTTATCCTCCAGGCGAATCAACATATCCATGCCGCCCAGACGTGCCTGCACCTGCTGGGCCAGATACTCCGCCGCTTGGGCGTCGGCCTTTTCCCAGTCCGGCCCTAGGTAGGCTGCGCCATCGATCTGCCGGTCAACGGTGAGGACGGGTATTCCCGCCTCTTGGGCCAGAGATACGATCTTTTGAAGCGTAGGTTCATCGTTAAAGCGCACCACGATGGCCCCCACTTTAGCGGCGATCAGCGTCTCGGCCTGGGCGATGGCCATGCCGCTGCTGCCGTCCGCGTCTAGGGCCTGCAGGCGCCAGTTGCGCTGGGTGCATGCCGTCTCGAGCGCGCTTTTAAACTGCGCAGCGTCCTCTTTCTGTAGGTCGCACACTAGGCCGACCACCGCATCGGGGCTTACCAGCGCCTCGTTGGAGGGAGGGGGAGCGGGCTCCTCCTTCCCCCAGGGGACACAGAAGATGAGTATGACCGCGAGGATGGCGGCCAGCGCTATAGCGCCGGTAATGAGAATGAGTTTTTTCTTTTGCATAGGGACTCCTTCATTTTGTCTTCAAGTATTCTGTTTGTCCTCATACACACGATAGCGCTTTTTACGGTCAATCACTATATGAATAACGATGGCCAATCCAACTGCGATACCGCAGAGTATATTCTTTTGCATGAGGGCTCCCTACAAATAAATTATATCCAAATTATCTTTTCGCTCTTTGCGTCAATCATTATCTTTTACGGCAAAAAGTTAATTTCTGTGGTAGACCACTTAGTCTTTCGTCAAAAATATCATTGACATTAACATCGAATGTATCATCCCCATGCATAATGAACTGACCATTGAATAAAACTATGCTTTCACCAGTCGGAGCACTCTCTTCTGTACTTAATAACTCTTTAATTGTTTTCGCATTGCTTTCTGTTTCAGGTTCACTAGTGACAATTTCATTGGCAGCTAGTCTATCACTTTTCCATCCATACATAAAATAGAATTTGATAGAGTGTCCATTAAAAACAATTCTATTATTCTCTTTGTTATCTACATCATAGATTATATCTACTTCATTACACACCCACACAGAATTCTCATAATCCAAAGGTGCCTTACCTTCATAGTGGCAACCTGTACAAGCGGACAAAAAGGAAACTATCATAATCAGAAATAGAAGTACTAGTTTTTTCATTCCTTTGTTAACCCTCCTATATTAATATCCCCAACCTTTGAACCTGTGTGGATACCACGAATCTCGGTCTAATATCTTAATAATCTTTGGCATATCATCGCATAATGCTTTATTTGGAACTAAATATGCCTCCTCGATGCCGGGCAACCCTGGTAAAATTTCATCCGTTACAGAAGGAACATCATTATGCCAATCACCATCTCCCGGATATGGATGGCTGTGGATATGCGCCACAGGGTCACGCATTGGATAGATAAAGGCTTTAACGCTTTCACCTATATATCCAATAACCGTACCAGGTATTGTATCAAATTGATTTCCCTCATAGGTGACACCATAATAATATCGAGTTTCGTTGCTCCTAGGATCCGTCAGGCTATATATAATCGAGCTTTTTTCGTTATAGTAGCTCTGTTTTGCGAATCTGTCCGCCCAGGCTTGTGCGGCCTCATCTGCACTCATATAACCTATACCATCACTTGCATATGTTCTGATAGCGGAATAATCATTTGCTAATCGTTCATAACTCTGACTTGATATTGCTTCCTTTCTCAACTTGCTTACTACATCAGCTTTGGAATTGGTACTCGATTTAGGCAGATTGACGGCCTTTTTCTGGATACCATTTTTACTGATCGTAGAGGTCGTTCTGCCATAATAGCCCTGGTACTGATCGGTCATGGTATTGGAATAATTCACGATCGGCACCAGCGTCTTGCTGGACCAATCATAAGTATAGTTCGCATACTGATCCGATGCCGAGTTGGCCGAGTGTCCCGTCGGGTCCACCATATTGACCGGGTTGTTCCCCGTGTAGGCGTGGCGGTGCTGTGTCCACGGCACCGCCACGCTGCCCTTGTAGGTATCCTGCTGCAGGAAACGGCCGGTGTCCGGGTCGTAATGCCGCGCGTTCATGTAGAACAAGCCCGTCATGGAATCGCTGACCGCCCCGGTGAAGGTTACGCCGTTCTTGAAGCTGCTCTCGCTCTTGAGTTCCTCCTCTTTGCCGAAGTTATCGTAGTTGTACCCCTGCGCCAGATAGATCGCGTTTTCCTTCATCCCCACGATGTTGGTCACGCTGCCGCGGATATCCGTGTGGTAGAAGTAGTACTTGTTCGCGTCGCTGCTGTCCTGTCGACGGCTGGCCAAGATACTGCCACCCGGGTTCAGGATATTTGCTTCCCTCTCCAAGAGGATGAAAATTTAGCATTATCACAGGGACGCCTGTATTCTAATAATCCATTGTTAATCTTAAAAGAGAACTTATTAAATTATCTAGTTCAATGCCATATGCATTGATATCACCATCTTCAATTCCATTTCTCATTAGCTCATCACTGACTAAATCTATCAGTTTTTCATATTGTTCCGTTCTCAAAGAGTTTATATTTTCTAGAATATCTCTATTAGTTTTGGTTCCTTCTAAACAATTTGCCAATAACTCTAATTCTTTTTTGGTCAATCTAGCCATATCATTTTAACCTCCAAGCTTCATGATTTTTAGCATACGTTGTTACAACCTCCCTAGCTTCATTTAATACTACAACAGCGTTTTCACCAACATATTCAAACTTGGGGCCCAATTTATCCATTTGATTTATTACTTTTAAAGGATCGCGCAAAGTGTCTAGAATGGCCTGTGGAGATACGCCTACTCCATCTCGACTCATAGCCTGCGCGAGTCCATGGAACCTATATCCAGTAATCTTAACACCAACTGTTTCAAAAGATTTAGCGACTTTCGGGGCGGATTTCACCACCTCCGTTGTGACTACACCGCCGCCACCGGTAGCAGCAACCGTCCCTGCATGTGTTGCAAACCATCCGCTAACCGCAGCACCGCCAAAATACGCTATAGTCCCCAAGCCCACAACACCGGCAAAAATCATCTCCGCATCAGATACCCACTTGGGGATCTTTATGCCTTCGCTTGCGAATTCTAGCGCAGGTGGATCGTAGGGTAACGGTGTTTCTAAAGGATTCCGTATAGGCGCTACATATGCACCGCCCATGCCGATAAAACGAATTATTAAATCTATACTTTATTATATGCCATCAGAACGTATATACCCCTTAACCCTTAATGACATTTGTGCATCCACGGATGTAACGCCTAAATCTTTATTTTGAGATATTTTTTTTACAGCGGATACGACTTCATTCGTTCGATATCCCAAAGGTAAAGCTACTTCTAATATCCATAGCATTGCTTCAGGCTGTTGTGGCTTTGTGTCAAGTAGCGCGTCTATGATTAACTTGCCCATGTTAATATCCTTTTTTAATTCTTCGTTTATTTTATACAATTTTGTAGCTGCTAAATTGGCAGCTGGAATTTCCTGTGCATTAAACATATCAACCCGCGCCTGCGAGTATTTTATGTACTTATCCAACATATTTTGTCCTTTCTGCTCCATGATGGTATCCTCCTCAATCGATTATTCCTAATAATTTCATAATTTCTATCCCTTTATTGTATTGCGTTTGAAAATCTTGTCCAGTCAGCCAATCACGTACAGTCTGTCCGCCTGTCCAAGCAACCTTACTGCTGTAATAATTGCTAATCAATCGATGATCTGCCTCAGTAAGTGAGACAATATTATATACATTATGAATAATTTTAGCATCAAATCCAGATTTAGCAATTTGGCATTGTTCAACAATATGATGCCATTGCCTACCCGAACCCGCAGATCCTAACGCCGTTTTTAACTGATTGAAGGTTTCAAAGCCAGCGCCCGTAGTTAAAGTTACCTTAGTAGCGGCTATCGTAGACGAAGCACCAGTGGCTAATTTGCCGACCCCAGCTGCTATCACTGGAGCTCCAAAATACGCTATAGTCCCCAAGCCCACAACACCGGCAAAAATCATCTCCGCATCAGATACCCACTTGGGGATCTTTATGCCTTCGCTTGCGAATTCTAGTGCAGGTGGATCGTAGGGTAACGGTGTTTCTAAAGGATTCCGTATAGGCGCTACATATGCGCCGCCCATGCCGGGTTCAACATACTGATTGGATGCGTCGTTTACCGACTTGGGTCTGCTTCGTCCCGCATTCTTAGCATCTGCATACTGATCGTGCATGCTGCTCTTTGGCGCACGGCCAGCCATGCGCGGATCACCATACGGATTATCCTTGGTAACCGTCGGCACATAAATTCCAGAATACGAAGAATCCGGATACTGATCGTACATCGTGGCCGAGTGCCCTGTCGGGTCTACCATATTCACCGGATTGTTCCCCGTGTAGGCGTACAGGTGCTGCGTCCAGGGCACCGCCGCGCTGCCCTTGTAGGTATCCTGCTGCAAGAAGCGGCCGGTGTCCGGGTCGTAGTGCCGCGCATTCATGTAGAACAAGCCCGTCATGGAATCGCTGACCGCCCCGGTGAAGGTTACGTCGTTCTTGAAGCTGCTCTCGCTCTTAAGCGCCTCCTCCTTGCCGAAGTTATCGTAGTTGTACCCCTGCGCCAGATAGATGGCGTTTTCCTTCATCCCCACGATGTTGGTCACGCTGCCGCGGATATCCGTGTGGTAGAAGTAATATTTGTTCGCGTCGCTGCTGTCCTGCCGACGGCTGGCCACGATCTTCCCGCCAGGATTCAGGATATTCTCCGAATCCCTCAGGTTGTTGGCATCTGTGGTGAAGAACAGGGCAGTGCCCATGTAATAGTACTTCTGGTACAGGCTCCCGTTCCAGGTCAACCGGATGCGCTGGCCGTTTCCGTTGTACAGGTTCCCCGTGGTCACCTCGTCCTTGCTCTCGTCGGTAAACACTTCGCGGGTGGTGCTCAACTGGTTGGCCTGGTCATAGGTATATTCCAGGGTGGATTCCAGCGTGTTGACTCCATCCTCGGTCTTGTACACCTTCTTCTGGGTCTGGTTACCATAGGTATCGTAGGTATATTCCTTATCCAGGTAGAAGGTACCGTCCTGCTTCTTCTCGGACTGGGTCATCTGGTTGTAATCATTATAAGTATAGCGGTATTCGTCCTCACCGTCTACCATGCTCAGGCGGTTGCCCACCTTGTCGTAGGTGTAGCTCTGGGTCTTTTCCGTCCCATTGTTGTCGCTTAGGGTCTGGGTCAGCCGGCCGATCTCGTCATAAGTATGCGTCTTGGTCACGCTGTTGGTCTTGTCGGGATAGCTGCCGCTCACCGTCTCCTGGGTGACGAAGCCCAGCTTGTTGTAGGTATAGGCATAGCTCTCCCGCTGGGCGGTCCCTTCTTTGATGGTGTTGCTCAGCATCAGCCCCAGCTTATCCTCGTAATCGAAGGTCTGCTGCAGCTTCAGCCCCGCCTTGTCGGCCTGGGTATCGAACTGGAGATACTCGTCGATGCTCAGCAGGTCGTTATTGCTCTCATCGTAGCTGTATTCCGCCACGGTCTTGCCGTCCTGCACGATGGAGGTGAGGTTGTAGCGGCTGTCGTAGTTGTATTCCACACTGCGCGAGGCCCCCACGATGGTGTAATCCACCTTTGTGATGGTGCCCACATTGTCGTAGGTATAGTTGATGTTGTTGCCGTCCTGGTGGGACTGGGTGACCTGGCCCATGATGTCGTAGGTGTAGCTGGTCACCGCCTGGGGCTGGTCGGGCCAGTGGTCGGTCATGGTCTGCTGGCGGCCCTCCAGGTCGTAGGTGTAATCGGTATAATACTGCTCGCTGTACTGCTTTTTGGTCAGCAGGCCGGTGACCGGGTCGTAAGTATTGGTCACGCGCAGCTCGTCGTTCACCTTGAGGGTGAGGGCCTGGCCCAGTACGTTGTAATGGGTCACCTGGGCGGGCAGGGGGGTAGTGCCCTTGCCCATGTTCTGGGTCTTGACCACCCAACCCGGACGGTTGTAGTGGGTCTCGGAGACCATGCCCTCGGCGTCGGTCACCGTGTTTTTGGTGATGCCGGTGGAGACGATCTCATCATAAGTATAGCTGGTGGTCTGGTCCACGCCGTCCACGGTCTGGGTCACCGTCAGCGGGCGGCTGTAGGCGTCGTAGGTGTAGCGGGTGGTGTTGCCCAGCGCGTCGGTCTCAGTCAGCTTGTTGCCCAGGTAATCGTAAGTGGCCGTGCTTTCGATGGTCCCCAGGCTGGTATCCGGAATACTGGTCTTGACCACGCGGTTCATCAGGTCGTACTGCGCCTGCTGCACGCGGTTGCCGGGGTTGGTCACCTGGGTCATGTTGCCGGCCGCGTCGTAGGCGTACTGCACGGACAGGCCGCCGGAAACGGTCTCCACGGTCTGGCCCAGGTTATTGCTGACCGTGCGGCTGGAAACGCCGTTGGCGTCGGTAGCAGTCACCACAAAGCAAAGCGCGCCGCCCACGGTTTCATAACCGTAGCTGGTCCCCTCCTGCGTGCCGTCGGCAAACTGGGTCTGGGTGATGCGGTTTAGATCATCATAGGTATACTGCGTCGCTACGGTCTGCCCGCCGGGGTTGGCGGAGTTGTTGTGCGCCGCCTGTGTAAGCAAGCCGTTGCGGTTGTATTGCCAGGTCTCCTTATATCCGTTGGGGTAGGTGGCTGCGGTTTTATTGCCCAGATTGTTGTAGGTATAGTAAATAGTGTTACCCAGCGCGTCGGTGACCGTGGCCAGGTTATCCCGCTCGTCATAGGTGTAGACCTGCTTATCGTACAGGCCGCCCTGGTAAGCAATAGCGTTTTGGATGGCGTCGCCAGCTGCGCCTACCTTGTTCCATTGTTCGGTCAATCGGCCGTGCGCATCGTACACATAGCGCACTTCGCTGTCGTTCCAGCCGGTAGTACGGGTCAGCAGACCATCGTTATCGTAGGTATTGCTGGTCACCTTGCCCATCGGGTCGGTAGTGGTGAGCAGGTTGCCGTAATTATCGTAGGTGTAGGTGGTGGTCAGGGTGGTAGACGCATCCTTTTGCGTGGTCATGGTGAGCGGCAGGTTCCACTTTTCGTGGTAGGTATAGCTGGTCACCGCGCCCTGCGGATCGGTGCTGGACAGCATATTGCCCTTGGCGTCGTAGGTCATGCTGGTGGTCAACAGCTTGGTGTGCGCCGCGTCTTGATAATATGAGATCGAGGTAGGCTTCATGCAAGGCGCGTAGCCGCCGATAGTGGTGGTATTGCCTTTCGCATCCGTAAAGCTGGTGAGCAGGCCCTGTGCGTTGGTAACAAATGTGCTGGTAGAAAAGGGAACCGGCCCATCGCCGCCGCTGCCATCGTTGACCAGCTGCTGCAATGTCGTCGTATTGGTCAGCGCATCTCCCTGGCCCTGAGAAGCGTAGGTGAACCAGTAGGTCGTAAAATCTGAATCGATCACCATTTGCACTTTGGAATCCTGAATGCGCACATCCTGCAACCGTTCAGCGGTACCGCTCGCCCCATTGGTAGGCGTATAAAGGACAAAGCCACCGGTAACGGTTGGGTCATGCTCCTCATTGCCCGGCCAGGAGTATTCGTAATAAGAATAGCGCTCGTAGATCTTTTCCCCGCCATCCCGGTACGTGTAGGCTTCTTCTACCCAGCCGTATTCGCCATAATCGTACTGAACCTCCAGCGATTCATCCAAGTTAAAATGGTTGTAAGCCCCCACCATTTTGTCTGTGCCGTTGTACAGGAAGGTGATCTCACCTTCGGACATGATATGTTCTACGGAGATCAGACGCCCGCGGCTATCGTAGTTCATAAATAAGGCCACGCCATTGGGCTCGCGGTAGCTATCCAGCTGTAACGTATTAGGCTGGAATGTATAGGTGATGTTATTTTTGCGCGTGATACTATATCCACCCTGCTCGCTGATGGAAACTTCCATATAGTCGTCGGCAGGGGGAATAAACGCTCCGGAATCCGGATCCTTTAAGATTTTATGGACCGAACCATCTCCATCCTTGAGGATCAGGCCGATTTCGTTAAGATCATCGTCATATAGGCGCAGTAGACTGGTGTTGAAGCTGAAATCCCAACCACGGCCCAGCGCTGTTTCCGCACGGGCCTGAGAGTTGAAGGTGCGGCTCATCGGCATCGAGAGCATGTGCTCGGCCTTGCTGAAATCCGTAACTTGGTAGACCAAATTGCCGCTGGCCACATTGACGTATGCCGTGCCCTGGCCAAGGTCAATACTGCTGTAGCTTGAGGTTCCATTTAACCCCAGTGCTTTTTCCAGCTCGCCTTCCGGTACAACGGTGGCATAGGTTTGGTCGGAAGGAAGGCCAATGCGCGTCCGCTCGCCAAAGGTGCGTTCCGCAACGACATAGTAATAGTGAGTTTGGTCTTTGGTCACATCTATATCGTATGTGTAATTCTGCGTTAAGCCCGAGATAACGCGATTGCTGTGGTTGACCAGATCCGGCTCAAAGTCGGGCGTGGTGCCACGGTAAATAGAATAGGTTTCATCATCTCCTAAAATGCCGTCCCAACGCAGCCATATCGAGTAGTTGACCATACTCATAGCTGTGGGCCGCTGTGCCTGCGTCACCAACTGCACGATAAAGCTGTCGTTCAAATTCAATGAGGTGATCTGAACATTCCAGCTTTTAATGGCTACACCGGCGCTATTAAAGGTAGCGCGTATCTGTACGCTTTGCCCCAGCTCGTCTTGCACGAGATACTCCTGGTTAGCGGCAATGGGCTGCCAGGTTTCACCGCCATCAAAGCTGGCCTCATAGCTCACCTGCGCAGCCAGGGAGGCGTCCGCCAGCGTGGGGATCAGCTTGATTTTGGATACGTTATTGGCCGGCAGCTCCGGGCCATAGAGGACCGATGGACCATCAGACGCCTGTTTAGCGCCCTGTGCAGTGACCTGTACGTTGGTAGAAGCAGCGTCGATGTCCGAATCGGCGGTAAAACCTTGCACATTATTGGGCGAGAGGTAAGAGCTGACGGTATACTTATCTTCGCCATTGGAACCCTGCGCCCGTACGAAATAGGAATAATCCCCACCTTCGGCAAGGTTCTCCGTGATGGCGTCGATATCAAAGCCCTCGCCCACGGTGGATTCAGTAGCCACTTTTTTGCCGCCGAGATACAGGCTAGCCGGCTGCAGGTTGCTATCGTCGATCACCTGTTTATATTGGAAGGATATTTCCGGTTCCGTCACCGTTAGGTCTGGGTCTGGCGCCTGGGTGATCTGAAGTTTGGGCGGGGTAGAGATACCCTCCTGGCCCACATAGGCATACCAGGCGCCGCCGGTTTTTTTGTTGCCCGCCTTATCGACGATTTCAAGGGCTATACGGTAATAGCTGTTATTCTCTAGTTGCGTCGAATCCAGCGTACACAGCGGCTCTCCCGCGGCGGGCAAAGTGCTCGATTCATGAAACATGATGCGAGGATTAGGCTCGCCGTTTATACCTTTTTGATAATACCAGCGGTAATATTCAAAGTTGGGGTCTTCAATCGTACCGTAAATCGGCACAAAGCCGCTGAGCACCTTCCACGCCAGCGTTGTGGTTAGTGTATACCGGGGCGCGGTGGCGTCCCAGTTTACCTGCACCGTTGCGTCGGTTCCCGGGCGGTCGGACTGATTTACCGCGCGCAGGTGGATGGTATACGTTCCTTCCGGCAGGCCGGAAAAATCAGCGTATGCCGAATTGGTCCACAGGGTAGCGCCGGACTCCTTATTCAGGCAGTCGTTCAGGGTTATGGTACGATAGCCTGAATCGTAATTATTCGGCCCGGTAATTTTATATTCCAGCCCCTTGCGGTTATCGTCACCCTTGGGGTCAGTAATTTGGCCCCAGCTCATCTCGGGATTTTCGTTCATAATCCCGCTTTCAGGCACATTGGCCACGCTGAACTGCCCCGGCGCGTTGGGAATGGAACGGTCCGGCAGTTCTACGGCAGAAGAATAGGTGGGATCGGAAAAATTGGCCAAATCGGAATTATCCACGGCGCTGACAGAGAATGTCACGCTCTGTTGCCCCATAGGGAAATCCTGGGGTGAGAAGGTCACCTCATACTGAGCCTCTCCTGTAGCGGCCACCGTATAAGTTTGGTTCTCATCTACGCCAGCAGCATTTTGTTTGTTGTAGCTGATGGTATATTCTTTGATTCCAGTAGCTACGTCGTTCCAGGACGAATGGGGATCAGGCCCATCCTGTGTGGCGTTGAAGCGCAGGTGTATCAGGCCGTCGCTCTCCTCAAGCGCAGCCGTTACGCCGCCTACAGCTTCGGGCGGGGTGCAGTCCTCAATATAGACCCATGTGCTCCAGTTCGCGTCGATACTCTGAACTGCGCCATATGCCGGATTATATGGATAATAAATCACGCGATAATGTTGATAATCATAGCCAGGATTGTTTGCATGGTAGAGAGAAAGTGGACTATTGGGCAGATCAGTGCCGCTGCCGTCCGTGCGAATATGCGGACCCTGGCTTGCCGTAGGCCAAACACCTTCAGTTCGGGTAGAAAATGAATTTTCATTTTTTACATCAATAAACTCATATTGGTTCCCCGTCCAGAAACCCACCAGGTAATTAAGCGAGTCATCCTTTACCGGCCAGGAAATATCTAACCAGCCAGTGCCGCTGTTGCGACCGCCTGAATGGGTTGTGATGGTGGGAGCCACGTTTTCACCGATGTATTTAAGCTCCATATAAGGGCGGAAATTTGGATCGGAATAATGCAGACTGCAATAACGTTTATACCATTGGTAGTTCTCCTGGCGCGATTTAATTACAAATCCATAGTTAGGATAATCTTGATTTGCCCAGCCGGCAAACAGTGCGAAAATACTGTAAGAATACCACCTTGCTTGATTGGGATAGATATATTTAGAATCATAAACCGTAGGATCATAGTGTAGGTCATTCCAGGCTGTCTCGCCTGCAAAGTACCAGTTCTCAGTTACACGATGGATGTCGTGCGTGGGGCTAGTGGACCCCGTATAGTCCTGATAGGCTAAAAAGTTTGCATCTAATAGTAAATAGTAATAATTCTGAAAATCAGCCAGATAGTCGTCGGTTATCCAAATTAACGTGCGGTATTTTGTGCCATTGGTATTTTGACCTACACATAAATGCCCCACTACATTCGTATCAGATTGGGAATAAACCTCTTTTGTTCCAAACGGCGTCTCGATGCTCCACTCTACAGACGGATCCACCGTTACGGGATATCGCAGATGGACATTCTCAAAGTATTCTTCATCGAGAACGAGGTATAGGATATACTGATCGGTATTGCCGATGCGCTCTAATGTGGTCACGATTTGATCAGAATAGAAAGGCTCCTCATTGGCGTCATACATAAATGACGCGGGGATATACGCCCGGTACTTGGCATCCGGGTTTTGCTCTAAATCTACATCCTCGTCGTATAAATTGATCTGACCATATTCATCCATTACGGGTTTTAGACCAGGCAGTGTCAGCGCGAAGGCATAGCGAAAGGTAGAAGGTTTGCTGTTAAAGATCAGTTCTTCCTTCACGCCGTTGCCCACAGGGATGATCCGCAGGTCCACCTCATCCTGCCCCGCGTTTTGATAGAGGATGCTGCCGATCTCTGGTTCAGTTTCTTGGGCCGCCTGCGCTTCCGTTTGAGGTTCTTCAACCACTAAAGAATGCTCATTTGGCGGCAATTCTTCATTTTCGATGTATTCCTCCACCAGCTGGGGCATTAACTCGCGCCCTTGGCGTTGCAGTTTTTCCTGTTCCAATGTTTCAAGCTTTGCCTCCACTTGCGCTCCAGAGGGCTGAAGTGCGTCAAGCTGCGCCTGCGCATCGGCTTGCTGCTCCAGGGTTATCTGCGGTTCTGGTTCAGCGGAGGATGTAGCTGCGTTCAATCCAGACGTATCGTTTTGCAACACTTCCGAGGAAGTGGAGGGTACTGCTAAAGCTTGCTCATGCGCCTGCGCTTCTAGTTTTTGAATATGCTCCTGTTGGAGTTCGACCTTGGCAGCCTGCTCGGCTTCCTGGCGCAGCGCCTGCTCTTTTTCCAAAGGTTTTAACAGTTTCTGTTCAGCTTTGGCTTGGGCAATCCCCTCCTGCGTTAAAATACCAAAACTGATGGACGGACCATTATCTTCGGATACGGTCACACCAAGCTGATCTTCTACACTTTCTCCCATATAGACCTTGATGCTATTGGCCTTGTTCTCATACCGCATGCCGGCTTCCTGGCTGTTGGCGCTGAAGGTGCGCGCTTTGGGTACCTCCTGAATCGTGTTATCAATCTTTTGCCAATCGCCTTCTTCATCCTGGTAGTGGATCACCTCGCCATACCAACGCGCGGTTTTGGTACCGTCAGCATTTTGATAAACGGCTACGCCGGGTTCGCGTTCCTCTACCAGCTCCACGGACGGTTCCTGTGCTTCTTCGGCAGGAGGCATATTAGCGTCTTGTATACCCTCAGCCAGGGCAGAAATACCGCTCTGCAAAAAGGTAAAAGACATGACAAAAGACAGGGCGAAGGCTATAAAGCGGCGCTTTCCATTGGCAGACATGAAATTCTCCTCCAACATGTTTTTCTTTTGTAAGGGATAAAGCGGCAGTAATTGCAGTGAGATGCTGTCGAAATCAAATGTATTCACATAAATTACAAAGTTTATTCACAAATTATACACAATTCTATTTCGAGTATAACAGTTTAAAATGTGGTTTGTAAATATATTTAATTTATGTTTTTCTATATATGACGCAAAAATCCGACAATTATAGCATCAGCTAAATCTGAAAAAGATAGCCCGCTGTGCTTAATATCCCCCGTGTAAATATGCTACCTGAGTGCTATGCTAATCTTGAGACGGCGCAGCCGGTTATTCCCAGTCTTACTCGTGTGGAGTCTGCAAAAACCCACACCGAACCCCACACCGGCATCAGAAAACAAGATTTTTAAGGAAAGCGAACTTGCGACGATATACGCAAGGCAAAATGCTAGAACCGCTGGTATTGCTGGATTTCAGTCCATCAAGGTAAACAAGATACGCAAAAAGAAAACAGGCCAAAAAGGCCTGTTAGTGAACAATCTATTCATAAACCGCGATCCTAGTTTTTAATCAATTTCATGGTGGGGAACAGGATCACGTCCCTGATGGAATAGGAATCCGTCAAAAGCATCACCATCCGGTCAATACCGATGCCCATGCCGCCCGTGGGGGGCATCCCCACCTCCAGGGCGTTGACAAAGTCGTCGTCGATCTGCGCCTCGCCCTCGCCGGCCATCTTCTTTTGGGCCTGCTCTACAAAGCGTGCCTTCTGGTCGATGGGGTCATTCAGCTCGGAAAAGGCGTTGCCCATCTCCCGGCCGGTGATAAAGAACTCAAACCGCTCGGTAAAGGCGGGGTCGTCCACCTTGCGCTTGGCAAGGGGAGAAACCTCCACCGGATAATCGGTAATAAAGGTGGGCTGCACCAGCTTTTCCTCCACCAGCTCGTCAAAGCACAGGTAGATGCACTGTCCGCGGGTCATATCCGCCTCTACCTCCAGCCCTGCGGCCTTGGTAGCGGCGCGCGCGCCTTCGTCGTCCAGAATATCGGTAAAGTCGATGCCCGCGTACTCCTTGACCGCGTCGATCATCGGCAGCCGGCGCCAGGGCCCGGTCAGGTCCACAGGCGTACCCTGATAGGTGATCTGGGTGCCGCCGCAAACCGCCTTGGCCGCCTCGATAAACACGGTCTCGGCTACCTCCATCATCCCTTCCAGGTTGGTATAGGCCTGGTAGAGCTCAATGGTGGTAAACTCCGGGTTGTGCTTGATATCCATGCCCTCGTTGCGGAAGATGCGGCCGATCTCATACACCCGCTCCAAGCCCCCGACAATCAGGCGCTTTAAGTGCAGCTCGGTCTCGATGCGCAGGTACATATCGATATCCAGCGAATTATGGTGGGTGATAAAGGGCTTGGCCGCGGCGCCCGTGGCCAGCGTATGCAGTACCGGCGTTTCCACCTCGATAAAGCCCCGCTCATCCAAAATCCTGCGGATAATCTTGATGATCTGGCTGCGGGCCATAAAGGTCTTGCGCACCTCGGGGTTGACGATCATATCCACATACCGCTGGCGGTACCGCAGATCCGGATCGCTTAAGCCGTGGAACTTCTCCGGCAGCGGCTGGAGCGATTTGGATAGCAGCACATATTCGGTCACGTGCAGGGAGATCTCCCCCGTGCGCGTCTTAAATACCGTGCCCTTTACGCCCAGGATATCGCCGATATCCAGCTGCTTAAAGGCTGTATAGGCCTCCTGGCCTACATCGTCCCGCTTCACATAGATCTGGATGGTACCAGCCCGGTCCAGCACGTGCGCAAAAGACGCCTTGCCCATGATGCGCCGCGAGGTCATGCGCCCGGCGATGGATACCTGCTGGCCCTCCAGCTCGTCATAGTGCGAGATGATCTCTTCGCTTTCATGGGTACGCTCATAATGCGTAAGGGCAAAGGGATCCTTCCCCTCGTCTTTAAGCGCTTGCAGCTTCTGGCGGCGAACCCGCAATATCTCGTTTAAGTTCTCCTGTACACTCTCCTGCGCCTGGGGCGGGTTCTTCATTTGATCCTGCATACTATCCTCTCTCTTTTGCTTACATCCTTATTTGCTGATGGAAAGCACCTCAAGCTCTACAATGCCGCCCGGGGTCTCCACCTGCACGGTATCGCCCACGTGGCTGCCCATCAGCGCCGCCCCAATGGGGGATTCATTGCTGATCCGGTTCTCATTGGGGTCGCTCTCCGTGGAGCCGCAGAGCACATAATCGATCTCCTCGTCGAACTCCTTATCCAACACCCGCACGGTATTGCCCACGTTGACCACGTCGGTATTCAGGTCGTCCTCATCGATCAGTTTGGCTGAGCGCAGCATATTTTCGATGCTGATGATCTCGCCTTCCACAAAGGCCTGTTCGTTTTTCGCCTCGTCGTATTCCGCATTTTCACTCAGGTCGCCAAAGGCCAGCGCCTGTTTGATACGCTCGGTCACCTCGGGCCGTTTGACCGTTTTAAGGTAATCCAGCTTTTCCTCTAATTTCGCCACGCCTTCAGGCGTGAGCATAACTTCTTTAGCCATGAAAAATTCCCCCTTGTTAATCGGCGATTTTTACATCGCCAGCCTATATAAAAATATCCGCCTATCCAGGCCCTCCCCACGGGCCGGATGAGCAGCTATTTTGTCCATTACGCCTTATTATAGACCTAATGATTATAGTGCAAGGTCCTTCGCTTGTCAAGCGCCGCCGCCCTTTAGAAAAAAACCGTCCGCTTCCATTTCCCGCCACAGCCGGATGCGCGCGCGCAGCGGCAATCTTCGTGCGTCCCCAGCCAGCGCGCTTGCGCCATATAGCCAGCCCTGCGCCACCAGATGTTGCTCGCTAGAGGACAGCCCCAGGGGCGCGGCCACCGTTTCCGGCATCGCGACCCTACCGCCTCCCAGCAGTTGAACCCCCCGCGGCGCCGGCAAAGCCCGCTGGTCATCCGGGTGGGTAAGGATGGCCAGCGTCCCGGGCTGCAGGGCGCCCAGCACCGGCTTGGGCGCGGCATCGGCAAAGATCACGATGCGGCTGGCGGCAGCCGCGCGCTCCAGGTTTCGGTATATTGGCGCGGCCAGGCCAAAGCTATCCATCAGCCGGTCCGACAGGCGCTCTAACACATAAGGATTGCTGCCGCAAAGTCCCATGAAATTCATTCTATCTCCCAGCAGCATGGCCCACTCCCGCCCCTCGGGCGTATCGGCACCCACGATCAGCGCGGGCGAGAGTACCAGGCGCAGCTGCATCTCCCGTGCCGCCTGCATCGCCGCGGGAAACAGGCTGATCTGGCGCAGCGGCTCGCTCTGCGCCAGACGCACCCCTTCCCGCGCCAGTGCCATCCGTTCTCCAGGGCTGAAAAAGTGCTCTCCATGCTCGACGCACAGCACCCGCCCGTCCAGCTGATCCATTGCGCGCAGCAGCGGCTCCACCCGCCGGACCGGGTCTTTTGCTGCAGGCGGGGCCAGCTCGCCGCTGAGCACATAGCCGCCCGGGCGCTCTCCATCCATAATCATGCCGTTTAAGGCCAGCTGGCGCGCCCGTCCGCCGCGAGAAAACAGTCCCCTCCGGCGCGCTGCCGCCTGGCCGGGGCGGTAAAGGATCCACCTGCCCGTATCCACAGTATATTCATCTCCCCCAAATGGATTGTGCAGGCTGCCCCGGCACAAACCGTGCAGCCTACGCGTTATCCTATTCGGGACGGGCTCTGTTCATGCACCCCAAAAGCGCTATTTATCCCCTGCAGCAAGGCATTGGCGCAGGATACCGTCTAACTGCGCCAGCGTTTCCACAGCGTTGATCTTTCCCCGCACCGCCGCTGCGCCCCGCAGTCCTTTGATATACCAGGCGGCGTGCTTACGCATCTCTCGCAAAGCCGTGCGCTCGCCCTTTTCACGCACCATGACGGCCGCCTGCTCCATACACTTTTCTATCCGCTCCCCTGCGCTGGGCAGCACCGGGGCCGGCTGTCCGCTCAGCGCGCAGGCGATCTGCCGGAAGATCCAGGGGTTCCCCTGCGCGCCGCGGCCCACCATCACCGCATCGCACCCCGTTTGCGCCAGCATGGCCCTGGCGCTCTCCCCATCGGTCACATCGCCATTGCCGATCACCGGGATCCCTACCGCGGCCTTGACGCGGGCGATCATCTCCCAATCGGCATGGCCCGCGTAGAACTGCTCCCGCGTGCGGCCGTGGATACAGACCGCGGCCACGCCCGCCTGCTCGGCCATGCGCGCAAAAGCAACGGCGTTTCGGTTTTCCTCATCCCAGCCCGCGCGAAATTTAACCGTTACAGGCAGCTCGCCTGCAGCGCGTACCGCCGCCTGCAATACCGCATGCGCCACATCCATCTCCCGCATCAGCGCGCTGCCCTCGCCGTTGCCTACGATTTTTTTAGCCGGGCAGCCCATATTCAGGTCGATCAGCGCAAAACCCAGCTCCCCCACGCGCTCCACCGCCTGGGCGATCCGCTGGGGCTCGCGGCCGAAAAGCTGTACGCCGATGGGGCGCTCCTCCGGCGCGTATTTGAGCAGCGCCGCCGAGCCGTCCCCGCCATAGAGCAGCCCCTTGGCGCTGACCATCTCCGTATAGCATAGCCCCGCGCCCATCTGCATGCAGATGCGGCGGAAGGCCGAATCCGTCACCCCGGCCATGGGCGCCAGCAGCCCGCGGTTTTCGATCTCCAAATTGCCGATCCGCATATCCTTCCTCCTCATTTTCCGCGGTTAAAAAGCGCCCTCCTGCTTTGCAAGAGGGCGCGCCTTTAGGCCATTATTCTGCCGCCGGGGTCTGCTGCGCCTCGGGCGTCTGACTGGGTAAGGGGGTAGCCACGGCATCCTCGATGGTTTCGATCAGCTCCACCTTATCGATCTTCCAGCGCTCCTCGCTGCGCACCAGGCGCACCTTGTAGCGCGCGTGCGGCCAGTCGGGCGGCAGTACCTTTTCCCCGGAGGCCTCTTCCTCTTCCGTATAGTTGTTTTTGGGCAGCTCCCCGTCGATCGCCGGCACCTGCTCGACCACCGTGGCTTCGGTCACCGTATCCCATGGCATGGCGCACACCCATTCCACCTTGAGCCGGTGCTGGATCGAGCGGACTACAAAGCGGTTGTAATCCGTATTTTGGATCATCTCGTCGCTGGAGAGAAAATCCCAGGTAAAGAACTTGGATAGGGTATCGGTGATCTCCTCCTGCTCTCCGCCGATAATGACCGATTCGGCCCGGGTCTTCATCCCTTCGGATAAGATGGTGTTAATATTGGTCGAATCCATGGAAAACAGAAATACAAAGGCCCCCACCAGCGCCAGGGCCAGCAATATCGCGAGCAGTTTCAGCCAAAAAGTTAAAAACCGCAGCAAATACTCCAAAATCGTTTCCTCGCTTTCGCCCGCAAACAGGCGTCAATTCATCGTAAATATCATACCATAGCCGCTTGGAGATTGCAAAAGCCCCTCCGCGGCCGGTATTTATAATAAAAGAAAAAGGCTTTATGAAAAAGCCTTTTTCCTATTCTATCATATCTTGGCCACCCGGCTACATGATTTACAGAAATTTAATTATTTAATGGTGAATCCGCCGTCCACCACCAGGTTCTCGCCGGTGATCATGTTGGACTCGTTGCACGAGAGGAACAAAACCGCCGCGGCGATCTCGTCCGGATATGCAAAACGGTTGGCGGGGATGCGCTTTTTCATGTTCTCGGCCACCTCGCCCTGCCAGGCCTTCTCGCCCATCTCCGTGAGCACCACCGTGGGCGAAACAGCGTTGACGTTGATGCCAAACTCGGCCCATTCAAAGCCCAGCACCTTGGTCATGCCGATGATCGCGGCCTTGGAAGCGGTATAAGCCACATGCTTGTCTAGCGCGATAAAGCCCGCCTGAGAGGCAATGTTGACGATCTTGCCGCCGCGGCCCTGGGCGATCATCTCGCAGCCTACCAGCTGGCACATCAAGAAAGTACCCTTGGCGTTGACGGCCATCATCTTGTCCCAGTACTCCTCGGGCAGTTTTTCCGCATCCTCCAGCTCCACCGCGCCGGCGATGTTAGCCAGCACGTCGATCCCGCCAAAAGCCGCCTTGGTCTTATCAATCATATTGGCAATGCTCTCTTTATTGGTGATATCCCCGATAATCGAGATGGTCTTGACCCCGTACTCCTTAGCCAGCGCCTGCGCTACATCGTGCACGCTTTCCTGCAGATCCACCAGCGCCACATTGGCCCCCTTGGAAGCATACAGAGTAGCCGAAGCCTTGCCGATGCCGTTGGCCGCGCCGGTCACCAGGCAGGTCTTGCCCACCAGAGAAAAGCTGCCGTCCACCTTTTTGTAATCGATCATTTTTCTTTACCCCCTTAACAGTCGTCCATTTCAAGCAATCCTTAAAAAGCCCCGTTTAGCCCTTTTCTAAGCGCCCAAGGCTCCTTTTCTATTTTCTCTCCGTCTTAACAGGCTGTCAATCATAAATATATTTAGTTGTTCAAAAAACGAATAGAAAAACGGCGCTACCCTATGGGCAGCGCCGCCTCGCGGCATCCCGGCCGTTAAAGGTCCATCAGCACATTAAATCCACATAAACCGCCATGGGATAGGTCATATACTCCGCCTCGGGCAGCTTATCCATGGTCACATATCCCGCCGGGGCCGTCAGCACGCTGGGGATACGGTTGACGATAGTAGCGCAGGTGTGCTCCACCGTGGCCGGCTTTTGCACGTAAAAAGTGGTATCCGGCTCGCCGGTGATTTTCCAGTCGCACATATCCCCGTCGTCCGGGCCGTAGACCTTGCCGATGCACTGGGTCTCGATCACGGGGCCCTGGTAGGTTTCGGTGGTGACCACGGCGCTCATCCCAATGCAATTCCCTTTGGGGATGGTCTCGCCCAGCGTCTCCGAGTACAGGTCCTTATCGTAGAAATAGGGCACGCACTTTTGCGTTTGAGATTTGATGGTCCATCCCATCTTCGCGCAAAGCGCCTCGTTGGAGTTCCACACATAAGCCGGCTCCAGCGTCTCCGGGTGGGCCAGCTGGGCCTCAAACTGCTCGGGGGTAAAGCCCGCGCCGTGGGCCTTGGCCAGCGCCAGGCCGTAGTCCTCTACGTTGTAGCTGACCGCGCCTTCGATCTTATCGATCTTATGGCATCCGCCCGCCACCGTGGCGATGAGGTTGACCCAGAAGATGTCCTGCATCCCGCTGCCCACGATGGTGCAGCCGGTTTCCTTGGCCAGTTTGTCCAGCCGGTTGGTGTCCGATGCCGCCGTCGTCCAGGGGTAGATCGCCTCTTCACAGGTGGTGACCACGTTGATCCCCCGCCGTGCGCACTTTTCAAAATGCGGATATACGTCATCCATAAAGCTGAATAGCGTCAGTATCGCGATATCGGCGTCGCACTCGTCCAGCACCGCGTCTGCATCCGAGCGGATGGGCACGCCCAGCTTGAAGCCCAGGCCCGCATACTCGCCCACGTCCATGCCTACTACTGCCGGGTCCACGTCGATAGCGCCCACGATCTCCGCACCTTTTTCGTACAGGTAGCGCAGGGTATACTTGGCCATTTTCCCGCAGCCATACTGAACGACACGAATCTTTTCATTGAACATCTGTTGCACCTCTTTTTCAAATGTTTTGTACTATCATGTGCATCTGCACGGCGTTTCATACCTGCATGTGGCCGCGCAGCCTGGGGTTTGACAAGCCGGGCTGCGCAGGGTATCCTAATTGCTGTATGGCTTTATCGCCATGATTTTCGTATAAGGGGGACGATCAATCGCATGAAAAAGCTAGTCGCACTGCTGATCTGCCTGGCCCTGTTCGCGCCGGGCTGTGCCAGCGAAGAACCGGTACAAGCCACCTCGGGCGTAACGGCCACCATCCAGATGGAGGATGGCGGAAACATCGTTTTAGAGCTGTATCCCGACAAGGCGCCCCAGTCCGTACGCAACTTTGTCTACCTCGCCCGGGAAGGTTTTTACGATGGGCTGACCTTCCACCGCATTATTAAGGACTTTATGATCCAGGGCGGCGATCCTTTAGGGAACGGCACCGGCGGCCCGGGATATTGCATCAAGGGCGAGTTTAAGGAAAACGGCGTGCAAAACGACATTTCCCATGTGCGGGGCGTGATCTCCTTTGCCCGCAACAACGTCAGTATGGATTCCGCCGGTTCGCAGTTTTTCATCGTGCATAAGGATAGCACCTATCTCGACGGCAAGTATGCCGCCTTTGGCAAGGTGATCAGCGGCATGGACGTGGTGGACAAAATTGCCGAAACCGATGGCAAGGGTGACGCGCCGGTGATCAAGACCGTCACCATCGAGGGGCCGGAGCTGCCCGAGCCCGATAAGTTGGAGGAACAGTAAGTCAAAGTTATTAATCAAGAAAAGCCACCCCTATGGGGCGGCTTTTCTTATTAGCCGGCAAAGCCCGATTCTTTCAGATTCAGGTAGGCGCAGTGCAGCGTATCCACACTGCAAAGGTTGCGGTTACCGTCCTGTTCTACGACGCCCCATGTGAGCCCATGCTCCGCCGCCCACTGGGCTACGCCAAAGGTATTTACCACGCCTGAGCCCACAGCAGTAAAATCAGGGATGGTATAACTTACTCCGGGGGCCAAGGTGGCTGTGCGCATCCGGCCCGGGATAAAATCTTTAAAATGCACTGCCACCAGCCGCCCTTCCAGCCGCTCCAGCAGCGCTATCGGGTCCTCTCCGGCATAGGTCACCCATCCCACATCCGGCTCAAAGCACAGCGTGGACGTGCGCGAGACCATCTGGTCATAGGCGCTGATGCCATGGATCTTGCGGATAAACTCATAGTTGTGGTTATGGTAGGCCAGCTTAACGCCAGCAGCGGCAAAACGCTCGGCCGAGCGCTCCAGGTTTTCGATCTCCTGCAAAAATTCATCATCCGTGCAGGGGGCTTCCCCCATCATCGGGCGGATGATGCTGGAAATATAGCAGCAGGCAAAGTCCGCCCCCAGCAGCTTGACCTGGGCGATCTTCTCGTCGATCAGCTTTTCATCATACCGCGTCACCTCATTGGCGCCCACCGCGATGACTTTAAGGCCGATCTCCCTGAATCGTGCCAGGTTCTCCTCCGGCGTGCCCTCTTTCAGCGTCAGCAGCTGCTCGCCGCTCTCCATCCCGGAATAGCCGATCTTTTTATACGCCTCCAGGCTGCTCCAATAGTCCTCGTCATACCGGGGAAACAAGATCCACCCCAGCTGCAACTTTCCCATTTTCTCTTCACTCCTTTGTCTATAAATCCAGGCCACCGTCTGGATGAGCTCCATTCATTTATATTTCCGCTTATTTATGTCTATTTATTTTGTAATATCGCAAAATCATCACATCTATTTATATATAGTATATCTTTATCGCAATTCATTTGTCAAATAGCCGAAAATAAAAAAAGCCGCGCAAAAGCACGGCTTTTCATCGTTTTATGCCAGCGGGATCGCTTTGAGCCGCTGATTGAGGCGTTCCAGTTCATCCGGCTTTAAGGGCTGGGGGAACCATACGTTTGAAAAGCGAAGCGTGGAATCCATCCGTTCCGCCACAAACTGTGCATCCCCATATTCCGGCCAAAACTCGGTAACCACCGCCATACACGCCGGGTTTTGGGCCAGGTCGCGGATATACGTATCGATATTATAGCCGCCGATGTCCGCAGCGTTTAAGAACTCGCCCTCATAGGGGAAGGGTTCGCCCCAGTTGGCGGTAAGCCAGTGCATGCTCAGTTCAAACCACTTGGCCCAGTTGGCGTCTACATAAAAGCCCATGCCGGAAGAACACAGCGATTTTCCCAGGGAAAGGCCATGTGCGCCCTTTTGGAACAGGTGGATCTCGTAGGGTACGCCCACCTTATCCAACGCCAACAGCAGGCTCAGGCAGCTTTTAGCCGGGCGGCCGGTATCCTCATGCGTAGAGAATAAAAAGACCGGCGGCGTCTTTTCATCGGCGATCTCCTGCAGGACCGGGGCGTTATAAGGGCGTACCTCCTCGGGCTCCGGGATCTGGGGATAGCCCAAAATCAGCGCATTGGGGCGGTGCCGCTGCGCCGTCATCGCCTGCGCTACGGCCACATACGCGCCCTCGGAGAAGGCCACCGCGGCGATCCGGTTGGTGTCGATCTCCCAATCCGCGCTCTTTTCGTACAGGATATCCATCACTTCCTGCACATCGTCGATCGGGCCGGGGAACACCGGCCAGGCGGGCATGGAATAATTCAGCAAAAAGGCCTGATAGCCTTCAGCCAGGTAGGCCATAGCGATGCACTCCGCCTCCCGCTGAGAGGTCAGCACCTTTCCGCCATTGGTCATCACGCCCGGAAAAACCAGGACCGCCGGCCGCCGCGTCACATTGGGGAACTGGGTGGGATGGTCCAGCAGATAAGCCGTCACCGTTACATGCTCGTTCCCTTTAAGCGTTACCTTTTCAAGTCGCATCTCGCTCCTCCTTTTGCTATCTTTACCTCAAAGTATTTGTTCTAACTGTAACCGCTCATTATCCGGCCCGCGGAAGATCGCAAATTTTTCTCCGCGCGGGTAAAGGTCCGCATCCAGCAGCAGCTCCGTTTCAAACTTAACGCCCTTGCTCTCCAGCTCCGCCTTCGCCCGCTCCACATCGTCTACCAAAATGGAGAGGTGATTGAGCGGTCCATCCGCAAGCGCGCTGTCCGTCTGCAAAAATTCCACCACCACCGATCCGTTGCCCATAAACAGCAGTTCCCGATCCGGAAAGTGATATTCCCACACCACTTTAAAGCCCAGCATCTCCTCATAAAACCGCCGCGAGCGGGCAATGTCCCGCACGCTGATGCCCACATGCCCAAAGCCTAAAACGCTGAAATTCTCCATCGTCATTCCCCCTTATCACTACAGCCTTTTGGTATAACATACGATGCGCGCCGCCTGAGTAAAATCCGCCTTCTGGTGGAAGGCCTGGCTGCCGGCGTTCTCGATGGTACAATCGCTGGCAAATTCCAGGCATCCCATGGTTCTGGCCCAGTTCTCACAGGCCTTGAGCAGTTGCAGCCCCACATGCCTGCCGCGCAAAGCAGGGCATACGTAGAGCCCTTCCAAGTAGCCCACGGGACTGGTATGCGTCCCTTCCACATAGTCGCGCCGCAGCTGGCACTGGGCAAAGCCTACTGCTTGGGCGCCGCATTCCGCCAGAAACAGCGCGGCCTCCCGCTGGGTGCACAGTCCCTCCAGCTCCTGCCGTAGCGCCTCTTGATCCTGCTGCGGCCACAGCGCCTTGGCTAAGGCCGCAAGCCGGGCGCTATCCTCCCGCCCGGCGCGGCGAATGCTTACCTTTTCCCCTCCGCACACGTTTGCTCTCCCCTTTATCGGGATATTATTTTTGCACCTTCTTGCCGCATTCCGGGCAGAAAGCCGCGTTCTCCGGCAGGGGTTTACCACACTCCGTGCAAAAGCGCGGCTTTACCGCCGGACGCGGTTCCGCCTCGGGCGCTGGCTGGCTGCCCTCTGTGGGGAGCACGACCCCGCCGCTTTCCTGCTCCGTATCCATTTTATCTTTCTCCGGCTGGGCAGCTGCCTCAACCGGCTCCTCCGGCGCCTGCTGGGGCGCTTCCCAGGTAACGACGGGCTGTACCGCCTCTTGCTGCCCAAGCGCGGCCATCTCCTGTGCGCGCTGGTATTCCCGCTGCTTTTTACGCTTATTGGCCATGCAAAGCGTGATCACCAGCGCGGCAATGGACAACAAAAAGCCCGGTATCGCGGTGATCGCCGTGATCCTGCCGATGGTCTCCCCCGCCCGATAGGCGGTATCATAAGAAGAATCATATCCTAATCCGCCCAGCGGCAGGTTATGATAGTCGATGCTATCCACCATCGCCTCCAGCTCCTGCTCCTGGGTAAAACCGGCCTGCTGCCCGTAAGTATACAGGCCGATGTTGTAGCCCTGGCCGCCGATCACCGTAAAATACATATGCACATAGCCGCCGCTTTGCCGCTGCTCAAGATCCGCTACGATGTACAGCGCCTGATCGGTCTCATACGTCCGGCAATCGGTGACCTCGCTGTCCTCTAAAAAATAATCTATCTGCTGGTCAATCAGGTAGGAAGGCGCGTTTTTCAGGGTATCTACGTCTATGGTAAATACGTCCTCCACCTCAAAGGTCGCGATATTGACCTCGCGCAGCGGGTCTATCCCTACGGCGCTTAGGTAGATATCGGTCCCCTCGTAATCCGCCCAAAATTCCTCCGGGTCCACGCCCAGCAAGGCAAATACGGCCCGGTTGCCCACCACCCCCTGCGCCGTTACGCCATAACTGTTGGGGATCTCGATGCTTAGCTCCAAATCCTCCAACTCATAGGTACGGGTGTCCGCCGCCGCCAGGCCCGGCGCGGCAAACAGGGCGGCCAGTAAAATGACCGCTGCACACAAACTGAGTATTTTTTTCTTCATATCGATACCCCTTCATCCCAAGATCGGCCGCCTAAGCACCGCATATCCGTGTATTGTCTCTTTCAGTTTACCATAAAAAGCCGCGCTGCACATCTTCCTTTGTATGTTATTTGTCAAAACCCGCGTCTATGGGTCTTATTGGAGGGGCGCTTGGTATAAAACAAGCGGCCCCCCTTATCCAAGGGAGCCGTCTTAAAAATTTAATCGTCCGATTGTGCGGCCGCTTGCCTGGCCCGGTCCAGCCAGGGTGGGCGCGGCCCTAAGTACTGGTAATACTGGCATTGCAGCTTGCCGTTATACAGCTTGCGGCGCCGGTCCGCTCTGCGGCCATATACCCGCTCAAAATTGGGGTAAGAGGTGATTACGTTCTTGCCCCAGGTGGGCAAGGTGGCAAACACCTTGGCCATCTCCCGGTAAAGCTGCTCCGCCTCCCGTATCTGGCCCATCCGCTCGCCGTAAGGCGGGTTGCATACGATAAACCCGTATTCCCGGGAGGTACGCATTTCACTTAGCGGCTGGCACTGGATATGGATGTCTTTTTCCACCTTGGCGCTCTTGGCGTGAAAGCGCGCTGTACTCAATACCCGCTCGTCGATGTCCGTACCGATGATATGCAGCTCCCGCTCCCGGTCGATCGCCTCCAACGCCTGAGCCCGGGCCTGACGGAACACGTCTTTATCCATCCAGCGCCAGTCCTCCGCGGCAAAAGTGCGGTTCAACCCCGGGGCGATATTGCGGCCGATCAGCGCGGCCTCAATGGGAATGGTGCCCGAGCCGCACATGGGGTCCCACAGCGTCCGGTCCGGATGCCAGCGGCACAGCAGCACCAGCGCCGCGGCCAGCGTTTCGCGCAAAGGCGCCTGGGCCGTCAGCGGCCGGTAGCCCCGCCGGTGCAGCCCCGCGCCCGAGCAGTCCAGCGTCAAAGTCGCTACATCTTTTAGCAGACCCACCTCCAGCTTATAGGTCTCCCCGGCCTCTTCAAACCAGGCGACGGGGTATTTTTGCTTGAGCCGCTCCACGATCGCCTTTTTGGTGATCGCCTGGCAATCCGGCACGCTCATAAGCTGCGAGGCTACGGCCTTGCCGCTCACCGGAAAGCAGCCTTCTTTGGGGATATATTCCTCCCAAGGCAGGGCCCTGACCCCTTCAAACAGCTCTTCAAAACTGGTCGCTTTAAAGCTGCCCACCTCGATAAGCAGCCGATCCGCTACCCGCAGCCACAGGTTGCACCGGGCGATATCCGCCATCGTGCCGCAAAAGCGCACGCGTCCGTTTTCTGTTTCTACCTCATAACCCATGCGGCGCAACTCCGCCGCTACCACGCCCTCCAGCCCAAAGGCCGCCGTGGCGATCAAATGGAATTTTCTCATTTGTCTAAATTATCGTTCCTCTTCTCCAGATTCGCCTTGGCAGCCTCCAGGTTTTTAATGTGGTTGTTGATGATCATGCCGTTGATCACGATCTCCAGCCGGCAGCCCAAAAAGTGGGCCGCGTCCTCGCTCATCACCATACGGGACATGTATATCTGCAAAAATTCCAGTACGGAACTGGTCCCGTCCATGATCAGCTCAAAGCGGATCACCCGGTTGGCCTTGTCCACCTCCACCCAGTTTTTCTTGATGGACATATTTACCCGGTCGTGGATATCCTCCGGGTTATAGCGGCCGCGCCGCACGCGGGAGCGGTGCGCGTCGCTCTTGTCGGCGATGATCAGCGCCGCGCTGATCTCGCTGACCGGGGTGCCGTGCTGCTCTTCATGGTTGCCCACGGCCGATACGATGCGCAGCACCTCCTCAATGGGCATGCCCATCTGCTGCAGGATCGGCAGCAGCATCACCGCGCCGTTGAGTCCGTGATCCGTTCGGTTGACGATATTGCCCACATCGTGCACCCAACCGGCGATCTCCGCCAGTTCCAGCGTGCGCTTGGGGTAATCCAGCTCCCGAAGGATATCCGTCGTCACCCGGCTGACCACCCCCACATGCCGCGGGCCGTGCTCGGTATAGCCCATGACGGACATGATGTGGTTGGCATAGTGGACCAGCGCGCTGATCTGCGGATCGTTGCGCACGTCATCTATCGTAATGATTTTATTTTCCATATCTCCCTCCGTTTCAAGGGAACGTTTTGCCCTTTAATCGTTCATCGTCCTTAAAGATTCATAATAAGGGTCGCCGGTAAAGTCCCGCTGCACCTCCACCTGGCCGCCCAGCGCCTCGATGGCGTTGCAAATTTCGATGTAGTCCAGATAATTGATATCCGGGTCTACCAACGCCTCTTTCAGGGCGGAAAGCGCGCGCTCATCTCCATATTTGCACAGGTAGGAGGCGAAAAGCGCGCGCTCATCCCGCCGCTGGCAAAACAGCTCCAAAAGCTGTTCAAAGATCCTGTCATCCCCAGGGAAGTTGCACAAAACGTCGATCAGCCGCGCCTTGATATGCGGGGCTTTGGCCTGCATCAGCCTGGGCAGCGCCAGGGCGACCACCCGCTCGCTCATACGGCCCAGCGCTTCCGCGGCAGCCTCGGCCCGGTCGTCGCCCTCCTCGCCGGTGGCAGCCCATTCCACGTATAACGCCATGGGGGCTTCGCTTTCCAACTCGCCCAGCAGGCCGATCTCCAGCATCTGCGCCTCGGGGTTTTGCTCCTGCTCCAAAGCGGCCACCAGCGCCCGCTCCGCCGCGGCGCCCAGGTCGGTCAGCCGTTCCAGCAACGGGTCGGGCAGGGGCACGTTCTCGGCCAGATACCGGCGCATCAACGCCAGCAGCTCCTCCGGGTCGTCGTACCGGTCAAAGTAATGGGCCGGCTCCGCCCCGTCCAAAAACGCGGCGCCCTCGTTCATCCACTTCAGGTAAAGCTCGGGGACCTCCGCCTCCATCTCGTCTACATTCTCGTATTTATCCGCGTTTTCCGCCATCCATTTTTCTATATATTGGCCAAACTGTTCGTCAAAATTAATCAGTTCCTTCATGCTCGCCCGCTCCTTCCTCTTTTGTTTGCAACGCCTGCACCAGGCGCTCGTGATATTTTTTAAGCGTCCCGGGGGTGGTGTGGTACACCTTGGCAACGCGCGTGCGTACCGGCGCCATCCCCGCCTGCCGGGAGGCCTCAAAGGCCAGTGCTGCCGCCCACTGCTGGGCATGCAGCCCCTCGCGGTTGGTCCAATTCAAATTGCGCACCGCCCGGCACCAGAGTATGGCCATAGGCTCTAATACCTCGCCCCAGCCCTCGCGCTGGGCTACCTCCATGGCCTTTTCCAGCACCACGCGCTCAGAGCGCGTCAGCTCCGCAGTTTCCGGCGGCAGCAGGTTGACGTGCACCTCCACGATCTCCCCGTCCATATAGGCAATATAAGGCTCCTTGGCGCCAGCCTGGCGCAGCAGGCCGAAGATCTCGCGCTTTACGCTATCCGGCTCGCTCTTTCGCAGCAAGAATCCGCGCAGGATGCCCTGGGCCCGCTCATCCCCGAAACTGCCCAGCATCCCCAAAAGCGCCCGGCGGATGGTCATATCCCCCAGATTTAGCCCCCACAGCACCAGGTTCACAAACTCCGGGTCTTCCTTCCACCGCTCCTTGGCCCGGCTGCTCTTGGGCGCCCAGATCCACTCGCCCAGCGTGCGGATACGGGTAAGGATCTCATCATAGGGCACCTGATAGGGATAAGGATAGGTCTTGCGCTCCGGCTGTCCGCTCTCAAGCGCCTGCTGGGCCTTGCCCCGGTAGTAGGCCGCGATGGTATCCCCCGCCTCCAGACGCAGCATATCCCCCCACAGCCGCACAGCCGTCTTATAGTCGCCAAGGTTATAATAGGTCATGGCCAGGGCGTGCAGCACGCGCATCTCGTAGGGCCGGCGCTCCAGCATCTCCTTTAGCCGCCCCTGTGCCTCCCTGTGGCAGCCCAGCTCGCACAGCGTCATCCCCGCTTTAAGGATATCGTCGTTTTCCTCCAGCGGCATGGTGGCAATGCGCCGCGTGTACGCCGTAAGGTCCGCCTGGCTGTCCGCATCCCGCATAAACAGGGCCAGGTTGCAAAGCGCGTGCAGGTTTTCCGGGTCCTGTTCAAGTACCTCGCGGCACAGCTGCATCGCCCGCTCGCCTTCATGCTGGCTTTGCAGCGCAAAGGCCAGGTTGTTTTTCACAAAGATCAGGCTGGAATCCTGTTTGAGCACCTCTTCAAACAGCTTGATCGCCCCGCGGAAATCGCCGTTTTCCATCAGGCTGCGCGCCTTATCGGCCTTGTAAAACAGGGCGCGGCGCTCCGGGTCTTCCTCCTCGCCGTCCTCATCGTAGATCATGCGCTGGTATTCATCTATCGCCTCAAGCATCTCCTGGGCATCCTCCATGTATTCCCCGTAAGGGTCTACCTGGAGGTAATGGATCAGGCTCTCGCGCGCCCGGTCATACTCAGCCATGCCCATAAAGTTGCATCCTACCGAGAAAAAGCACTCCGGCATCTGGGCGCCATAGCGCTGCACCATATAAAGGAGGATCTCATTGGAGGCCTCATAATAGCACATCTCGGTATACAACTGGGCCAGCTCCATGCGGTATTGGGCGTTATCCGGCTCCTTTTCCATAGCCATGCGGCTATAGCGCAGGGCATCGGCAAAGCGGTTCTGCTCGGCATACTTTTGCGCCTGCCTGGAAAAAAAGCCTGCCGACTGGTCGAAGGCCACGATTTTTGGCTTCTGCTTCAACTGCTCCATGCGCACCCCTTTTACGTATTGCTTGCGCCGGCTTCGGCCAGCAGGGCGGCAAGCTGCGCCCGGTCAAAATGATAACGCTTATTGCAAAAATGGCAGGTCAGCTCAGCCTGGCCATCCTGTTGCAAAATCTCCTGCAGCTCCTCTCTGCCGATGCTGAGCAGCGCCCGCTCAATGCGCGCGCGGCTGCAATCGCACTCGTAGGCTGGAACTACCTGCTCTAAAATACGCAGCTCCATATCGCCAAATAGCGCCTGGGCGATCTCGGGCAGCGGCTTTCCATCGGCAATCAACGTACTGATATGGGACAGCTCTCCTGCTTTTTGCTCCAGCTTTTGCAGCGTTTCTTCACTGCAGCCCGGCATAGGGGATACCTGTATTCCCCCCGCGGCCTGTACCGCGGCGCTGTCCACCAGCACACCCAGGCTGACCAGACAGGGCTGCTGCTCGGATACGGTAAAGTAAAAGGCAAAGTCATCCGCGATCTCGCCGGATTGCAGGCGCACCTGCCCCACGTAGGGTTCACGCATCCCCAGATCCTTCATCACGGTCAGTCGGCCCTGATGGCCTACCGCGCTCCCCACATCCAGCTTTCCATCCGCGCGCAGCGGCAAATCCACCTGCGGCCGGTCGATATAGCCTTTGACCCGCCCGCCGGGGCGGCCCACCGCTACCAGCGTGCCGGCAGGGCCGTCGCCCTTAAGGGTGGCAGTCAGCGTATCGTTTTCGCCCTTGAGGGCGCACCCCATCATCGCCGTTATGGTCAAAAGTCTGCCCAGCGCAGCAGCGCAGACCGGCGAACAATCGTGAATCTGGCGCGCCTGCTCTACCAGGCAGGTGGTGCGGCTGAGCATCAGGCTGGCCTCGCCGTCCGCCAGCATCGCGCGAAGAATCTCATCATGTTGCATCAAGGTATAAAACTCCATTCATTCAAATCTTATCTTATGCAGGGGCGCCCCTGGTTATTGCCGCACCGCGGTAAATTGAATGCGAAGCGCATCGGGCCGGGGCGCTTTACGTGTAAAAGCCTCCTGCACCGCTAAAAGCCCCAGGCCGCAGCCCGCCAGGCAGGCGCGCAGCTCTTCCACCTCATGCGCGCGCTGGAGATGCACCTCATCTCCCCGGTCATAGCGGCCGTCCTGTCCCCGGATAAACAACGTCAAATCCATGCGGGCCAGGCGGCGCGCTTTATCAAAGCTGCTCTGCCACAGGTAAGCGGCCTCCTCGCGCACTTCGCCGAAAAAGTCGTTGCCCAGCCGTTTTTCCAGCTTATAGCGGCTGGAGATATCAAACAAAAACAGCCCGCCCGGCCTCAACGCCCGCGCCACCCGGGCAAAGCAGCTTTCCACCATCGCAAGGTCGGTCAGGTAATTGACCCCGTCGCAGGCGCAGATCACCGCATCCACGCTTTTATGCAGCGAAAAGCTGCGCATGTCCTGCCGGCTCAGGGGAAGCCTGTGCCCTTCCCTCCACAGCCGTTCCTGTGCCACGCGCAGCATCTCTTCAGATCGGTCGATCCCCACCACGTCATATCCGGCCCTGGCCAGTTGCAGGGAGATGCGGCCCGTGCCGCACCCCAGGTCCAACACCCGTCCGCGGGATATTCCCGCTTCCCGCAGGCGCGAGATCAGGTCGTCCGCCCAGGCGATCGAGTCCATGTCCTCGCTAAACAGATCGTAGACCTCCGGCAAAAAAGTATAACTCACCTGCGCCGCCATGCGAGGCAGCGCGCGCCAGGTATCGGGTATCGGTTTAATCATCTACGCCCCCTTGTCCTTGCAGGGCCGCGCCCGCGTCAGCCGATCCATCCCTCCGGCCCGCCGCCCATGCGGCGCCACCGGCTGATCAGCCCGCCTACGCGCCCGCTTTCCTGGGTGGTCAGTCCAGCCCAGCCTACCTCCAGCACTCTGTCCAGCAGGTTCAGCTCCTCGGCTGCGCGGTACTTGATCGCATCCTCAGGGCCAACGGGTTGTTTATTCGCCTTTAAAATCACGTCCATCTTTCTTACCCTCTTTTCGCTTGCTGATAGGCCTTAGTATCCTGTTTCAAGCCCATAATTATACGAAAAGCACTTGGTAAGCCGGCTGCTTTTTACCCCTTATAATCGGGATGCAGCCCGCGGTTGATCTCCACCCCTTCGATATTGGGGTTGATAAATTTATCAAAGGCCGCCACCGCCCCGGAGACCCAAAGCAGCCCTGTGAGCATAAAGCCGAAGAACGAATAAAACAGCGATAAGAACAGCGTGCCCAAAAAGATGGTGCAAAACGGGATCAGCGTACACAGCAAAATCCCTACCGACTGGGGCAGGCGCAATATGGTCAGCCGCGCCGCGTTGGTGATGATCTTGCGGATGCTTAAATCATAGGTGACCAGCAGCGGCATCATGTACTGGTTCATCATCACCACGAAGATCGCCAGGAACATGATAAAGTACTGCGGAAGGCGCATATAGATGTTGTCGATGGCCATGGTCCCATAATACCAGTAGCAAAAATACAATACAAAAAACGCCAACCCATTTAAAAGGTTCAGCACCATGGACTGGGTAAAGTTAGCTTTAAGCGCGGCCCAAAAATCGCCCCAAACAAAGGCGTGCTCATCCTGCGCCCAGCGGCGCAGCACGTAGGTTGCCCCCGCTGTGCCCGGCCCGGCTAGCGCCATGCAGGGGATCAAAATCAAGAAATAATCCCGCAGCACCATACCGATGTCCGGCGGAACGACGCCCTCCGCCGGCGCGGCCGCCTCCATTACCGCCATAAAGGTCCACACAGTCCAGATCAGCGTGGGGATGATCGCGATAAAATAGATCATGTTCAGCTGTACCAGCTTAAAAAGCCGCGTGCCCAGCACGTGGAAAAACAGCATGATCCTGTTTTTGGGCAGATCTTTTTCGGTAAAAT
The DNA here is from genome assembly GCF_014384745.1 of Luoshenia tenuis. NCBI lineage: Bacteria > Bacillati > Bacillota > Clostridia > Christensenellales > Christensenellaceae > Luoshenia > Luoshenia tenuis. Next base: position 725,647 of record NZ_JACRSO010000001.1, read on the forward strand.
CCGCTTTATTGGGATTTCCGTTATAAAATCTGCCAAGCAATTTTTTAAACATCTTTTTCTCCTTTATTCGCCTTGAACAAGGGGCCGATCCGCCGCCCCTTTTTTCCATCCCTATATTTTAACATTTAAGGCTCTAACAAACAAGTAGCTGCTTGCGTATAGCCCAGCAGACGCAGGTATACCGCCTGGGCGATCTGCAGCACCGCCTCGTCAAAGTCAAAGTGCGGCGCGTGCAGCGGCGCGAGGAACCCTTTTTCCCCGCTGCGGGTGCCTAAAAAGAAGTACGCGCCGGGCACAGCCTGCTGATAAAAGGAAAAGTCCTCCGCCGTCAGCTTGGGTGTGGCCTCCACCGCGCGTTTCCCCGCCGCCTCCCTGACTTTGCGGGCATTGGGGGCGGGATTGATCACCGGCGGGTAGTAGCATTTTTGTATATAAGCCGTCTTTACCTCAAAGCTCTTTTCCAGCCCGGCGAGCATCTCCCGGATGGTGGCGCGCATCTTGTCGTGTGTGCGCTCATCATAGGCGCGCATAATGCCCTCCAGATGCGCCTGTGCCGCCAGGGCGTTGCGCACCTGACCCGCTTCCATGCGCCCGATGGTCAGCGCGGCCATCTGCCCCGGGTCCACCCGGCGGCTGACGATGGTCTGCATTTGGGTGATCAGATAAGCCGCGGCCGTCAGCGCGTCGCTGCCCATGTGGGGGGTGGCCCCATGCGCCGAGGCGCCGGCGATCTGAATGTCAAACTCGTTGGTCAGCGCCATCATCGGCCCTTGTGAAACCGCCACCAGCCCTTCTTGCAGATCGGGCATCAGGTGAAAGCCATAGACCTCATCTACATCCGGGTCTTTCAGCGCACCCTGGGCGATCATGCGCGCGGCGCCTCCCTCCCCCTCTTCGTCGGGTTGAAAGAGCAAAACCACATTGGCATCTTGGGGCCGCCCCAGGGCCTGGATCAACTGCGCCAATCCCAGCAGCGCAGCCATATGGCCGTCGTGCCCGCAGGCATGCATCACACCCGGCGTCCGGGAGGCGAAATCCCGCCCGGTCTGCTCAGAAAGGGGCAGCGCATCCATATCCGCCCGAAAGGCCAGCGTACGCGCCGGCGCCTTTCCCCGGATCACCGCGCGCAGCCCCGTGCCATAGTAGGTATGCAGCTCGTCCACGCCCAGGCGCTCCAGCTCCCGGGCCAGAAAATCGTGGGTCTTTTCCTCTTTCGTCCCCAGCTCCGGCTGGGCGTGCAGCGATCTTCGGACCTGGGTAATATACCGTAAATTCTCCTCCCACAGCCGGGTATAGCGTTCTCTCTCTACGGATTGCATATGGCCGATCTCCTCTGTCCCTATATAATGAAGCCTTGCATAACTTTATCTTTATCATCATAAGCGAATTTAGCCGCCCGCGCAAGCACCGCCAAAGAGCTTTCGCCGGCCGCGGGGCGCTTTTCCCGCTAAAGGCATTGACACCGCACAAGGCCCCATGGTATCCTAACGCCATAGACTTTGTACTTTTAATCGGGTATAAAGACAGTTTCGAGGCGCATCTGCCATCATTAACCGGTGTAAGGGGCCGTATTCCCCGCTAAAATGCCGGCCAAAGGGGCAGTATGCCGAAGGAAGGGCGGAAATTCGGGCCGGCTTTCCTGGGCGGACGGGCGAAGAGCCATCCGACTGTCGCCAGGCGAAAGTTCCAGGCGAAGCGCTTAACTGTTTGGAAATTCCTCCGCTAAATGCGCGCGCATTGCGTTCGTTTCATGCGGGCGGGTATTCCATGTAGTTTACAGCGCGCCGTAAGAGCCGCTGTTTTTTTATATCCCGCAAAATTTACAAAATCTTAGGGTCACCCCATGGGCCATTTGCGCTACACTATAGATATGGGGCCCAAAAATGGAAACATAAAAAGGAGAGTCGATTATGCAGCAGTATCGCGTCGGCGTTATTGGCGCCACCGGCATGGTGGGCCAGCGCTTTATTACCCTTTTAGATAAACATCCCTGGTTTAAGCTGACCAAACTGGCCGCCAGCGCCCGCTCGGCCGGCAAGCCTTACAGCGAAGCCGTGGCTGGGCGTTGGGCTTTTGACTGGCCCATCCCCGAGCAGGCGGCAAACCTCATCGTGCAGGATGCCTCCAAGGTAGAAGAAGTCGCCCAGGGGCTGGACTTTGTCTTTTGCGCGGTGGATATGAAAAAGGATGAGATCCTGGCGCTGGAAGAGGCCTATGCCAAGACCGAAACGCCGGTGATCTCCAATAACTCGGCCAACCGCTGGACGCCGGATGTGCCGATGATGATCCCCGAGATCAACGCAGACCACTGCGCCATCATCGAGGCGCAGCGCAAGCGTCTGGGCACCAAGGCCGGCTTTATCGCCGTCAAGCCCAACTGCTCGATCCAGAGCTACGTGCCCGCCCTGGCCCCGCTGATGGATTTTGGGCCCAGCAAAGTGGTGGCCTGCACCTACCAGGCTATCTCCGGCGCGGGCAAGACCTTTAAGTCCTGGCCCGAGATGGTGGACAACGTGATCCCCTACATCGGGGGCGAAGAGGAAAAGAGCGAGCAGGAGCCGCTCAAGATCTGGGGCCATATCGAAAACGGCGCCATCGTCAAGGCCGCCTCTCCCATCGTCAGCGCCCAGTGCCTGCGCGTGGCCGTGGCGGATGGACATACCGCTGCCGTTTCGGTCAGCTTTGACAAGAAGCCTTCTAAAGAGGAGATTCTCTCCCGCTGGGCGGCCTGTAAGGGCCTGCCCCAGGAGTTGGAGCTGCCCAGCGCGCCACGTCAGTTTTTGACCTATTTTGAGGAGGATAACCGTCCGCAGGCCCATTTGGATCGAGACCTGGAAAATGGCATGGGGATCTCCATCGGCCGGCTGCGCGAGGATAATATTTTCGACTATAAGTTCGTATGCCTGTCCCACAACACGCTGCGGGGGGCCGCAGGCGGCGCGGTATTGATCGCGGAGCTTTTGTGCGCGAAAGGCTATATCCCGCATAAGTAATACAGTAAAGCGGTTTGGCCTTTGAAAGGCTAAAGGAGGAGCGTTTATGTCTATCTTTACCGGCGCGGGCGTCGCGCTTTGTACCCCTTTCACCCAGGACGGCGTTAATTTTGACGCCTTTGGCAAGCTGATCGATTTCCAGATCGATGGCGGTACGGACGCCCTGATCGTCAACGGCACCACGGGCGAGCCTTCCACCATGAGCGAGGAGGAAAAGCGCGCGGCGCTCTCCTTTGCCCTGGAGCGCACGGCCGGGCGCATCCCCGTGATCGCCGGCACTGGCGGCAACGATACCAAAAAGGTGATCGCCGCCAGCATCGAAGCCCAGAAGATGGGCGCCGATGCGCTGCTGATCGTCACCCCCTACTACAACAAGGCCACGCAAAAGGGGCTGATCGCCCATTATACCGCCGTGGCGGATGCGGTAGATATCCCCATTATCGTGTATAACGTACCCGGCCGCACGGGGCTGAACATGCTGCCCGAGACCCTGGCAGCCCTGGCGGAGCATCCCAACATCGCCGGGATGAAGGAGGCCAGCGGCAACCTGGCCCAGGTCAGCGAGATGGCAAGGCTGTGCGGGGACAAGTGCGACCTGTACTCCGGCGAGGATGGATTGGTGGTGCCGCTGCTCTCGGTGGGCGGCAAGGGCGTGATCTCGGTGGTAAGCAATATCGCCCCGCGGATCATGCACGATATGGTGGAAAAATTCCTCTCCGGCGATATCGCCGGCGCGCGGGAGCTGCAGTTTAAGGTCAATCCGTTGGCGGCCGCCCTATTCTGCGAGGTCAACCCCATCCCGGCTAAGACGGCGCTGCGGCTGATCGGCATCGACGCGGGCCCGTTGCGCCTGCCGCTGACCGAGATGAGCGACGCCAACCTTGCGCGCCTCAAAAGAGAAATGCAGGCTTTCGGCCTGATCGACTGAAAATCTTAAGGATGTGCTGAAGATATGACGCGAATCATCATCCACGGTTGCAATGGCGCCATGGGCCGCGTATTGGCCCAGGCCGCAGCCGATGGCAGCGATATAGAGATTGTGGCCGGCATAGATAAGCTGGCCGATCCCAAGGATTTCCCCTTTCCGGTATTCCACTCGCTTTTTGACTGCGACGTGGAGGCCGATGTGGTGATCGACTTTTCAAGGCCCGAGGCCTTGCAGGGGCTTTTGACCTACGGCAAGATGCACAACATCGGCCTGGTGCTGGCCACGACGGGCTATACCGATGCCGATAAGGGCATGATCCATGCCGCGCAAAAGGATTGCCCCATCTTCCAAGCGGCCAATATGTCCCTGGGCATTAACCTGATGATGAACCTCATCCAAAAGGCCGCGGCCTTTTTCGGGGACGATTTTGACTGTGAGATCGTGGAGGCCCATCACAACAAAAAGGTGGACGCGCCCAGCGGCACCGCGCTGGCCCTGGCGGACGCGCTCAACGCCACCTATCCTCAGCCCAAGACCTACCGCCTGGGCCGCAATAAAGAAAGCGGCCGGCGCACCCGCGGCGAGATCGGCATCCACGCCATCCGCGGCGGCACGGTGGTGGGCGAGCACAGCGTGGGCTTTTACGGCACGGATGAAGTGGTCAAGATCGAGCACTCCGCCCTGTCCAAGCGTATCTTTGCCAAAGGCGCCCTGCGTGCCGCCCAGTTTTTGTGCGGGCAGCCCAACGGCTTTTACAGCATGGAGGACCTGATGGCGCAGGAGACCATGACTTCCCTTTATACCGATGAGCAAAGCGCGATGATCACGGTATGCAAACTCCCCCATCAGCCCAAGTTGATTGCCCAGCTTTTCCGCGCAGTGGCCGACGCCCACGTTAACGTGGACCTGATCAGCCAAAGCGCGCCGGTGGATGGCGCCTTTGATTTAAGCTTTACCTGTCCGCGCGAATCCATGGACGCGGCGCTTAATGCCATCGCCACTCTGGGGGATTCCTCCGGTAAGCCGGGCGACGTGCATGTGGCCACGGATATCGCCATTCTCACCGTGGAGGGCGCCGGTATGGCCCACCGCAGCGGCGTAGCCGCCAACATCTTCCAGGTGCTTAGCGACGGAGATATTCCCATCCGCGGCATCACCACCAGCGAGACTAAGATCTCCTGTGTGATCGACCAGGCAGATCTGACCCGCGCCGTCACCGCCGTGGTGGAGGCTTTCGAGCTGTAAAACGCTCCGTTTTAATAAAAACGGCATTCAAAAAGCAACCCGAATTCGGGTTGCTTTTTTTGTTGTTCTTCATTTGCTGCATCTGCTTTAAGGCGTAAGCTGCTCTAATTCCGAGGCGTAAGCTGCTCTAATTCCGTTACCTGATAACCGGCGCGGCTGACGGTCTGCTCCAGCATCTCCTCCGCCGCGGGTACTTTCAAGCGGATCAGCGCGCTTTTCTTTCCAAGATCGACTTTGGCATAAAAGCCCTCCTGCTCATTAAAGGCGTTCTCGATCCGTATCGCACAGTTTTTACAGCTCATCCCCTCGATCTTCAGCCGGTATGTATAAGGGTAGTGCGCAATCTCCCGGTCTGCCGGACGAATACGCTTGACCCCATCTCCTCCCGCGCCGCAACAGCCATTTTTCAGCCTTTTTATATAACTGCGCACGGAAAAAACACAAATCACCGCCAATACGGCACAAATTAAAATCGTAGATCCCATGCCATCCATCGGCTTTTCCCTCCCTATACCAGGATCCGCCGGGCCATTTCGCGGTTGATGGCGATGCGGGTATCCTTTACATTAACGATCAGGTTCCCGCCAATGGCCGAGATTACCGTGATCTTCCCGCCCACGACAAAGCCCATATCCTCTAAGTGGGATTTGACCTGTGCTGATCCGCTCACTTTTTTAATCGTCTGCTCCTGTCCCATCGGGGCCATCATCAATGGCATCATGCTTCCGCTCCTACGCCGTCATCTGTAGTTAGTAATTGCTAACTATCGGTTTTACTATAACATCGCATTCGCGTCCTGTCAATGCTCAGAGAGAAGGCATATTGGATAAAAAGCGGTAGATCAGCGTCCATTTCCATTTAAGGGGCGCTGATCCACACCATTTGGGGCACAGACGCATGCTATGTCCGCAGCAAATCCGCAGTTTTTTTATACCAGTGCTTTCCCCAGCGCCACGCAGGCCAGCTGCGCCTCTTCGTCCGGCGCTTCGTTGCAGATTACACAATCACAGGCCAAAAGCGCGCCGTCCGTCCGGCAGGTCTCCTCCCACGTGCGCATCCATTCGCCATCTCCCCAGCCGTAAGAGCCAAACAGCGCGATCTTTTTCCCCTGCAGCTTTGCCTCGCAGGCCGTAAACATTGGCTCAAACTCAGTTTCTTCCAGCTGCTCGGCACCCATGGATGGGCAACCAAAGGCGATGGCGTCATAATCGTCCATCTGCTCGGCGCTAAACTCGGATGCGACCATCAGAGAAACCTGCGCGCCTTCTTCCTTCGCGCCCGTGGCCACCAGATTGGCCATGGCCTCGGTATTGCCGGTGCCGCTCCAATATACAACCGCTACTTTACTCATCAACCTTACCTCTTTTCTCTTGAATTTCTATGGTTTAGGCAGCTACCGTCAGCTGCACGATGGATTTGCCCCCGCGCCAAAGCCGCGCATAGATCTCGCGGCACTTCCGGTAGCGGGCAAATATCTTGCCGGCCTCGTGCGCATTGCAGTAGACCTTCCAGCAGCCAGCGCACTTGCAATTCCGGCCCTCGTTTTGAATAAATCCAATAACGTCGCCCAGCGGATAGCCCAAAAAGATGCCGATCTCATGGGGGAAGCCGTCCTGCTCGCCCAGCCGTTGTTTCAACCTGGCCAGCGCGGCATCCAGTTCCACGCACGGATAGCCATATTGGGCCAAAAAGCTGGCCACCCCCCGCTTTTGCAGGTCTCGCTCCAGATGGGCGCGGCGGCATACATAGACCAGCGCCCGCCCGCCTTTCCGGCTCAGGACAGTCAAAAACAATCCCTTTTCTGCAAAGCAGCCATTCCAGAGCTGGATCTGGTGTTCCAACTCCCGCTCAGCTATGAGCGGCAGGCAGAACAAACTGGCCGTCTTGATCGATGCCAGCGTCGGGGCGCAGTGCTCGATCAGGTACTTCTCTAACAACAGGCTTCCTCCTCACCCGGGCAGCGCACCGCCGCTTTAAGTCTTTTGTGCATCGCCAGTCCATTTTTCCTTTTCCGGCGGGTCTACCCCGTTTTTTAGAAAATAACCTTTCAGCGCTTTAAAGCTCTCAGCGCTGAGGGCGTGCTCGATCCGGCAGGCATCCCGCAGGGCGACCTCGCCGTCCACGCCTAATCCTGCAAGAATGTCGGAAAACAACTGGTGGCGTTCATACATCGTTTCTGCCAGCTGGCGTCCCTGAGGCGTTAACACGATCTCATGGTTATTCCCCATCTTAACGTATCCCCCGGCGCGCAGATTCTTCATCGCTACGCTGACGCTGGCCTTAGATACCTTCATCTTCGCGGCTACATCCACAGACCGTACGGTTCCGCCGCGCTGCTGCAGCATCAGGATCGTTTCCAGATAGTCCTCTCCGGACTCAAGCACTTTCATTTCTCCGCCTCCCTTCCCGCCTTTAGGCCGTTTAGCAAACGGCGCTCTTCTCTCCTATTGTGATGTGTCTGGTTCATCGGTCCAAATAGTTAGTTATAACTAACCTCCGGGTAATAAAAAAGTCTATTGCAAACAGCAAAAGCATTTTAGTTAGTTTATGCTAACTATCGATATTGTACAATATTCTTTGTTGCAGGTCAAGAGCATCCTTTCATTATCATCAAAATAAAGGCCGCTAAACCTGCCTAAAGCCCGCACAGGCCCCCCTTCGGCGGGCGCACATGAAGTGCCCGCCGAAGGTTCTGACCTGCCCACCCATTATCACAAACCGCTAAGCTCATCTTTAGCGCCCAAACATTGCTCCATCCCAATCATCATCGGGAGATCGCAAACGCCTCAAAACCCGGATAGACAGCGCTCTCTCCCAGTTCTTCTTCGATGCGCAGCAAGCGGTTATACTTGGCTACCCGCTCGCTACGGCTGGGCGCGCCGGTTTTGATCTGGCAGGTATTCAGCGCAACCGCCAGGTCGGCAATGGTCGTGTCCTCCGTCTCCCCCGAGCGGTGCGAGGATATCGCCGTATATCCGGCTTTGTGCGCCATCTTGATGGCCTCCAGCGTCTCGGATACTGAGCCGATCTGGTTGAGCTTGATCAAAATCGCATTGCCGCACCCTTGCTGGATGCCTTTGGCCAGGCGCTCGGTATTGGTCACAAACAGATCGTCGCCTACCAGCTGTACTTTGCTCCCCAGTTCCCGGGTCATCAGCTGCCAGCCCGCCCAGTCCTCCTCGTCTAGCCCATCTTCTATCGAATAGATGGGGAACTTTTCACAAAGCGCCTTCCAGTGTGCAACGAGCTCAGCCGAAGTATACCGCACGCCGCTTTTCGGCAGGCAATATTCACCCGGCCTGCCGCTCTTCCACTCGCTGGATGCCGCGTCGATCGCCAGCACAAAGTCCGTTCCCGGCCGGTAGCCGGCCTTTTCTACCGCCTGCAAAATATAGGTGATGGCCTCCTCGTCGCCCGCCAGGTCCGGCGCAAAACCGCCCTCGTCGCCTACAGAGGTCGCCAGGCCCTGAGCCTTGAGCAGCGCCGCCAGCGCGTGAAAAACCTCCGCGCACCAGCGCAGCCCTTCGGCAAAGCTGGCCGCACCTACTGGCATGATCATAAACTCCTGCACGTCCACGGTATTGGCTGCGTGCGCCCCACCGTTGAGAATGTTCATCATAGGCACCGGCAGCCGGTTGCCGTTGATGCCGCCTAAAAACCGGTATAGCGGCAGCCCCTGCGCTTTGGCTGCGGCCCGGGCGCAGGCAATGGAAACCGCTAAAATCGCGTTGGCCCCAAGGTTGGATTTATCCTTTGTACCGTCCGCCTTTATCATCGCCTGATCCACCGCATAGATGTCTGAAGCGTCCATTCCCCGAAGCGCCTGGCCGATCACGTTATCAATGTTCTTTACCGCCTTTAGTACCCCCTTGCCGCCGTAGCGCCCGGGGTCGCCGTCCCGCAGCTCCAAAGCCTCAAATTCCCCGGTGGATGCGCCGCTGGGCGCAGCGCCCCGGGCAATGGTGCCATCCGCCAGGCACACCTGCGCCTCTACCGTGGGGTTGCCACGGGAATCGAGTATCTCTCGGCCCTTCACACTTTCAATCATTAAACCCTTTTTCAATATACTCATCCTTTCTTATCCACGTTCTTTATCACACTAGTATGCGACATATCTTTCCATATTATCGGTTAGTATCAACTAACTAATATTGATTATAGCACTTCTCCAACATCACTACAAGCAGAAACGCCTGCGTTCTCACCCAAAAGGGGTATAAAAGGGGGCGGCTCCAGGGGGGCAAGCCGCATGTCCGCCGCACAGCGCCACCTGGTCCATCAGCACTTTTCATCACCTGGCAAGCTCCAGCTCTGGCTTTCTGTTTGCAATGCCACCATATGCTTAAAGGGCCCGTCCCTTTCCAACAGCCGGCTTGGACTGCCGATCTCGGCCACCTTTCCACCGGAAATCACCACGACCTTGTCCGCCCCCATAACGGTGCGCATGCGGTGGGCGATGATCAATACCGTCTTATCCCGTATCAGGCCTGAAAGCGCTGCCTGTACTGCCGTTTCGTTTTCTACATCCAGCGAGGCCGTGGCCTCGTCCAGCAGGATCACCGGCGCATCCTTGAGCAGCGCCCGGGCGATCGAGATGCGCTGACGCTCCCCACCCGAAAGCGTCGCGCCGTTTTCACCAATCAACGTATCATAGCCCTCCGGTAGTTTTTGGACAAACGAATCGCATTGTGCGGCATGGGCTGCCGCCAGAACTTCCTCGTCCGTGGCGTCCCGGCGCCCCAGGCGGATATTTTCCATAATGGTATCCCGGAATAAGACCACGTCCTGAAAGACGATTGCGAAGCTCTGCAGCAGCGTTTCAGGCTCCACACGGGAAATGTCTATCCCGCCCAGGGTAATGCGCCCTTCGTTGACATCCCAGAAGCGGGCTGCCAGCTTGGCCGTAGTGGATTTACCTCCTCCGGAGGGGCCCACCAGCGCCGTAACCTCGCCCTGCCGGGCGGTAAAGGATACATCCTCCAGCACGCCCTCATCTTCATGATAGGCGAACTTAACGTGTTCAAATACGATGTCGTAATTTCGGGGCTTGCACTCCCTGGTGCCGGTCTGCACCGCCTGCTCTTCAATCTCCCGCATACGCTGGATCCGGATCTGTGAACTGAATACCGCCGCCATATTCATAAAGATAAGGCTGATAGGGTCGTATAGGCGCGACGCCGCGATCAGGTAGATCAAAAATACCGTTAGATCCAAGCTGCCCTCGATCAGCAAGCTTACGCCCACCAGTACCGTTGTGGCCAAGCCCAATTTAAGAAATGCCTGTGCAGAGGTGATAAAGCTGCCCGTAACCAGCTCGGAACGGATCGTCGCCCTTTCAGCCTGGTCCAGCTTCTCCTCCAACCCCTGAAGATACCGCTCCTTTTGGTTGCAGGCTTTGATATCCTTCACCGTTTCCAGCAATTCCTGCAGTCCATCGGTCGCCCTGCGCTTGGCCAAAAAATTGCGGGTACTGAACCGGTCCTGCAAAAAGCGGGAGCCTAGTACCAGCGCAAAGGCTACTGGTACCACCCAAAGCACCGCAAGCCCCATGCGCCAGTCCATCGCCAGCAGACCGATGGCGATCAGTACGGTAAAGATCACCGTTCCCCATAGCTGGGGCACATAGTGGGAGAAGGCTTGCTCCAGGGCGCTGCAATCCGCCATCATGGTCGCTGTCAGATCAGAAAGATCCCGATTACCGAAAAAGGATAGCGGCAGTTCTCTCAGCTTTTCGCCCAAACGGATACGCCGGTTGGCGCTCTCTTGATAGGTTGCGATATACAACGCCTTGTATTGGAACCAGTGGACGATATAGATCACAGCCACCAGCAGTGCGCTCAGGGCCGTCAGCCCCCACACGCCCTGGGCCGGGTCGCCGCCCGTCATCAGAGCCGAAATGATATTGCCCAGCGCCATCACCAGCAGGCCCACCGGAATCATCAGGCTCAAATTGGCCGCCACGGTCCACAACGTCGCCTTGACCAAATCTTTTGCGCCCTGTGTAGTCAAGGCATATGCCTTTTGGATCTTTGCGATCATACCGCTGCCTCCTTTCCCACTTTCCACTGTGCAGAAGTTTGATAGTCCTGCCACATCGCATCATACAGCCCATGCGCCTCAAGCAGCGCCCGGTGGGTGCCTCGCTCGGCAATGGCCCCATCCTTCAGAACCAAGATTTCATCGGCGTTCTGGATCGTGGACAGACGGTGGGCGATCATCAGCACCGTCTTTCCCCGGATCAGCGTTTCAAACGCCCTTTGGATCAGCAGTTCGTTTTCCGGGTCTGCAAAGGCCGTAGCTTCATCCAGCACGACGATGGGTGCGTCTTTTAAAATAGCGCGCGCCAGCGCCACGCGCTGCTGCTCCCCGCCCGAAAGATACACGCCTTTGGTACCGATCCGGGTATCCAAACCCTGCGGCAGTTTAGCCAAAATATCGTCGCACTGGGCCAGATGCAGGGCCTCTAACACTTGTTCCCGCGTGGCCTCGGGCCGGGCAGCCCGAATATTTTCCAATAGGCTGGTTTTAAATAAACGGGTATCCTGAAATACAAACGCCACCTGATCCATTAGTTCTTGGGTCGCCAGCTCGCGTACATCCGCGCCACCGATCAGCACCTGTCCTTCCTGTACATCCCAAAATCGGGGGATCAGGCTGGCCGCAGTGGTCTTTCCGCCTCCGGATGGGCCAACTAGCGCGACTGTTTGGCCTGCCCGTACGCGGAAGGAAACCTGGCGCAGCGCCGGCGCTTTGGCTTGCGGATAGGTAAAGGTCACGTTTTTCAGTTCAACCTCCGCGCCCCTGGCCCGCTGCGGGCGTCCGCTCTCCGGCAGAGGCTGCACGGCCAATATCTCGTCCAGCTTGCGCACGGCCTCGTCCGCCTCCATCGTCGCCTGCCCTGCGTACATAATACGCATCATCATCGTGGCGCACAGCGGCGTAAAGAGGATATAGAATATTAAATCCACCAGTACCGTCCAGCCGCCACCGCTGCACAGCAGCATCCCAAGCGGGATCAGTAACAAAAACGTACCGTTTAGCACGGTGGTAAAGCCCGTCATGGGTTTGCCACAGGACAGCGCGTAATCCGTAGCCAGTTTACTGTAGCGCATGATGGAGGCATAAAAGCTCTTGAAGGAGTAAACCGTCTGCTGGAAGACTTTGACGACCGGGATGCCCCGCACGTACTCTGTAGCTTCCGCGCTTAGATCCTCAATGGCTTTTTGATAGGTACTGAAAAACCTGGCGTTATTACCGCCCATCATCCGGGTGAGCAGATAGACCGAAATCAGCATCGGCACCAGGCAAGCCAGCCCCATCCGCCAATCGAAGACAAAAAGCAGCACCACAGCCGCTACCGGCGTTATTACAGCCCCAACCAGATCTGGCAATTCATGGGCTAGCATTTGCTCGGTCATCCCGGCGTTATCGTCGATCTGCTTGCGCAGTTTACCGGATTGGCTGGCATTCAGGTAGCCCAGCGGCACGTTTACCAAGTGTCTGGCCGCCGCCTTGCGCATGTTTTTAGCCGTGCGGAAAGCTGCCAGGTGGGTACACATCAGGGCCGCGAAATATACCGCCGCGCTGCCCAGCGCAAACCACAGTGCAGCCCACCCGTACCGAACAAGGCCCTGGGCTTGCGCGTAATCCGGCATCGCCTGGAATACGCCCCGCGCCACAAACCAAATGCAGATGTAGGGCGCCAGCGCTAACACAGCCGATATACCTGAGAGCGTGCAGCCCAATACCGTCAGCTTTTTATGGCCGCCGGCATAAGTTAAAAGCCTGGCGATGCTGTTCTTATTTTTATCTTTCACGTCCATACCTCCTTTGTCCTCTCCTTCAGGGCATAAGATCTACAAACCCGCGAAGGGTTCCCGATTCATCCCCCCATTAGGGCGGCAGAGTTAATCCTCCTAAACGTCCGGCAATCATGTCGTCACCTCCTTAGTTAGTTCTAACTAACTATTGTGCAAAAAGAAAAGGCTACACTATCACATTCCCAGTATAGCCCTCCAGCCGGGATAGAAGAAACTTTGAAAGGTCTGCAGATAATGTTGTGCATCCGCCGGGGCAAAGTCATGCACCACTACCTCAAAAAGCGCCGTAACATAAGCGCTCAGCAGCAGGTGCAGCTCATCTTCGCGCACCTCATTAACGGCATAGCCTCTTTTTCGCGCTTCATCCAAAAACGAAAGCGTTTCCTTTTGTTCCAGCATCACCAGCTCGTGCAAGTAGTTAGCATACCGCGTCCCTTCCGAGCGGCAGATCAGCAGCTTAAACGCGTCAAAGTTCGGATAAACGGCCTCCATCATCATCGCCGCATCCGCGCCCTCTTCCCACATGGCATCCAGATCGTTCTGATCCAGCCGGGCATATTCCCGCGCTCGATGGGCCGCATACCAGCTCTCTGCAGCCGCCAAAGCCGGCGCCACCAGCGCGGCAAACAGCGCCTCCTTATCGGCGAAATGCCGGTAAAGGCCTGCGGCGCTCATCCCTACCCGGGCAGCGATGCTCCGCATCGAGGCCTGCTTAAATCCCTTTTCTAAAAACTCCCGTTTGGCGGCCCGCACGATCTTCTCATGGGCCGCAGTCTTATCCCTGGGCATATTTCCTCCGTTTTTAGAGAACATTGTTAGCTAACGCCGTTAATAGCATAGCACATCCGATTTTGCGCTGTCAAGTCTTCCTTAAGTAGCGCGCGTTTTCTATCCGCGAAAGGGCCGTCCCTTTTATGTAGTCTTTCGTTTATGCCATCTTAAATCCCATCTTTATCGCTGTTTTGGCCAGTTTTGCAACACACAATAAAGAAGCGGATGGGCTTACCCCATCCGCCTGTCCGCCGCTTTTATAACGCCAATACCTGTTTGAGAAAGGCTTTGGTGCGCTCATGCTGCGGGTTATAAAAAATATCCTGCGCCGTGCCCTGTTCCACCACCAGCCCATCGGCCATAAAGATCACCCGGTCTGCAACCTCGCGGGCAAAGGCCAGCTCATGGGTGACCACCAGCATGGTCATATGCTCCCGCGCCAAATCGCGCATAACGGCGAGCACCTCGCCCGTCAGCTCCGGGTCCAGTGCCGATGTGGGCTCGTCAAAACTCATCAGGTCCGGCTTCATAGCCAGCGCACGGGCGATGGCTACGCGCTGCGCCTGCCCGCCGGAAAGTTCATAGGGGTAGCTGTTCGCCTTATCCGCCAGGCCCACCTTTTGCAGCATCTCCATGGCTACCGCCTCCGCAGCCGCCTTTTCCGCCTTTTGCACCACGATCTGCGCCTCCATCAGGTTGCGCTTAACGCTCAGGTGCGGGAACAGGTTATAGCTTTGGAAGACCATGCCCATCTTACGCCGCATGGCGCGTATCTCCGCCTCTCCGGCATAGACCCCATCTTGTACCATGGGCGCGCCTTCAACGATGATGCTGCCCGCCTCGATCCTTTCCTGATAATTGATACACCGCAAAAGCGTACTTTTACCCGAACCGGAGGGGCCGATGATCGCCACCGTTTCGCCCCGGTCTACCTCCAGGCCCACGCCGCGCAGCACTTCCAGCTGCCCAAAGCGCTTGCACAGGCCCTCAACCTTTAACATTTCTTGTCCCTGCATATCGGCCCTCCTAGCGGTAATAGTCGAATTTCGACTCGGTCCAGTGCAGCCCCTTGGTGACCAGGGCGTTCATCACCAAATAGAAAACGCCGGCGATGACCAGGGGGATGATGTTGCTGTCCCGCATCATGGCGATGTTGCCCGCGTGCAGAAGCTCGCTAAGGCCGATGGTGTACACCAGCGCCGTATCCTTGACCAGGTTGATCACCTCGTTGCCCACGCTGGGGAGCACGCGCTTAAAGACCTGCGGAAGCACGATCCTGCGCATGGTCTGCCCATAGGTCATGCCCAGCATATCCGCCGCCTCAAACTGGCCCTTTTCAATCGACTGGATACCGCCACGGAAGATCTCGCTGAAATAGGCCGCGTAATTAATGGTGATCGACAGTACCGCCGCCAGAAAGCGGTCGATCTTGATCCCCAGCATACCGATGCCGAAATATACGAACAAAATCTGCAACATCAGCGGCGTGCCACGCATCACCAATATATAAACGTTGATGACCCATTTAAGCGGCTTGCGCTTGGAGATACTGCCCAGCGCCAACACAAAGCCCACCGGCAGCGCGATCAGGATCGTGAGCACGAAGAGTTCGATCGTGGTCAACGACCCCATACAAAGGGATTGAAGAAGGTCTCCCAACCGGGACATATCCTGAAAGTAGATCATTTTTCTCTCCTGGTAAGGCGAAAACAGGCCGCGTCAACCGAGCGGCCTGCCTCATAGCCCATTATTTTACATTACTTCTTAATGGAAACATCCTTGCCGAACCACTTCTCAGAGATGGTCTTGTAGGTGCCGTCGTCAATCATTTCCTGGATGATCTTATCGATCTCGTTCTTCAGCGCGGTATCGCCCTTGCGCATGCCAATGCCGTATTCCTCCTGCGCCAGCACATCGTCCAGCACCTTGAACTTGCCCGCGTTGCTCTCCAGGCTCACATAGTAGTTACCTACCACCGAGTCCACCAGCACCGCATCCACCTGGCCGTTAGCCAGATCCATCAGCGCCTTTACATTATCGGCAAAGCCGACCGTATCCTTCAGAGAATTCTTCAGCGCTTCATCCTTATCCAGCGCGTCTACCGCGGAGGAACCGTCCTGCAGGGCTATGACCTTGCCGGCCAGGTCAGCCTTGCTGGCGATGGAAGAATCCGCCTTGACCACGATGATCTGCTCATTATACATATAGGGCTCCGAGAAGGTCAGCTCCTGCTTGCGCTCCTCGGTGATGGTGAAGCCGTTCCAGAGCACGTCTACGTTCTTGTTCTTCAGCTCCATCTCCTTGGCCTTCCAATCGATGGGCTGCAGCACCAGCTCCACGCCCATGCGGCTGGTCACCTCTTTGGCGATGTCCACGTCAAAGCCTACGATCTCGTTCTTCTCATCCCTAAAGCCCATGGGCGGGAAGGAATCGTCCAGGCCCATGATCAGCTTGCCGTTTTCCTTGATATAGTTCAGAGAATTGTCCGCCGCCTCGCTTTGGCAGCCAAAGCACCCCAGCAACATAACTGCCGCCAGCGCGACCAACAATAACTTACTTGCCTTTGCCTTCATAATTGAATACCCCTCTCACATGATGTGTTACGGGCCCATTATACACTATTGCATTAGCGAAGTAAAGCGCCTTTTTACAAATTTCTGCCGTTTCTGCCCTGCCGCCTCGTAATTTTCCCCCTTCTGCCGCCAGAATTCTCCAAAACATGCTTCAAGCGCGCATCTATTCGTATCAACAAAGCCAGGGAATATTCCCTGGCCTTGGAATTGGCGCTGTCAAGCTTTTGCCCCGCGCCTGAGGCGGTAAAGGGCAAGCCCGTGCCGGGTACAGTAAAGGTAGAGCTTGCCGCCCCCCAAATTGGGAACCCGCACGGCCGCCTCCTGCTCTGGGTACAGCCGCGTCAAAAAGACCCTGTCGCTCTTGATATAGGCGGCGAACAGCAGGTGGTGTTCCCGGGTCATCTCGTGGCCGATCGTAATATAGTAATCCACATCTACGGTCTCCACCTCGATCTTGGGGGACTCCTGCTCCTCAATCACCTTCAGCGGCTCCAACTTCCGGCCACAGCAGTGGATCGAAGCGCTGCCGGTGCTGACCAGCACATTATGACAGGTAGGGCATACGTAAAAGCGCACCCGCTCGATATTCCCGCTGTCCGGCTTGTTGGGGGTGATCTCTCCCTCCATCAGCTGGGTCACCTCCGCGCCCAGTATGACGGATAGCTCCGGCCAAAGCCCCACATCCGGGCAGCCCAAGCCGCATTCCCACTTAGATACCGTCTTATTGGTGATGCCCAGTGCATCGGCAATATCCTGCTGGGTCAGCCCCTTTTCCTTTCGCAAACGGGCGATCAGACGCCCGATTTTTGCACAATCCATTTTTCTCTCCCTTTCCAAAAGGCTTTTTTCCCATTATAACGGCCCGGACGCCCTCAAACAATCCACGCTCCGTAGACCGGCATCTAAAAGCAAAGGCGCCCCTGCATAGGGCGCCCTTTACCGCTATTTTTCTTTTTAGAACGTCAGCGTTACCTTGCATACCTCTTCAGGATGATTTTCGATCTGCTCGATAGCGCGCTTGATATCCGCCGCCGGGTAGGTATGCGAGCGCAGCAGCTCAGGCTTGAGCTTGCCCGCCTCCAGCGCCTCGATCACCTCGCCAAAGCGCGCGCGGCTCAGTCGGGAACCTACGATAGTCAGCTCCTTTTTGGTGATTTCGGATTGGGCAATGGCGGAAGGATTGGCGTTTAAACCGATGACCACGATCCGCCCCGCCGGGCAGGACAGGCGCACGGCCTGCTCAAAAGTACCCACCGCGCATACCGTATCGATGATGACCGGCATGCCTTCGCCATCGGTAAATTCCATCACCGCTTTTTCCAGGTCCTCTTCCTTTACGTTAACCACCCGCGCGGCCCCGCTGGCCTTGGCCCGCTCCAGCCGCTGGGGCAAAACGTCGGTTACCATCACCTGGGCGCCCCGGCTGACCGCTACTTGCAGCGCACAAATGCTGATGGGGCCGCTGCCCATGATCAGCACCTTGTCGCCCTGGCCGATCTGCCCGCGCGCGTTGATCTGCATGCCGATGGAATAGGGCTCTACCAGCGCCAGCATGGTATCGTCCACCTCTTTGGAGAAGGTGTACAGGTTCTTTTCGGGCACCACCACGTACTCGCCAAAGCCGCCGTCCCGGTGTACGCCCATAACCTCCAGGGTAGAGCACACATTGTGCCGCCCGATCTTGCAGGCATAGCACTGTCCGCAGGCAACCACCGGGTCCACCGCCACGCGCTGGCCGATGCGCTCGGGCGATACCGCGCTGCCCACCTCTTCCACCACGCCGCCAAACTCGTGGCCGATCACCCGCGGATAGGTGGCCAGCGGATTAGTACCATGGTAGATGTGCAGATCGCTGCCGCAAATGCCGCCTGCCAGCACCCGCACCAGTACCTCGTCCGGCTGGGTGATCTGGGGCTTGGGCAGGTCCGCTACCTCAAGCTTCTTAGGTTCTGGAATCAATACCGTCAACACTTTTCAAGTCCCCCTTTAAAATTCCACAGGGCATTGCGCCCTGGCGCTCTAAAAATGATTATACCGCAAAAGCTCGCCCACTTCCAGCCGCTTGGGCTTCTCGGGCGTCTGGGCCGGGTATCCGCAGGCGATCAGCTCCACTACCTGCATATCCTCCGGCAGCCCTATCAGTTCTCCGGCCTTTTGCTGGTCAAAATGCCCGATCTGCACGGTCCCCAGGCCCATCCCGTGCGCCGCCAGGCAAAGCGCCTCCGCAGCACCGCCGCAGTCGAACATCATCCACCCCGCGGGGTCGGGACTGGCTACCTTGCCGCCCAGGTATCCGCTCTTTCCCTTTACGCCGCAAAGGACGAATACCACCGCCGCTCCCAGCACGTTATTGACGTTATTGCCCGTGCAGGCCTGGCGGGCCATGGCCTCCCGGGCTGCATCCTCCGTCAGCGCCACAAAGCGCACACATTGGCTGTTGGCCCAGCTGGGCGCGTGCGAGGCGTGGTAGATCAGTTTTTCGATCTGCTCATGGCTCAACTTTTCGCCGGTAAATTTGCGCACCGTGCGCCGCGTCAAGATCCCTTCCAATAATTCCATGGTCTATCTCCCTTCTATCGGTAGCCAATCCAACACTTTTTGGATGTTCCGGTCCCAAAAGCCCCATTCGTGGATGCCGGGCTCCTCAAACCAGGTGATATCCATCCGGTCTTTAAACTGCTCGTAAAACCGTACATTGGGCGGATAGGCCGCATCCTCCGTACCGCAGCACATAAACAGCCGGGGCAGCGGTACGCCTGCGGCCAGCTGGCGCTCGCCCACGGCCAAAAGGTCGTTATCGCTGCCGCGGTACTCCTCCAACGTGCCAAAGGTGATGGCAAAGTCGTTTTGCGAGACCGGGTTTTGCAGCATGTGCTCCGAATCCCGAATCAACCCGCCGCTAAGCGCCGCCACAGCTGCGAACTTATCCGGGCAGCGCAGCCCCAGCTTAAAGGCGCCATATCCCCCCATCGAGAGGCCGGCGGCAAAGGTATCTTCCCGCCGCCAAGAGGCCTGCGGAAAGAATTCATGCACGATCTGGGGCAGTTCCTCGCTGATATAGGTCCAGTAACGGTAGCCATGTTTCATATCCGTATAGGCGCCTCGGCCCGTGGTGGGCATCACCACGATCAGCGGCAGCTCGGCCACATACCGCTCGATAGAGGTGCGCCGCTGCCAGATGGTATGATCGTCGCTCATGCCGTGGAGCAGATAGAGCACCGGCAGCGGCTTATCCGATCCAGCCGACCCCATACCCACCTGCCTGCTCACCTTTTGCGGCAGGATCACATCCATGGACGCGCTGATCGCCAATACATCCGAAAAAAAGTTTACGTGTAATAATGCCATTTTTTCTCCCCCTTTATCCGTCTTATTCGCCGCCGCGTCTAAAAACACGTTTTACCACATCAAAAGCATACCACAAATGCGCCTTTTGCACATCGTGATACGGGAAATCTCGCCTCCCTATTTACTAAATTACAAAGAACCAATATTAAACCCCTTGATCTTACTTGGACATCTTTTCCTAATTCAATCCCCACATGCTGCCCTGCTCGCGCAAAATGCGGCGGCGCTGCGCGTAATCCGGCAGGATCTGCGCCACCTTCGCCCAAAAGGCCGGCGAATGGTCGTGGTGCTCCATATGGCTCATCTCATGCACCACCAGATAATCTAAGACCGGCAGCGGCGCCATGGCGATACGCCAGCAAAAGTTCAGCCGGTTCTGCCCGGAGCAACTGCCCCAGCGCGTTTTGGCGCTGCCCACCCGCCAAGAGCGGGGCGCACAGGTAAAATAGGGCTGGTAAACGCCTATCCGCCGGGCGATCGTCTCTTTTGCCACTGCCTTTAGATAAGCTTCCAGGGCCTCCCGCAGCTGCTGTTCCTGGGCCGCGCCCAGGGTAACGCAAAGGCCGCCCGCTTCAGTATGCACTTCATCCTTATATCCCGGCAGCACCTCTACCCGGTAAGGCGTCAGTTCCCCTAAAACAGGAATTTCGCCGCCCGAGAGCGATATAAGTCCACGCCGCGCCCTTTGGCGCGCAAGCGCACCCTCCCGGTGACGCAGGATCCAGTCAAGATGGGCCTGGGCAAACCGCAAGGCGTCCTGGCTGCGGGCATGCCAGGGCACCAGGATGCGCACCCGGCCATCTGGTTCCACCCGCAGCGTCATCGTTCTGCGCTTGCGCCAGATCACCTGCGCCATGACCTGCTCTGTCAGCGCCAGTTCCACTTCTCTTTCCCGCTTGCCTGCTGCCAAGCCCCCGCCCCCTCTTGCTGGATTTGCCTTTATTTTAGCGCATCTGGCCCAAAATTACATCCGCTTTGCCACAAAATTAGATGTGCCCGCATGCCAAACCCTTGTCTAACGCTGCCTTGTTATGATATGGTTATTTCTGTACGAATTCAGGCTATAGAAGGAGGCTATGCCCTTGGACTTTACCGTTATCGCACTGTTTTTGGCCTCCGTACTGGGCGGTAGCCTGATCCAATCCATCAGCGGTTTTGGCTTTGGCATTTTTGTGATCTCGGTCTTCCCCTTTTTCCTTCCCAGCCCGCAGATCTCGGTGGCGATCTCGGTGATGCTCTCGCTGGGGATGACGCTGCCCATGGCCATACGCATGCGCAAAAAGATCGTATGGCGGCACGTGCTGCCCACGCTGGCCAGTTACCTGGTGGTCAGCGCGGTCATGGTGCTGGTGGTGGCGGGCGCCATGCCCGCGGCGGTTCTCAAAAAATGCTTGGGCGGGGTGCTGGTGGCCATGAGCCTGTATTTCGTCTTTTTCTCTTCTAAAATTCACATCCATCCCTCGCCGCGCGCGGGGCTGATCGCCGGGGGACTGAGCGGAGTGCTCGATGGGCTGTTCGGCATGGGCGGCCCGCCGGTCGTAGTCTATTTTCTCTCCACCGCCGGGGAGGATGGGGAGCAGTATTTTGCCAACATGCAGGGCTTTTCGCTGATCACCAATCTATATACCACCGCGCTTCGGGCCTTCAGTGGGGTGATCACCCTAGAAGTGCTGCAATACTTTGGCATGGGCCTTGCGGTGGTGATCTTCGGTATGTTCTTCGGGCGCCGCTTTGCCCGAAAGATCCGTGCGGATCATCTGCAAAAGCTGATCTATGGTTTTATGGCGCTATCCGGCCTGGTCATTTTGCTGCAATAAAAGGCAATCAAAAAAAGGCTCCGGAATGTCCGGAGCCTTTTTTTATCATCCTTTACAGACCCAGTTCTTTTTTAATGCGCTCGACCGCCATGCGCGGGCTGGTCAGCACCGGCACTTTGATATCGCCCAGCAACGGGATCAATACCGTCATAGAACCCTGGGCCAGCACCACCACGTCGCACTCCTGGGCGGCTTTTTCCACCGCGCCCATCACCATGGCGTTGTGCTTTTCCTGCCCGCCGGCTTCCATCAGCACGGTCAGCGCGCCATCCACCAGATAGGGGACGACCTCCACTTCCTTGCCCATTTCCTTGGCGGTATTCTCTACGTTGCGTACCGACGGGGCCACCGTAGAGGCCACCGTGGCCACCACAGCGATCTTCTTGCCCAGGCGCACAGCTTCCTCGGCCATGGGTTTGTCGATCTTGAGCACCGGGGTGGTGATCTGCTTGGCCGCGATGTCCGCCGCCTCGCCAACAGATGAGCACTGGTTGAGGATCAGGTCTACCCCCAGCGAATCCGCGCAGACATAATAGGCGTTCATCCTTTTCTGGATGCCCGGGGTCACCCCGCCGTTGGCCTTGACTTCCGCCAGCAGGCTCTCATCGATGATGTTGTACATCGTAACGTCCGGCAAGATCTCGGCAAACAGCGCCTTGAGCTCGTTGATCGAGACCAGGCTGGTATGGACCACAGCTACTTTTTTACCCATTTTGTTCTCTCCTTTACATTTTCGCAGGGCTAACGCAGCCCCGCAACCATATTGCGCAATGTATCTTCATCCCCCACATTGCCGGGGAAGATGACGTAACTAAGCCCGGGGAAGCGGCTCTCCTCTCCGCAGCGCCATACCGGGATGCCCGGGGCGGCCTGACCGGCTACCATGGCCCTTTTTACGCCCAGGCCCTTAATGCCGATGTCGCTGGAGGTTATGCCCCCCTTAGCGATGAGGAAACCCGGCGTTACCTCCAGCTGCTTTACAATATCGGTCACCGCAGCTGAGACCGCCACCGAGAACTTGAGCTGTTCCTCCGGCCCGCCGGGCACCTGCGCCCGCTTGCGGGAGGTGTAAATCACCGCCACCTGGCCCTTTTGCAGCGCTTCTTCGGCCCAGGCCCTGGCCGCACGGGACTCTTGCTCCAGCGGTTTTGTGATATCGAACTCCCGCTGCACCACGCCCTCCAACTCCAGCAAGCTATTGAGCTGCGCGGTGGTCTTTTGCACGTGGGAACCCACCAAGATCAGCCCGCCCTTGCCGCCGGGCAGGCGCAACTCCTCCCGCCCCAGCAGCGGCCGGGATTCGATGCCGCCCAGCGCCTTGACCAGGCCCGCGGCCGTACGGAAGATAAAGCGCTTGCCACTGGCCACGGCCAGCGCAATGGCAGCCGAAAGCAGGCGCATATCGCCTTCGCACACGCCGTCCGCCACCAGCGCCCTGCCGTTTAATCCGGCCAATTTCTCCGCTATCCCTTCAACATCGCCGCTGCGGATCTCTGCCAGGGTCAGCCTCTCCACCTGTGCCGCCTGGATCCGTCCAGCCGTCTTTTCCTCTACCCAATCACGCAGGTCGCTGGCACGGTAGCCAAAGGTCGCATCCCGGGCAAACTCGGTCTCCCCGGCAGGCACCAGTTCCTGCCCCATTTTGACGTAGTGTACGCTGTCGATGGTAAAGCGTCCGCCCTCGGCAAAGTAGGGGCAGATGATCTCGCCATCCACCTTATCCCCTGCCCGCTCCATGGTGCGGCGCAGTACGTCGGTCTCCAGTGGGTAGTGTCCCCGCAGGGTGGAATCTCCCCGGGACATGATGAGGTAGCCATAGCCGCCCTTTTTCGCGGCTGCGGCAATGCGCTGCGCCATCTCCTCATGGGCCTTTTCGGTCTCCTGCGCGGAGAAGGCCCGCGAGTTGGTCAGGATAAAGCTCAAGGGATAATCCCCCGCCATGGCCGCGCCGATGGCCTCCTCGCTCCAATCGGTAAACACCGGGATATCGTGCACCGTCTGCACGCCGGTGGGGTCGTCGTCCAGTACCATGATGCGCACGCCGTGCATCTTCTCCAGCGCCGCTTTCCAAATCGCATCGATCTTTTCCGCATCCGGAAGGGCGGGCAGCCCCGCCATGGCCTTTTCAAAATTCAACGTTTCCACTTAACTTAGGCTCTCCTTTTCATCCCAAAGTTTCTCTATATACCGGACTACCGCGTCCCGTTCATGGCTTCCGATCACGCCTTTTGCAAGCGCCTTGACCTGCGCCTTGCCTTCATCCACCGTCAGCGCCACATCTGCCGCCTCCATCATGGACAGATCGTTGAGGTTATCCCCAAAACAGACCAGCCGCTTTGCCCCGGTCAGCTCCTTTAACTGCAGCGCCCGGGCCGCTTTGCTGCCGGCAGCGTTGCCGGTCTCCAGCCACCACAGCCCCGGGGTATAGATATCCTCGGAAAAATGGCAGCCGATGCCCGCCTGGCGGAACTTTTCACACAGCGGGTTCATGATCGCAAAGGTCTGCTTGGCATTGATGGATACCACCGGCATCTCCACCACCTCGTACAGATCGCCGGTCTCCCGCAGCCGGGGATCGGAGCTTCTCCCGGCCAGGTACTGCCTTTGGTATTCGTCCCGCGCCGGCGGATGATACACCCGCTGGCTGCCGTCCGCCTCCATCACCATGGCCAGGGGCAAAAGCCCCGCCTCAAGGTAAGCCTCAATCATCAGCCTGCTCTCGCGCGGGGTCAGCAGCGCCCGGTCGATCACGTGTCCATCCGGGGCGACCAGCGTCAGCCCGTTGTTGGCGATCAGCGGCAGGTTCAGGGGCACCCCCTCCAAGATCTGCAGGGCCGAATGATGCGAACGGGCCGTAGCCACGGTAAAGCGCAGCCCCTCGCCCAGCATCCGCTTTAGCTTCTCCCGGGACGCAGGGGAAAGCGTGGCATCTCCGCGCAATAGGGTGCCATCCATATCCGAAATGTAAAGCACGTCCTCCCTGGTCATTTGCTTCCTTTCACGGCGGCGCCTATTTTAACCCGGTTATTAAACGTCCAGGTCCTACCTGCCCTTATTATTATGCCCTTCGCGCCCGGCCCTGTCAACCGCAGCCAGGGGGTAAACCCCTCTGTTTTCTGGACAAAAAGCGCCGCGGCATCCATCAGCCGCGGCGCTATATTCCGACAAGCATTAATATACCTTTTTAAATTCCGTATCGTCCACGCCTTTAAAGTAATTCTCCGTGCCCTCATCCGATACCGCGACATATCCCAGGTCCGTCCCGTCCCCGCCATCGCGCACGGTATAGGCAAAATAGGTCTTGCCCTCCAGCGTCAGTTTATCCTGCGCCTTGCCCGAATAAGGCTCCACTTTGGGCTCCAGCTCTTCATACAGATAATGCGCCACGTTCTGCGCCGCATCCTGCAAGGCCTGCGCGCGCGTCTCATCATCCGCCGCGCTCGCGCTGGGCTGGGGTGTGGCTTCCGGGGTTTCCTGCGCCGCCTGCGTGGGCGCCTCCGGCGTCGCGCTGGCCTCCGGCGCCTCCTGTCCGCAGCCGCACAAGGCTACGCATATCGCCAGCAAGGCGCAAATGGCGCCGATCTTTTGCATCCGTTTAGCCATATCGTCCTCCGTATCCCTTTTCTTTCATTTCTTATTCTTAGTATAGGCCATCGCATATGGTAATGCAACCGCCGCTCTATGTCGAAAAAGCAGGGCCGCTTCGTTTAATCTTCTTTTTTCATCATGGCCGCCAGGCCGATCGACAGCGCGCTGCAGATCACGATACTTAAAAACGCCATGGTATAGTTGCCCTGGCTGGTCTGCATCATCCCGGCGATGCTGGGCATCAGCGCGGCCAAAAGGTTGGTCAGGCTGATCACCGAATAGTTCATGGAAAAGTGCTTCTCGCCAAACAGCTTACGCGTAATGGTGGGGATCGTCGTAGCGTTGCCCCCATAGGTGAACAGCAGCATGCAACCCGCCACCGCTGCCAGCATGGCCGCCTTCATCACAACTGCCAGGTAGACCAGCCCCAACACCAGCGTGTAGATGGCGGACATCACCAGCAGCGTCTTTTTAGTGCCGATCTTATCGAACACAATGCCCCAAAACACGCGTCCCACGCCATTGCAAATGGAGATGGCGCTGACCACGCCCGCGGCAAACGCGGCGGATTGGCCCATATCCTGGCTAATGGCCGGCCCCAGGTGGTTGATGATCACCTGACCCACGCCCGCCAGGATAATAACATAGAAGAAATAGAGGTAAAAACTGCGGGTCTTGATCATCTGCCCGGCGGTAAAATCCCGCTTGCCCAGGCGGGCCGCTTTGGCCGGCTGCGGCAACGCCGTCAACTGTTCGCCCGTAGGCACTTTGACCAAGAAACTGCCCGCAAAAAGGATCACCATATTGACCACCGCCAGCACCACAAAGGCGGCCCGCCACCCCTGGGCGGTGATGATCGCGTGACAAACAGGACCCAAGATACTGCTGGAAAAGGCATAGCCCATGATCAGCGTACCGGTGGCCACGCCCTGGTTATCCAGAAACCACAGCGGCACGGTGGATACGATGGCATTGTAACACATGCCTACCGCCCCGCCGCACAACAGGCTATAGGTTAAGTACAGCTGCCAGGGGGTCTGGATCAGGGTGGTCAACAAAAAGCCCGCGCCCAGCATCACCGCGCCGATCTGGATGATCCGGGTAAAGGAGATACGCTTTGAGAGGATCCCCGTCAATATCGTCCCGCCGGAAAAGGCGATCAGGTTCAGCGTAAAAGCCATGGAGGTCTGTGCACGGTTCCACCCGAAATCCGCCTCCAAGGGGCCGACAAAGATCGACCAGGCGTAGGAGATCCCCATGACCAGGAGGATGACAAAACTGTTCGCCAGGATCAGGTAGCGTCTGCGAGCCATTGATATTCAGCGTCCCTTCTCGTTTGTTCAAACTGCAAAGCTCCCCCATTATACAATGAAAAAGCGGTGCGGAACAAGCCCAAAAGCCTGAACCGCACCGGTATTTTACCGCTCTGTTTGCTCTTCCATAGCAGAGGTGCCTCGCTCATAGCGCCGCGTCATCCCCAGGCACAGCAGGCCGATCAGGATGATCGCCCCGCCCGAATAGGCAAACCATGGAGCGATGCCGATGGCCTGCGCCACCGGTCCGGCGATAAAAAGCCCTACCGGCGTAGCCAGCGCCATGGCGGTAGTGATCATGCTCATCACCCGGCCCAGCGTTTCCGGGGGCACCGCACCCTGGACATAGGCCATAAAGGGCACGGAAAACAGGTTTCCAGCCGCTCCCATCAGCAAACTGAGCCCCACAAATATCCAGATCGCCCAGGATGGGAGAAAGCCGCTGACCATCAAAAATATGCCAAAGCCAGCGATCCCCAGCGATATCATCAAAAACTGCCGTTTGGCGCCGCCCCATATCCCCAGCGCGGCCGAACAGAGCAGCATACCGGCCGCAAAGGCCAGCTCTACCATGCTGGAGTGCCACGCATTGCCGCCGAAATGGCCGTTGACCATCAGCGGAAACAGCGACCCTACCGGCACATACACCAGCATACATAGCAGCACCGGGATAGAAAGGGCCATCAGGGCCTTGTGCCGGGTCAAAACGCGCAGCCCGGTCAGCATCTCGCGGCCCACGTGCGGCTTTTCCGCGCGCTTGGCCAACTCCGGAATCTTGATAAATACCAGCGTCCCCACCGCCAGCAGGGCCCCGGCTACGTCAATGGCCATTACTCCGGCCATGCCCAGCCCCTCCAGCGCCAGCGCCCCCAATACCGGCCCGGCCATCATCCCGCCGGATTGGATAAACTGGCTCCAACCGTTCACCTTGGTCAATGCCTCGGGCGGCGCCAACAGCGGCAGCACAGCCTGCGCCGCCGGCATTTGGAAGGCGGTGCCCACGGCTCTGAGCAGCAGCGCGGCATAGATCCACTCTACCGTTGCCACACCGGCGATAAAGCCGATGCCCAGTATCGCGCTGACCAACGCGACAAAGCCATCCGCTACCATCATGACCGCCTTGCGCCCCAGCCGGTCCACCCATACGCCGGCAAAAGGCCCTACCAATGCCTGAGGCAAAAAACCGGCCACGGCCGCCAGCGTCAGCGCCATGGGCGAGCCCGTCGTCGTGGTGATCCACCAGATCAGCGCGAACTGCGCCGCGCCCGAGCCGATGATCGAGAAAGCCTGGCCGGACAAGATCCAGCCAAACGTCTTTTTCCATGCTTCGATCTTTTTCATGTATCGTCCTTTCCCCTTTAAGTCTGGCGGGCGGAAAGCAAAAAAGCATCCGCCTGGCGATTCGCCTAAGCGGATGCTAAATCAACATAAGGGTACTATTGCGCCCCAGGCAAGCCTCCGCTCTTCTTCCAACGCTGAAAGGATACGCCTATGTAAAAGTACAAACAAGGCATATGAACCCAGCGATTAAAAATTGAACGGCATGCTTTCCTCCTATGCATAAACATTAATTTTATGAGAGTTTATACAGCATAGCATGGAGGGTCTTATCTGTCAACCTAAAGGTCCAATCAATCGCTTCAAAAAAAGCGCCCCGGTTTGTACCGGGGCGCAATTTTATTGCAACGCTTTGATGATGATCCGGCAGGCATTTTGCCGGTAACGTTCTACTTCATCTTCCGAACAATGGCCTGCCTCCTGGCAGATGCACTGCGCAAAGCCCATCAGCGCGCTGATAAAGACCTGCGAGATATAGGCCAAGTCTGCGCAGGGCGCAAACAGCCCTTCTTGCGCGCCGCAGGCCACCGCGCGGGAAAAGCAATCCGTCAGCCGCTCTTTTTCTTTGCGGATGGCCTGCATCCCCTCAAGCACCAGGGCCTGCGCATCCTCGCCGGCATTGCCCAGGAAGATATAGCGGATGATGCTGTTGCGGTTGCGCTCTCCGCTTTCCACAAAGGCCAAGGCGATGCGGCACTTTTCTATAAACGTGCCCGCTTCATTTACCTGCGCCGTCACCCGCTCCAGCTCGGTATGCAGGTTATAGATCAGGGTTTGCAGGATGATCTCCTCTTTGGAAGCAAAATAGTTGTACAGCGTCCCCTTGCCAATCCCCGCTGCGGCGGCGATATCCGCGGCCTTGATGGCATACAGATCTTCGCCCCGGCGCATCAACTCCATGACGCCGGCAAAGATGGCGGTCTCCTTTTCACTATAACGCCTGGTCAACTTGCTCCCCCTCTAACTGTACATTTTTTACCGGCCGGCGCTGCATGATGTCGTAAAGCGCAGGCACCACGAACAGCGTCAGCAGCGTCGCATAGCTTAACCCGCCGATAGTGACCACCGCCATAGGCTGGATCATCTCCGCGCCCATGCCGATGCCCATCGCCATAGTCGTCAGGCCCAGTATGGTGGTCAGCGCCGTCATCAATATCGGGCGCAGGCGCGTCTGGCCCGCGCGCACCAGGGCGTCACGCCGTTCCATGCCGGAAGCGCGCAGCTGGTTGACGTAATCGATAAAGACGATACCATTGTTTACGACGATACCGGCCAGCACCAGGAACCCCAGCATCGAGATCATGCTGATCTCCATCCCGCACATCCAAAGCGCCAGCAATCCACCCGTAAAGGCCAGCGGCATGGTGAACATGACGATGAAGGGGCTGAGCAGGGATTGGAACTGGGCGACCATGATCAGGTAGATCAGTACCACCGCCAGCACCACCATCAGCACCAGCTGCTCCAGCGTATCGTTGATCATCTCCGTCTCGCCTGCGATGACGATCTCGTAGCCCTCCGGCACCTCATAGTCGGCCAGTTTGCTCTCGACCTGGCGGCTGACAAGGCCAATGTTATGCTGCGCGTCCACCGCCGCGGTGACAGACAGCAGCCGGGTCTGGTTCTCGTGGTTGATGCTGGTCAGTCCCTGCGCCTGGGTGATCTGCGCGATATCCTGTAAGGGAACGTCAACAGCCTCTCCGTCCTTAGTCCCCGAAAGGGTGAGCTCGCCCAGCGTTTCGCGCGTCAGCGCCGCGCCCGGGTCATCCGCGACGATCAGGGGGTAATCCTCCCCGCCCAGCGTCACAGTTGTCGCGGTGGTCTCGGTTACCAACTTTGCGGCAAGCTGCTGGTAGACCTGCGCTGTGGTCAGCCCATATTCCATGGCCTTATTTTTATCCACGCTCACCCGGGTTTCCATCTCGGCGTCCTCCATGCCATCGGATATCTCCTGGGTGCCCTCCACCTCCGAGAGCATGGCGGTCACATCTTTGGCAATGGCTTTAAGCTGATCCATATCGTCGCCGGAGATGTCGATCTGGATGCCAGAGCCGCCCATCATCTCGGTCATACTGTCCATACCGGTACCGCTGGCGGTGATCTCGCAGGGCAGTTCGCTGGTCGCGTCAATAATATTCTGGGCGATGGCCTTAGAATTCTGGTCGCGTTGTTCATCTAAAATCACGTACATGCTGATTGCCCCGCCGGAGGAGGAGCCGCTCATCAGCCCGCCGCCCTCCATCGCGCCTACGGTGTCCACGCCCGGCAATTCGGCAACGATGCCCGCCACCTTGTCGGCCATATCTCGGGTCTCCTGGGTGGTGCTGTCCTTGGGCATTTCCATCGTCACGGCGATCTGGTTGCTGTCGCTCTCGGGCATAAAAGAGGTGCCCATCTGCACGGAGCCATAGATGCTTACCCCCAGCAGAACCAGTGCCAGGATCAGCACCACCGATTTGCGCCGCAGCGCCAGCGCCAGCAGTTTGCCATAGGCAGCGGTAAATTTGTCAAAGAGGCGGTGGCCCTTTTTCTCCGGCTTTTTCAACAGCCAGCTGGAAAGCGCCGGCACCAGCGTCAGCGAAACGATCAGGCTGGCCACCAGCGAATAGGCGATGGTAAGCCCCATATCGGTAAACAGCTCGCGGCTCAGCCCCTCGGTAAAGACGATGGGGAGGAAAACGCATACCGTGGTCAGCGTAGAGGCCGTAACGGCCGCGGCCACCTGCCCGGCGCCCCGCACCGCGGCCTTGGCGGCCGAAAGGCCCTGGGCCCGCATGCGGTAGATGTTTTCGATCACGACGATGGAGTTATCCACTAACATCCCTACCCCCAGCGCCAGACCGGCCAGGGAGATAATGTTGAGGGTGACCCCGGTAAAGTACATCAGCGCTATCGCAAAAAGCAGGCTGATGGGGATGCTCAGCGCGATCACGATGGTCGGGCGCACATTGCGCAGGAAGACCAGCAGGATCAGGATCGCCAGCAGGCCGCCCCACAATAGATTCTCCATCACGGAGTTGACCACGATATTGATATAAACGCCTTGGTCGCTCAGCGCGGTCAGGTGCATGCCTTCATATTCCTGCTCTAGCTTTTCCATCTGCCCGCGCAGCTTATCGGATACCTCCACCGTAGAGGCGGTGCTCTGCTTGGAGAAGGTGAGCAGTATCCCATCGTTGCCGTTGATCTTAGCGTACATCTCGCCGCTGTTATCGGTAAAGCTGATATCCGCCACGTCCGCAAGCGTAACGGTATCCAGCTCATCTAAGCCCAAGTTGAAAAGCACCAGCGAGGAGAGGTCTTCTTCGTTTTCAAACAGGTCCCCCACCTTTACCGCATAGGCCGTTTCATCCTCTACGATATTGCCCGCCGGCATGGAGAAGTTTTGTGCCGAGAGTATTTGACCGATGGTATCCTTGGTCAGCTGCCCCGAAAGGTTGGCCTGCTCGTAGGCGCCCTCGCTGGCCTGGTCGAACTGGGCGCGGCCCTCGGCCAGCTTTCCCTCCTGCACCAGCAGCTGCGCCTGCGCCGTGGCAATGCCCTGGCTTAGTGCCAGTTTGCCCTGCTCTAGCTGGGTCTGCCCCTTATTCAACTCGCTCTCTTTGCTCTTAAGCGCTTCCAGCTGCTGCTGGATCTGGGCGATACCCGCGTCCGCCGCCTCCATTCCCGCGGCCAACTGTGTTTGAGTATCCAGCAGTTCCTGGGGTACTTCCAGCCCCTGCTCCTGCATCTTTTGGATGGCGACATCTGCCAGCTGCTTTTGGGTCTCCAGTTCCGCGCGCTTATCGGCCGCCTGGGAAAGCGCACTGTTGAGCTGTTCGCGCCCGCTGGTCAACTGCGAGCGCCCTTCGTTAAGCTGCTCTTCCGCGTCCAACAACTTCTGGGTCTGGGTCTTATTCTGGCTTTCCAGCTGGCTCTTGGCATCTTTGAGCTTGGCCTCGCCCTCATCCAGCTCTTTTTTCGTATCCGCCAGCTTACTGTCTACCGATCTTAAAATAGTATCGTTGATCGCGTCGATCTTCTCCTGGTTCAGCGTCACCTTCAGCTGCTTTTCCACAAGGCCCATGGAGCTGACCTGCGCCACCCCGTCGATCCGTTCAAAAGAGGGAATGACCTCTTCGCTGACCAGTTGGGATACCTCCTCCTGGCTCAGTCCGTCAACGTCCACCGCCGCTACCATTACCGGCATCAGGTCCGGATTGATCTTCATCATCTGAGGCGTGCCCACCGCATCGTCCAGCCGGCCCTTGATCTGATCCACCTTGCCGCTCATCTCGATCATGGCGCTGTCCATATTGGTGCTCTCAGTGAACTTGAGTACCACCATACTCATGTTCTCACTGGAGATACTGGTGACCTCCTCCACCCCGCTGGTGGTAGCCAACCCGGCTTCCAGCGGCTTGGTCACGCCCTGCTCCACCTTTTCCGGGCTGGCGCCAGGATAGGTCGTGATCACCGCCACATACGGCAGGTTGATGCTGGGCAGCAGGTCCGTCTGCATTTTTGTAAAGGAAATGATGCCCAGCACGATCACCGTGATCACGGCGACCATGATAGTCATCGGCTTTTTGACGCTGAATTTAGATAACATAATCGGTCCGCTCCTCCTTTAGTCCCCATCCCCAGGGGGCCGAAGGTGACTGACTGGTCAGTCACAGTCCTTTTGAGTATAATTGCGCCCCGCTCGTCCCGTCAACGGTTTGCACAATTTTTCACAATTCTATTAAAATGGGGGGCTTCTGCCAGAAAACCTTAGCAAGCGCTAAGTTTCTTGCATATACCCTTGAAAAAACATTAGAAAATGATATTATAAAATAGTCTTGCAAATTTGTAATAGGGTGTATGAATGTAAAGGGGAGAAGAAAAAATGGCAAAATCCAAGGTTTATTTTACTGATTTTCACGCCACTTTTGACGAGAACCTGCTCCAGAAGCTGGAGCGCCTGGTCAAAACGGCCGGTATCGAAAATATCGATTTTAAAAACAAGTTTACCGCTATCAAGATCCATTTCGGCGAGCCGGGCAACCTGGCCTATCTGCGGCCCAATTATGCCAAGGTGATCGTGGATCTGGTCAAAAAGCAGGGCGGCCGGCCGTTTATGACGGATTGCAATACCCTGTATGTGGGCCGGCGCAAAAACGCGCTGGATCATCTGGACGCCGCCTATGAGAACGGTTACAATCCCTTTACCCTAGGCTGCCAGGTCATTATTGGCGACGGGCTCAAGGGTACGGATGAAAAGCTGGTGCCCATCGATGGCGAGTATGTTAAAGAGGCCAAGATCGGCCACGCGGTGATGGATGCGGACGTGCTGATCTCCATCACCCACTTTAAGCTCCACGAAGAGGCGGGGCTGGGCGGCACCATGAAAAACATCGGCATGGGCTGCGGCTCGCGCGCGGGCAAAATGGAGATGCACTCCAACGGCAAGCCCTATGTGCAGCAGGAGGATTGCATCAGCTGCGGCGCCTGCCGTAAAAACTGCGCGCATGACGCCATCTCCTTTGTAGCGCGCAAGGCGCAGATCGACCATAACAAGTGCGTAGGTTGCGGCCGCTGCATCGGCGTATGCCCGGCGGATGCGGTGCACGCTGCCCAGGACGAGGCGTTTGACATTCTGAATAAGAAGATCGCCGAGTATACCCTGGCCGTCGTCAAGGACAAGCCCGCCTTCCATATCAGCTTTATCGTGGATGTGTCCCCCTATTGCGATTGTCATGCGGAAAACGATGTGCCCATCGTCCCGGATGTGGGCATGCTGGCCTCCTTTGACCCGGTTGCGCTGGACGCCGCCTGTGCGGATCTGTTCAACGCTCAGCCCGCCAACCCGGGCAGCATGCTGGATAAAGAGCGTCACGAGGGCGAGGATAACTTTACCGCCGTGCACCCGGTCGTCCGCTGGCAGTGCCAGTTGGAGCACGGGCAGAAGATCGGCCTGGGCAATATGGACTATGAACTGGTGGAGATCTAACCATCTCTCCGCTTAAAGGAATGCAAAGAACGGTCCCCGCGTTGGTCACGCGGGGGCCGTTTTTTCTTTGAAAAAAACATTACCAAAATGAAGATATATCTAAGGCCGCCAAAAGCGGTTATGCCTTTCCCTCTACTTTTTATTAAACTTTGCCGTCGGATGAATCGACTGATCTAATAACCCGTGCCGGCACGCCGGCGGCAACAGTATTGCCAGGGACGTCCTTGGTCACGACCGCCCCAGCGGCGACCACCGCACCATCGCCAATCGTCACACCAGGCAATACCGTTACATTTGAGCCAATCCATACCTTTTTACCGATTCTGATGGGCGCGGGAACCGTATTCGCCCGTTTTTCCGGAGAAAGGCTGTGATTCAGCGTAGCCAATACCACATTATGTCCGATCAGCGTATCGTCCCCAATCGTGATGCCACCCTGATCCTGAAATTTGCATCCGGCATTAAAGAATACATTCTTTCCTATAGTGATGTTCTTGCCGCAATCCGTATAAAAAGGCGGAAACAATCTAAAACTGGGGTCCACGCGCTTTCCTATAATTTTGGAGAAAATCATGCAGATCTCCTGGGGCGTGTGGTAACCACTGTTTAATTCGGCTGTTAGTTTCAGTGCCTCCTGCGCGGCGTCCAACATAAACTGTTGCGTCTGCGAAGTGGCATCGACCTCTTTGCCGCTGTCCATAATCTCTAAAAATTCTTTCAGCTCCATTTCCTCATCCCCCGTTCCAAAAGTGTTTACGCTTATAGGGTTATTCGGCCCGTCCCGCCTCAAATCCTCCTGCCGGGAACCAAAAAGCGCGGCTATTAAGCCGCGCCTTTTCAAAGAGGCAATCAGAATTACAGCACCAGCGAAGGGGCAGCATACACCCGCGCGCCCAGCTCCGCATCCAGCATGTACAGCCCTTTGGCGTCACTGCCGAACAGGTCAAAACGCTTGATCAGATCGTCGGTATTTTTCTCTTCCTCGCCCTGCTCTTTGACGAACCAATCCAGGAACTGCAGCGTGCGGAAATCCTTCTGTTCAAACGCCGCATCGTAAATGTTGTGGATCAGGCTGGTCACATACTGCTCGTGCTCGTACGCGGCGGCCAGCGGCGCGCGGAAGGAGTCGAACACCTTGTCCGGCGCGTCCACGGTCTTTAAGGTCACCTTCGCATCGTTATTCTGCAGATAGGTCATGAACAGCAGCGCGTGATCCCGCTCTTCCTGGGTCTGGATGGTGAACCAATTGGCAAAGCCATTCAGATTTACATCTTGATAGTAGTTGGCCATATCCATATAGAGATAGGCGGAATACAGCTCTTTATTGATCTGGTCGTTCAGCAGTTCGTGTACCTTAGGATGCAGCATCATTTATCCCTCCGTTAAAATATTATTAATATCAGCTTCTTAATGATATTATATATCAAATATCGGACTTTTTCAAGCCTTTCAGGGAAATTTTAGCAGCGGGTCCCCTTTGCCGCCGGTTTACAGTCTCCCCGGTCGGTCACGATGGTATACCCGATGGCCTGCATCCTTCTTTGCAGGGCGGCCAGGTGCTCGGCTGCCTCCTCGCCGGTGGCGATCTTGTTATCGTAAAGCAGGTACTTTTTGCGCACGGAGAGCGGGGAAAGGTTGGGCATCACCACGTTGGCCCCCGCAAGGATCCCCATCTCCCGCCCTTTGGGGCTGATGGTACCCAGCGCCGTAGTGGCCGGCAGCAGGGCACCCGGCAGCATCAGGCGTAAAATGCCCAGCAGGTAGACCGTCATCTCCAAGCTGCCCGCCTTAAAGTCCTTAAAGGGCGTATCACGATGAGGGATAAAGGGCCCAATGCCCACCATATGCGGGCGCAGCTGGGATAGAAACTGCAGGTCCTGTGCCAGGTGCTCCAGCGTTTGGTAGGGCGAGCCTACCATAAAGCCGCTGCCCACCTGGTAACCGATGCGCTTTAGCGCATACAGGCAGGCCTTGCGGTGCTCCAGCGTCAATCCCTGCGGGTGCAGCCTGGCGTAGTGCTCCGGGTCGGCCGTTTCATGCCGCAGCAGGTAGCGGTTCGCCCCGGCCGCAAAGAGCCGGCGGTAGCTTTCCTCGCTGCGCTCGCCAATGGACAGGGTAATGGCGCAATCTGGCCAGCCCTCCCGCATGGCGGACACGATATCGCATATCGCATCATCTGTAAAGCGGCCGTCCTCCCCGCCCTGCAATACAAAGGTACGAAAACCCAGGGCATAGCCTTCCTCGCAGCAGGATAGAATATCCTCCTTCGTCAGGCGGTAGCGCTGCGCACAGGCGTTAGAGCGGCGGATGCCGCAATAAAAGCAATCATTCTTACAGTAGTTGGTAAATTCGATCAAGCCGCGCACGTAGATCGCATTGCCATAGTAGCGCTGGGCGGTTTGCCGGGCACGGGCAAACAGCGCTTCGCGCACCGTTTCGTTCTGATACTGACTGAGGATCTCCACCCATTGCCGGGTATCAAATTGCTCTCCCGATGCTAAACGGTCCATCCAATGGGCCATGGCCGCCTCCTTTATCGTCCGGCAAAGCTGATCTTATCCAATATCCCAGTCAGCTTTGCCAGCGCCACGCCGTAGTTGGTAATGGGTACATCCGCCGCCTGGGCCGCTTCGATGCGGCTGAGCACATACTTGCGGTTGAACATGCATCCGCCGCAGTGGATCACCAGATCGTAGGGCGACAGATCCTTGGGGAAATCTACCCCCGCCACGATGTCGATTTGCATCTGCTGTCCATAGCGGGCGCGCAGGGCCCGGGGGATCTTGACCCGGCCGATATCCTCGGAGAGCGGCGCATGGGTGCAGGCCTCGGCGATCAGCACGCGGGAACCCGGCCCCAGCTTGTCGATGGCCGCGGCGCCCGCCACAAAGGCATTGATATCCCCCTTGTAACCGGCAAAAAGGACCGAGAAAGAGGTCAGCAGGCTCTCCTGAGGCTTATGCTCATACACCTGTTTAAAGCACTGGGAATCGGTAATGATCAGCTTGGGCGCGTGCGCCAGCTGCTCTAACGCCAGCTCGTAGCGGTCCGCCGTGGTGGAGATGATCACACACTTTTTGTCCAGCAGTTCCCGGGTGGTCTGCACCTGGGGCAGGATCAGCCGGCCCTTAGGCGCCTGAATATCCTGGGGCATCACCAGCATCACCAGATCCCCGTCGCCTACCAGGTCTCCTGTTATGCTCTTGCGTTCGTAATCCTCCGGCAGGGCGCGCACCAGCGCTTCC
This sequence comes from Luoshenia tenuis, assembly GCF_014384745.1. Lineage (NCBI taxonomy): Bacteria > Bacillati > Bacillota > Clostridia > Christensenellales > Christensenellaceae > Luoshenia > Luoshenia tenuis. The sequence goes on from NZ_JACRSO010000001.1 coordinate 762,597, forward strand.
CGCAAGTCAGTGATCCCTTCCCCTTTCAGCGCGCTGACGCAAACGGGCGTCTGTCCCAGCGCCTTTTCGGCCCGGGCCGCCAGCGCCTGCGCGTCCTTCAAAATATCGATCTTATTGATCACCGCGATCACGGGGATATTGCGCTTTTTCAGCTTTTCGATCCACTGCTTTTCTAAAGAAAGCTCTCCTTCGCTCAGCAGTACCAGCGCCATATCCGTGCGAGCCACGGCCTGCTCGGTCTTTTCCACGCGCAGGCGCCCCAGCTCGCCTTCATCGTCAAAGCCGGCGGTATCGATAAAGAGCACCGGGCCGATGGGGTGCAGTTCCATCGCCTTATAGACCGGGTCTGTCGTGGTGCCCGCGTATTCCGAGACCAGAGCGGTGTTCTGCCCGGTCAGTGCGTTGATCAGCGAGGATTTGCCGCTGTTGCGCCGCCCGTAAAGGGCGATGTGCAGCCGGTTGGCGTTGGGCGTATTGGTAAGGCTCATCTTGTTCTTTCTCCCTTCCGTCAAAGGCTTTTGCCCTTACAGGCTCCTAGAACCTGAAATCGCGCTTGCCGCCCTCCATGTCGTGCAGGTGCTCCACCGCGATCTGGCGCACCTTGGGGTTGGTGATCTTGGGGATCTCCCGCTCGATCACTTCCATACCCACCTTGCGGGTCTCCGGGCTGGCGTAGTCCTCCAGGTACTCTTTCAGCGTCATCAGGGCGTTGGGGTGGCAGCAGTTGACGATCTGCCCGCTCTTGCAAAGCGCCATAAACCGGTCGCCCGTGCGCCCTTCCCGGTAGCAGGCCGTGCAGAAGGAGGGGATATGGCCGTTTTCCATCAGCCAGCGCACCACCTCATCGAGCGTACGCTGATCCGATACGTCAAACTGCTCGGTATCGTGGGGGCGTTCCTTTTCCGTATAGCCGCCCACCGATGTGCGGGAGCCGCCGCTGACCTGGGAGATGCCCAGCCGCAGCAGCTGCGAGCGCACCGCCTCGGATTCCCGGGTGGAGATGATCATACCCGTATAGGGCACCGCCAGGCGGATGCAGGCCGTCAATTTAGCGAATATCTCATCGGAAATGCCGTTATCAAAGGCGTCCGGGTCGATGTCATCGGCATGTTTAACCCGCGGCACGCTGATGGTATGCGGCCCCACGCCATGCACCGCCTCCAAATGCTCCGCGTGCATCAACAGCCCCGCAAATTCGTATTTGTACAGTTCAAGGCCGAACAATACCCCCAGGCCCACATCGTCAATGCCGCCCTCCATGGCCCGGTCCATGGCCTCGGTATGGTAATCGTAGTCGTGCTTAGGGCCGGTGGGATGCAGCTTTAAGTAGCTCTCCTTATGGTAGGTTTCCTGGAACAGGATATAGGTGCCGATGCCCGCCTCTTTGAGCTTGCGGTAGTTCTCCACCGTGGTAGCGGCAATATTGACGTTCACCCGGCGGATATCCCCATTTTTATGGTGCACGCTGTAGATCGTCTTGATGCAATCCAAAATATACTCGATGGGGTTGTTCACCGGATCCTCCCCCGCCTCGATGGCCAGACGCTTATGCCCCATATCCTGCAGGGCGATCACCTCTGCGCGCACCTCTTCCTGCGTCAGCTTTTTACGGGGGATATGCTTGTTTTTCATATGATACGGGCAGTACACGCATCCGTTCACGCAGTAGTTGGACAGGTACAACGGCGCAAAGATCACGATGCGGTTACCATAAAACGCCTGCTTGATCTCTTCGGCGATCTGATAGATCTTTTCAATTTTCTCCGGAATATCGCAGGCCAGCAGAACCGAGGCCTCCCGGTGACTCAGCCCCGCGCAGTGGTAACCGGTCGCCGTCTTGTGCGGGCGGGCCTTTTCCAAAATCTGGTCGATCAGCGCCTCGTTATGCTTGTTGGCCTCGGCATAGGCCAACGTTTCCCTGATCTCTCCGTCGTTAATAAACTCTTCCGCCTTGTTGCTCTTTACGTCATAGATAGCCATAACAATCTCCTTCCCCCATCGCGGCGGCCTTGCGGGGCGCCTAAGCCCAAATGAAAAGGGCCCGGCAAGGGTGCAACCCGCCGGGCCCTGCAATACGCTTGCAGTACCATTCCAGCTTTGCGCTTCCCTTCCCGCTCGGGGCCAAGCCCCTCGCCGTTAGAACAAACGATAAAGATAAATTATTGTGCTTTTGGGTTCGGGCCGTTGCCCTCGCCCTTAAGCAATTTCAGTTTATCACATCGTTAGAGATTTAACAATGTTATTCGGAAAATATTTCTAATATTTTATATCTATTAATTTACTATATCGTTAATATTCATTTTCTCCGCCGCATGAAACGCCGCCCCGACGCGCAAACTAGCACCAAACCAGGCAAAGGAGAAAAAGCTATGAACAGCGAACCCCAATTTTTTATCTGCAACCATTGCGGTAACCTGATCCACCTGCTGGAGAACGCGGGCGTGCCCATCGGCTGCTGCGGCGAGCCCATGCACCGCCTGCACCCCAATACGGCCGAAGCCGCCCAGGAAAAACACCTGCCCGTTTCCCAGGTCAATGGCAATGTTCTACAGGTCAGCGTGGGTTCCACCCACCATCCCATGTCCCAGGAGCACGCCATCCGCTGGGTCTATCTGCAAACCCAGCGAGGCGGGCAGCTTAAATACCTACAGCCCGATGAAGCGCCGCAGGTGCAGTTCACCCTGGATCAGGACAAAGCCATCGCCATTTACGCCTATTGCAACCTGCACGGCCTTTGGAAAGCCGAGGTCTAAAGGTATGATAAAGCACCCCGCCTTCCGGCGGGGTGCTTTTGCTATGCTTCTAACCGCTTGATCCATCATGAAAACGCCGCCCGGCGCATCCAGGGTTACGCCTTTACTTCCAGCCCCACCGGGCAGTGGTCGCTCCCCTGTATGTCCGCGTAGATCAGGCTGTCGCCCACCCTTTGCTCTAGGGCTTTGGACACGAGAAAGTAGTCGATCCGCCAACCGGCGTTATTGGCCCGCGCGCGGAACCGGTAGCTCCACCAGGTGTACTGTCCCTCCGCTTCCGGATAAAAATAGCGGAAGGTATCGGTAAACCCGCTGTCCAGCAGCTGGCTGAACTTGCCCCGCTCCTCATCGGAAAAGCCGGCATTGCCCCGGTTGGTCTTGGGATTTTTCAGGTCGATCTCCTGGTGCGCTACATTCATATCCCCGCAGACGATCACCGGCTTTTGGGCATTCAGGGCCAGCAGGTACATTCTAAAGTCGTCCTCCCACTGCATCCGATAGGGCAGGCGTTTAAGCTCTGCCTGGGCGTTGGGCGTGTAGACGTTGACCAGGTAAAAATCCTGATATTCCAGGGTGATGGCACGGCCCTCATGGTCGTGCGCGTCGATCCCCAGCCCATAACGTACCGACAGCGGCTCAATACGGGTAAATACCGCCGTGCCGGAATAGCCCTTTTTCTCAGCGCTGTACCAAAACTGCTGATAACCCGGCAGCTCCACCTCCGCCTGCCCGGGCTGCATCTTGGTCTCCTGTATGCAGAAGATATCCGCATCCACGGCATTAAAAAAATCCAAAAAGCCTTTTTGCAAACAGGCCCTTAACCCGTTAACGTTCCAGGAAACGATCTTCATTCGCGTCTAACTCCTTATTTCTAGCCTTGGATGGGCAGGGTAGCCCCATCCCGCAGGAAGAGCGGAATGCGCTCCAGCGGCGCCGCCGCAGTGATCGTCTGGCCGCCCTCATAAACCTGGCCGGTCCAGGCGCAGGTCCATTTAGAGCCCTTGGGCAGATATACCCGGCGCTCTCGCGCGCCCATCTGCGTAACCGGGGCTACCAGCAGCTTTTCGCCAAACAGGTAGCTGTCCTCCTCGCCCCAGGCGGCCTCGTCCTGCGGGAACTCGTAAAACAGCGGGCGGATCACCGGGGTGCCCTTTTCGTGGGCCTGCCGCATCAGCTCCCGGATATAGGGGCGCAGCCGCTCGCGCAGGAATAAGTATTCCTTTAATATCTCATAGTTATCCTCGCCATAGCTCCAAACCTCGTTGGGCCCGCCGGTGCCAAAGCTGCCCCCGCCGTTTTGCGCCTCCTTATAATCCATGGTGAAGGGCTTGCGGTATCCGTGCAGCCGAAATACCGGCGAGAAACACCCAAACTGGAACCAGCGCACCAAACACTCTCTAAATTCGGGGTCGCTGGGGTCGCCCCCGGTAAAGCCGCCGATATCCGTGGTCCACCAGGGGATGCCGCACAGCCCCATGTTCAGCCCGATGGGGATCTGGGTGCGCAGGGCGTTAAAATCGGACTGGATATCTCCCGACCAAACGATGGCCCCATAGCGCTGGATGCCGGCCCAGGCGCAGCGCAGCAGGTTCATGGGGGCCTCAACGCCCGAGGCGATCATGCCATCGTAAAAGGTCTTGGCGTAGGCGCAGGGGTAGATGTTGCCCACCTGCAGGTCCGGCCCGGCGTAATAGCGGTAGTTGTCATAATCATAGGCGCTGTACTCGGGCTCCGCCTCGTCCAGCCAGAAGATCTTCACGCCCTTATCAAAGTAGTTCTGCTTGGCCTTGCTCCAAACAAACTGCCGCGTGCCGGGGTTGGTGGGGTCCATAAACACCTGGTTGCCCAAATACTGCATATTGGTGCGCACGCCCCGGTCGGTATGCACCAGATACCCGTTTTCCAGCATCTCGTTATAGTTTTCGCAGTTCTGGTCCACCGTGGGCCATACCGATACCATCAGCTCAATCCCCATCTGGTTCAGCTCCTCGACCATGGCCGCCGGGTCGGGGAAGTAGTCCGGGTCAAACCGCCAGGAGCCCTGCATGGGCCAATGGAAGAAATCCACCACGATCACATCCAGCGGCAGGCCGCGCCGCTTGTACTCCCGCGCCACCTCCAAAAGTTCCTCCTGGGTGCGGTAGCGCAGCTTGCACTGCCAAAAGCCCATGCCGTATTCCGGCATCATGGGCACCTTGCCGGTGGCATCGGCCAAGCGCTCTACGATATCGCTGGGCTTATCCCCGGCGATGATCAAATAATCCATCTGACGGGTGGATTCGGCCACCCACTCGGTATAGTTCATGCCAAAGGTGGCCCGGCCCACCGCCGGGTTGTTCCACAAAAAGCCGTAACCTTTGCTGGAGAGCGCAAAGGGCACCGTGGCCTGGCTGTTGCGCTGGGCCAATTCCAGCGTGCAGCCCTTAAAGTTGAAAAACGGATCCTGATACTGCCCCATGCCAAAGATCCGCTCCTCCCGGTCCGACTCAAACCGCAGGGTCAAATGCATGTCCCCGCCGGGGATGGGGCGAAACTCCCGCGCGTCGATGCCCAGGGGGCTATGGTCGTTGTAGTCCTCTTTCTTGCGCCAGCGCTCTTCCAAGAGCTTTTCTCCACCGGCGTTGAAAAAGGTCAGCCGGCCATATTGGCCCACCTTGCAGCGGATGTTGCCGTTTTCGATCTGCCCTAGCTGTCCATCGCACGCGATGGAGACCGCACCGTGCGCGGGCCGTTCCAGCAGCGCCCAATCCTGCGCCTCGTCGATCCTGGATACCTTGGCCGCGCGTACCCGCAACCCATCCCGGCCCCAAGGCTCAATCGTCAGCGTCTCCCCGTCGAAACGGTAGACCAGCTTGTCGCCCTCCTGTTTTAAAACTGCCATCGTTTCTCCCCCTTTTATCCTTTTGCCTATTTTTCTTTCCGCCGCTTTTTATCCCCTTTCATACAAGCCGGGGCGTAGCGCGGATGCTGCTCGTGATAGATCATACAGTTTTTACAATCCCCATGCCGGGGGCATTTGTGCTTTTTGCACGGGCAGGGCTCCTGCCTGCGTGCCTTGCTTTCCTCCATACCTACTCGCCGCTTGTCTGGGCGTCCCGTTGCCGGTCCAACCGCAGGTTGCGGTAATAAAGCAGCGTATCGGCCATCACCATCACAAAGTTCAACACATACAGCCACAGCACGATATCCGGGCTGTACAGGATCTTATGGGTGATGCCCGCGGCATACCCTACCAGGATCGCGTAAGAAAAAGCGATGCTTTTCCCCTTGGCCGTGCGGCTGGTATACGAGCGGTAGATCGACATGGGCCAGGCCAGGCCAAAACAGATCAACATCATCGCCTCAAAAATACTCATACATACTCCTCCTCAACATCGTGTTAACCCGAAAATTATCTTACCCTACCGCCGCCCCGCTTGGCAACCCGGAAGCCATGGCCGCAGGGCCGGTTTTTCTGGCGATAGCTGGTTTTTTCTTCAAATTTCTCTCCATACATAAATCATATGGCATAAATAGCAAATATATATTTTACTTATTACCCGTTTTGTCCTAAAGTAGGGAATAGTGCTCCATTACCGCTGCCTTTCGCTTTCAAAGGTTTCGATAAAGCGGCGCGCAGGCCTGGAAAGGGCGATGCCCTTGCGGTGGATCACCGCCAGGGATATCTGCCACTCCACCTCGTCCAGCGGGCGCACATCCAGCTCCGCGGTCAGGTTTCGGCAGGCTGAGAGCGGCAAAAGCGCTACCCCTAAACCCGCGCCGGCCCAAAGCAGGGTGGTACGGGCGTCGTCGTTCAGGCAAAGTACATCGGCCTCCACGCCCCGGGCCTGCATCACGGCGTGCAGCAGGGTTTCATAGCGCCGGTAATAGATCAGCGGCAAGCCCTGCAAATGGCAGGCCTTGAGCGGACCTTTGGGCAGCCCCTCAAAAAAGGCCGGCTTAGCCGCGGCAGCCATAGGCTCGGGCACCAGCGGATGGCTGACCACCCCATCGTCCAGAAACGGGGTGCGCACCACCGCCAGTTCGATCATGTTGCGGGCCAGGATCTCCAGCAGCTCAAAGGTGGTGCCCTCCTGTATCTGGAATCGGATGCCGGGATTTTGCGCATGGTATAGGGGTATGCAGTGTTCCAACATCGGCGCAACGGAGGAGGATACCATCCCCAGGCGCAGCGTGCCCCGCAGGCCCTGGTTAAAATCGGCCAAGTCGTGCAGGGCGTTATCCGCCATGGTCAAAATCTGCTTGGCGTGCCGGTATAAAAGCCGCCCCGCATCCGTCAGCGTTACGCTGCGCGGCCCCCGCTCGATGAGCAGGGTCCCCATCTCCTCTTCCAAAAGCTTGAGCTGCATGCTCAGCGGCGGCTGGGAAAGGTGGAGTTTTTTAGCCGCGGCGGTGATGCTGCCGGCCTCGGCGATGGTTACAAAATATTGTAATTGCTTCAGGTCCATTCTTGATGCCCCTTTAGTGGGTTGTGACTTTATCACCATCATAACACAAGCCGGGCCCGGCGCAAAGCGCGCCGCGCCTTTGGCCAGAATATATAAGCTTTTTTAACCGGTAACGATTTTGAAAGGAAGTGCTCTACTTGAAAGAACTCTGGCAGCTGTTCGGGGTATTTGCCAGGCTGGGGGCCGTTACTTTTGGCGGCGGGTACGCCATGCTCCCCATCCTGCAGCGCGAGATTGTAGAAAAGCGCAACTGGGCCACGGAGGACGAGGTGATGGATTATTACGCCATCGGCCAATGTACCCCGGGCATCATCTCGGTCAACGTTTCCACCTTTATCGGTTTTAAGCTCAAGGGGATTTTGGGCGGCATTATCGCCACGCTGGGCTTTATCGCGCCCTCAATCGTGATCATCGCCATCATCGCCACCTTTATCAGCGCCTTTGCCGATGCTATGGTAGTCAAACACGCCTTTGCCGGCATCCGGGTGTGCGTATGCGTGCTGATCTTTAATGCCGTCATCAAGCTTGGCAAGGGCGCCGTCAAGGATATCGTTACCGGCATCGTCTGCGCGCTGGTTTTCCTGGCAGCTACCTTTACGCCTGTCTCCCCCATCATCCTGGTGGTACTGGCCGGGGCGGCGGGCGCCGTTTCCAAAGCCATCGGCAGGCGCTTTGCCAAGGATAAAGGAGGGAAAAACGCATGATCTTGCTGCAGTTATTCTATGAGTTTTTTAAGATCGGCCTGTTTGCCGTGGGCGGCGGCGCGGCCACCATCCCCTTCCTCTATTCCCTTTCCGATGCCACGGCTTGGTTCAGCTATACAGACCTTGCCAATATGATAGCCATATCCGAGTCCACCCCCGGCGCTATCGGGGTCAATATGTCCAGCTATGTGGGCATGACGGTGGCAGGGATCCCCGGCTGCATCATCGCAACGCTGGGGTTGGTCGCCCCCAGCATCATCGTCATATTGGTAATCGCCCACTTTCTCAAGCGCTTTCGGGACAGCCGCCTGGTACAGGATATCTTTTACGGCCTGCGCCCCGCCTCTACGGGGCTGATCGCCTCAGCCTGCTTAGGGCTAGCGCAGATCTCGCTGCTGGATGTGGGCGCGCTTACCTCCATCTATACCCTTTCCAATCTCTTCCACTGGAAGGAAGTTGTGCTGGCGCTGCTGATCTATATGGGCATCAAAAAATTTAACAAGCACCCCATCGTCTATATTGGCGCGGCGGCTGCATTTGGCATTATCTTTCAATTGGCGGCTTAGGGCTTTGCCGGATAAAAAACGGGGGTCTCCCCGTTTTTTTATTCATTCCGCATTTTTCCCTTATATGGTGAATTGCGCAAAAAATGAACACGCTTCGCAATTGAAAACCCTCCCACAACTGTGTTATGATAACCTTGCCGGAAGAAGTTCAGTTCTCCCCGGCAATTTGTTTACAAAGAGGATTTGATCGCGTGGATCGATTAGATAAATTCCATTTGGTACAAGATGAGTACCGGAAATTGGATGCCCAATGGCTGCGGCTGCACGTGGTCATCCTGTCGCTGCTGGCGGCGCTGGTTATGCTGGCTGAGATCGCCATGTATTTTATTCTTAATACCGATAACCTTATCACCAGTTCGCCGCAGGTTTATCTATTGAAATACCTGCTGTTTCCCACCGCCTGTGATGGGAGCTGCGTCGTGCTGGCCTGGTGGGCGGTGAATACCCCGCGCCTGTCCGAAAAAGCCAAGCGGTACGTACTGTCATTGGCTTTTTCCTTGGCAGCTTTCGTGCTTTCTTTTGTCCACGAAACCTTTCTAAACGCCTATTCCGGCTTTGCCATCCCCGTGATCTTGACGGCGTTTTACCGGGATGTGCGCTTGACCAGTGTCACGGCGGGCACCTGCGTCCTGCTCCAGCTGATCAGTGCCTTTTTCATCCATTGGGATCTGGATAAAGTCTATGGTGCCGATTACTACGCAGAGATTCTGGTGGCCCTGCTGATATTGGTCTTCGTTTACATTATCTGCTTTGTCATCATTCGCTTTGACAATAAACGTCACCTGATTATCCTTAAAAATGAACAGGAACGTCGGCGCCTTCAACGCGAACTTTTGACAGATGACTTAACAGGCATCTATAACAAAGTGGCCCTGCGGGATTTTCTCGAGCATCTCGACGAGCGGGAAAAGATAGCGAATTTCCATATCGTCATGATGGACATCGATGATTTTAAGCGAGTCAACGATACGCTGGGGCACCTGCAGGGGGATATCGCCCTGCGCATCGTCGGCAAAGCCATCCATAATCATTGCTCTATCAATACCGCTTTTCGCTTTGGCGGGGATGAATTTTGCCTTCTCTTTGAGAACATGTCCTCTGACGAGGTTGTCAGCCGCATCCAAAGCATGCAGCGGGATTATCTAGCGCAGACAAGGCTGGAGGTTGCCCAGCCCATCACGCTTTCCGCCGGCATCGCCACAGGGCGCAAGGGCGAATCGGCTTCTCAGCTGCTAGAGCGGGCCGATCAGGCCCTGTACCGGGCGAAAGAACAGCGCAATGCTATCTATCTCGCTCCATGACATAGTAAAAAACAAGCCGTGCTGAAAGATGCTCAGCACGGCTTGTTTTTTTATCCGTCTATTCCGGCCGCAGCCTTAAGGGAGGCGGCTTTGGCCCGCACATCCGCACAGGCCATCAGCCCCGACATGATGCAGGCGCCGGCTGCGCCCGCCTGGCGCACCGATAGAATATTGCCCGCGTTTATGCCGCCGATGGCGTAGACCGGCCCGTTAAACGCCCGGCATATCTCCCTTAGCCATTGAGGCCCCCGGGGCGGCAACCCTTTTTTACAATCCGTTGGGAAGATATGGCCCGCCGTCACGTAATCGACCCCCAGCTCCCGGGCTGAACGCGCCTGCTGGAGCGAATGCACCGAGGTGCCAATTACGCCAAAATCTTTTCTCAACTCCGGCTGTTCCATAAGCAGCGGCAGGGGCATATGCAACCGGTTAACGCCCAGGCTTTGCGCCGCCCGCGGATAGGTATGCAGCGTGCAGGGCACGCCTCCCTGCCTGCATAGGGGCAGCACCCTCTCTGCAAGCGCCCGGTAAGCCGCCTCATCTAAATCCTTTTCCCGCAGGATGATCTCATCCACTCCCGAAAAGGCCAGTTTTTCGACGCGCTGCAAAAAATCCTCCCGGCAAAGCGCCCGGGCCGTAACGCAGATGAGCTTAAACATAGATGTACTCGCTCATCACCGGCTGCAGGCCCTGGGCGGCGATCATTTTATAGATTTCTTCTACGCCCCGCCCGTCGGATATCTCAAACTGCTCGTCCCCTTTGGCCTCGCCTGTATGTCCGCCGATGCCCACGTCCACCCCGGCGGATATCTTGGTGGCCGCGATGCCGATCACATGATCCCGGAAGCGCGCGCCCTCCCGGCTGGAGATGGTAATGCTGGCAAAGGGCATGAAGATGCGGTAAGCCATCACCACCTGCAGCAGCTGCGGCTCGTGTACATCCCGGGGATTGATCTTATCGTTGTTGATGATGGGCCGGAGCCTGGGGCAGGAAAAGGCGATCTCCGCCTGAGGGTATTTTTTCTGGATCAGGGCAGCGTGGATGCCGGTCGCATAGGCATCCTTCCTAAAGTCATCCAGGCCCAGCAGCGCGGCAAAGCCCACGCCCCGCATGCCGCCCATCAGCGCCCGTTCCTGCGCGTTAAAGCGGTAGGGGAAGATGCGCTTGCGCCCGCCCAGGTGCAGCTTTCCATACTGCCGGGTGTTATAAGTCTCCTGGAATACGGTGACATAGTCCGCCCCGCAATCGTGCAGATAGGCATAGTCCTTGGCATCCATGGGGTACACCTCCAGCCCCACCACCTTAAAGATGCGCTTGGCCTGCTTGCAGGCCTCTCCAATATAGTGTACATCGCTCATTCTCGGGCTTTCCCCAGTCAGGATCAAAATCTCCTCCAGCCCGGTTTGGGCAATGGCCTGCATCTCCTGCTCGATCTGGGCCTGATTCAGCCTGGCCCGGTGGATCTGGTTTGTGCAGTTAAACCCGCAGTAGATGCAATGGTTCTCGCAATAGTTGGCGATGTACAGCGGCGTAAAAAGGTTAATGGCATTGCCAAAGTGCTTGCGGGTCTCCGCCCTGGCTCGCTGGGCCATGGGCTCGAGATACTCCCCCGCCGCAGGCGAGAGCAGGGCCGCAAAGTCCTGCGCGTTCAGATAATCCTTGCCCAGCGCGCGTTCCACATCCCGCCCGGTATAACGGTTTTCATCGTAGCTCTCCCGCGCCAAAAGCACCTGATTCATGATATCATCGGATATCTGCTGCATATCCGGCAGGTAGACCATAGGGTCGTTACATTCACACATCTACATTCCCTCCCTACGCTTCCTGTAAAAATCCGGTCAGCGGGGAGGAGGCCGCCCCGCCGTTTGCCAGCACGCGCCCCATCCCGGCCAGATAGGCTGCCCGCCCGGCTTCCACTGCTTTGCGGAACGCCGCGGCCATCTTGGGGATATCCCCGGCCGTGGCGATAGCCGTGTTGGCCATAACCGCCGCAGCGCCCATCTCCATGGCTTCGCAGGCTTGAGAGGGCTTGCCGATGCCCGCATCCACGATCACCGGCAGGTCGATCTCGTCGATCAAAATCCCAATAAACTCCCGGGTACACAATCCCTTATTGGAGCCGATGGGCGCGCCCAGCGGCATGATGCTGGCCGCACCGGCCTCCCGCAGATCCCGGGCTACATTGAGGTCCGGATACATATAGGGCATCACGACGAAGCCTTCTTTCGCCAGTATCTCGGTGGCCTTGAGGGTCTCTCCGTTATCCGGCAGCAGGTATTTGCTGTCCCGAATCACCTCGATCTTGATAAAATCCCCGCAGCCCAGCTCCCGCGCCAGGCGGGCGATGCGCACCGCCTCGTGTGCATTGCGCGCGCCGGAAGTGTTGGGCAAAAGCGTGACCCCTTCGGGGATATGATCCAAAATATTATCCACCCCGGTATTGGCGCGCCGCAGCGCCAGGGTGATGATCTGGGCGCCGGCCTGCTGCACCGCCGCGCTGATCAGCTCGTGGGAATACTTGCCCGAACCCAGGATAAAGCGGGAGGTAAACGTCCGCCCGCCGATCTTCAACACATCATCCGTTGCCATTTTCCATTCCTCCAAATCCCTTTTTTTAAACATCCTTTATGCCTAAAATCAGCCGCAGCACCATGTTGGCCTGGTGCCCGGCGCATACCGCCACCCGCGGGGCCATCAGTCCCCAGCCGGGCCGGGCGGCGCTGTGTCCATCTCCGCAAAGGTACAGGTTCTCGCCCAGCCGCCGGGTCACGATGGCGTTGGCGCTATCGTATCCCGCCATACCCGAGGCCGCCACGATGGGCCTGCCCGGCAGCTGCCCGAGCACCGTATCCACCAGCATGGCTTTATCCTGCGCCCCGTCAAAGGCCTCACAGATGATTTCATCCCGCGCCAGCACCTGCGCGGCGTTTTCCGCCGTCAACCGCAGGCAGTCCGCCTGCACCTTGATATAGGGGTCGATCTGCCCGATCTCCTCCTTTAGCGCCTGCGCCTTATACAGGCCCAGCTGGCAGATGCGGTACTGCTGGCGGTTTAAATTGCTAGGCTCTACCCGGTCAAAGTCGATCAGGTGCAGCTGCCCTACCCCGGTGCGCGCCAGCGCCAGCGCGATGGCCGAACCCAGGCCGCCCAGGCCCGCCACGGCTACGCGCGCCTTTTTGACCTTCTGGTACACCCCCGGCGTATGCCGGGCGCTGAGCATGGCCTCAAACGCCTCGGGCGGGGGCATCTCGCCCCGGCGGATCAGAACGATTTCATCCCCTTCCTGCAGGGGCTGATCCTCCGGGGTGGCAAAGCCGTTATAGATGGTGATAAAATCCTGTGCCTCCGGGCCGCACTCCGCCTCCCGCAGGGCATGCAGGCGCCGCACATCGCAGGTTTTCCACTGTCCGTTTAGCCTGATGCGCATTGCTTAACCTCCGCCCACAAAGCTGACCACTTCCAGCTCGTCCTCCATATCCAGCACCGTCTCCGCATACTCCGCCCGGGGAACGATCTGCCCGTTGCGCTCCACTGCGATGCGCGCAAGGTCATACCCCAGCGTTTGCAGCAGCTGCTTTAAGTTCCGCTCCTCCTGCCCTACTATCTTTCCGTTTACCGTCATCTTCTTCGCCCCTTTCCGCAACAAAAAAAGGCACCACAAAGAGATTTACACCCGTGGTGGTGTACCCCTTCGTGATGCCTTTAGGCCTTCACTCTATGCAATTAAATACCACATGCGCTCCGGTTTGTCAACCCTGTACCACTTTTACATCCGGCAATACGCTGCCCAGGTCCACGTAATAATTGCGGTAATTCTCGCCATCCACGTACACATCTATCTCTTGTTTGCCGGCCAAAAACTGCGAAGGGTTGTAGTCAATCCCCCGGCTTTTAAAGGTATAAAGCGTATTGCCGGCCGCATCGTAATACTGACAGGTCAGGATAAACGGATGCCGGTTGTTGATGCGGACCGAATAATTCAGTCCGTAACCGGTGATCTGTGCTTTGATCCGCCGGCCGTGGTAAAAAACCTGCTCGCGCCGCCGCTGCCCCCGGCGCAGCACCGCTAACCCTATGCTGCCCAGGATCAGGAACAGCCCGCCGATACCGCCGAAGATCAGCGGAAACAGATACTCCTTTACGCTGGCCTGCCCGGGGTCCTCCGGCCGGTAATAGACCGTGATGGGCTGGCCCAGCTGCATGCTGCTGGAGCGGAAGTTCAGCTGGCAGGTCAGGCGCTGCCCCTGCGCCTCATAGGCCACAATGGGGTAGCCCCCATTTCCAAAATCCACGATCTGCGCCTGCGTTTCCACACGCCCTTCCAGATCCTGGAACTGGAGCAGGGCAACCGCCAGTGCGATCCCCACAAACAGCCCGCCCATGCCGGCAAAAATGCGCCACATCAGGCGCACCATCTTATCGGCTTTGCTCATATACATTCTTTTAAGCCTCCCTGCCATTATATCCTTTTTATCATCATAGCGGAAACCGTCTGGCAAATCAAACCGGCAAAAAGCCGCAGGAAAATTTCCGGCGGCTTTCCTGTATCCACTTTGTTGGTTTAACCCTCGTGCACGGTGAGCTCCCAACCCATGTACTTGCCCAGCGCCTCGCGCAGGATGGAAAGGCAGTCCCCACGCGTCAGGGCCACGTGGTGCTCAAACCCTTCCTCCGCCAGAGTATGCAACAGCTTTTGCAAACCCGGCACATGGCACACGGCCACCCCGCCGAAGCTGTTTAACGGATCGTCCGTAAATTCGCCCTTGCCCATATAGGCCCGCATTTTGCCGGTAAACTCGTCCGTAGAAGCCTTCATAAAGGTCATCTCCCCCGGGGCTACCCGCCCTTTGCAGGCGCCAAAGCAGTTTTCCCGGCCCAGCGTCGTCCCCAGGATGTCCAGATGCCCCACCTCGTCGATCGGGCCGCCGAAAAAGTCCTTGGGGTAATTGGAGCAGTGCACGTTTACGCACTTATCCCGGTCATCCCCATAATTGTTGTCCCAGTCCATATAACCGGGGGCAAGGCCCGCAGCCAGCCGCAGCGCCAGCATGGACACCGCGCCCATCACGTCCATCTCACAAGCCAGGGGGATGCCCTCCTGCCCCAGCATGCTCATCACCACGCAGGGGGCGCAGTGGTAGTATTTCTCCAGCGCGTCCCAGCACTGTACGGCGCCCGCGTCGCAATTGTTCTCCTGCAGGTATTCCTTCATCGCCACATACAGCTTGGCAATGCGCACGCGCTCCTCCGGCTTGGCGGCAGGGCTGGGCGCGTAGCCCGTCAGCTTTCGCAAAGCCTGGACCACGCGCGGGTCCTCCTCTTTCAGCGCCTCCGTGCGGCCGATCATCTCGGCCATATCGCACACCGTCACATAAATGCCGTCCCGCTGGAGCAGCTTTTCAGAATAGCGCACCGTCTGGAAGGCCGTGGGCCGGGCGCCGATGGCCGCGATGCGCGCGCGCCGCAGGCCGTTTACCACCCGGCAGATACCCGCGAACCTTTCCAGATCCGCCCGGAACTCCGGGCTGCGGATCGCGCAGGTATGCAGTTGCGTCAGCGAATAGGGGATGCCGTTTTGCCGTAGCACGCTGCAAAGGGAGAGCTTGCCGCAAAACGCGTCCCGCCGGTTCGCCAGGTCCATTTTGTCAAGCGCATCGTCGCAGGCCTGTACCAGTACCGGCACGTTTAACCCGCTGCGGCGGATGGCGGTGGACACCGCCACCTCGTCGCCAAAGTTGGGCAGGCAGCAGATGATCCCCTCGATATCCTGACGGGATTTGAACAGCGCCGCGCATTTATCCCCATCCGCTACGGTCTCCACCGCGCCCAGCTCGGTATCCTGGGGCGTCAGGGTCACCACCTCGTGACCCATCTCCTTTAACAGCGCCAATAGCTCCGCGCGCCCCTCCTCTACCAGATGGTCGGGGAAAAAGCTGCGGTTGGATACGATTACGCCATACACCATGACCCAAAACCTCCTCTATCTTTCGTCCATTTTCTGTTCAATTCATTCACGTTATGTTTGGCAACTTGGGAAGTATGCGCTATTGCCCGGGCCGCAGGGTGGCCCGCTGCACGGCGCCGTGCCAGCCCTCCATCCATTTTGCCGCGCTTTCGGCGTCGGCTTTGGGCGCATACCGGCCCGCGCTGTGGCGCAGGGCGACCGCTTGTGCTTCATCCTTTAACACCCCGGCGCCCAGCGCCGCCATCATCGCCGCGCCCCGCAGCGACAGGTTGCTGCCGTCCGCCACGTCCACCGGCACCTGGCTGACGTCCGCCTGAAACTGCATCAAAAACCCGTTAGCCGTAGGCCCGCCGTCCGTCTTGAGCTGGGTCGGCCGCAGGCCGGCCTGGGCCATGCACCCCAGGATATCCTCCACCTGATAGGCGATGGCCTCCAGCGCCGCCCGCGCCAGATGCCCCGCCCCCGTATCCCGGCTGATGCCGCAGATCAGCGCCCGAGCATGGGCGTCCCACCAGGGCGGCCCCAACCCCGTAAAGGCGGGCACCAGGTATACCCCATCGTTCCCGGAAAGAGCCTTTGCCATCTCCTCGCTGTCCGCCGCATCCTTCAGCACGCCCAGGTCCAGCAAAAAGCTGACGGTATCCGCGGCGTGGCTGATGTTGCCCTCCAGCGCATAGTAAACCTTGCCGCCGCAGGCGTAAGCCATGGTGGTGGATATCCCCTCGACCCACTTCAATTCCCCGCCCGTATTTTGCATGATGGAGGAGCCCGTGCCATAGGTGGCCTTGGTATCCCCTACCCCATGGCAGCCCTGGGCGAACATGGCCGCGTGGGAATCCCCCAGTACGCCGCAGACCGGGATGGGGGCTTTGAGCCGCCCACCAAGTGTGGTATAGCCAAACACGCTGTCGCTGGGCACGGGCCGGGGCAGCATCTCTTTGGGGATGCCGAAGAGCTTCAGGCAGTCTTCATCCCAGGCCAGCGCTTCCAGGTTCATCAGCTGGGTGCGGCTGGCATTGGAGTAATCGGTCTTAAATTCCCCGGTCAGCCGGTAACAAAGGTACGCGTCCACCGTACCGCCCATCAGTTTGCCAGCGTCCGCCATCTCGCGCAGGGCCTTGTCCCCCTGCAGCAGATAGGCGATCTTCGCCCCGCCAAACAGCGGCGAGAGTTTAAGCCCCGTGCGGCTGCGCACCAGGTCGGCCTGCTCCTTCGTAAAGGCGTCCGTTACGCTCTGGGCGCGGCTGTCCTGCCACACCACGGCGTTGCCCACGGGCCTGCCCGCCTGATCCCAGAGCACCACGGTCTCCCGCTGGTTGGAGATCCCCATAGCGGCCAGCTCTCCCCCGCCCTGGGCCTCAAAGTGCTCCAGCACCTGGCCGCAGGTTTGCAGCACGTTTTGGTAGATCTCCTGCGCGTCGTGCTCCACCCAGCCGGGTTTGGGATAGATCTGCCGGTGACGCAGGCTGGCCGAGCATACCTGCTCGCCTTCTTCCGAAAGGATCGCCGCCTTGGTGGCGGAGGTGCTTTGATCGATCGCTAAAATATACCGCAATTTTCTTCCCCCTTATCCGCGCGCTACCAACTCGGTGGCCACGCGTATCTTTTGGTGCGCGCCCGTGCGCGTCTCCCGCAGCTGCGCCAAACGCCCCACCGCGATGCGGGCCATCTGGTGTTTGAACACACAGCAGCTGGAAAAAGGCGGACTGGCCAGCTGGCTGTAGGGCAGGTTATCAAAGCCCACCACTTCCACCTGTCCAGGCACGTCGATGCCTTTTTCCTGCATGGCGCGTATGGCGCCCAGCGCAATAATGTCGTTATCTGCAAACAAGGCCCGGGGCAGCGTTCCGCCCGCGTTCAGGTAAGCTTCCATATCCCGCTTGGCCCCGTGCAGCGTGGATTCCAGCGATATATCCGCCCTGCTTTGCAGCCCGGCCTCGCCCATGCAGCGCACAAAGCCCCGTTCCCGCTCCCTAAAGTTGTTGATATCCACCGCGCTTTTTAGATGCCCGATGGTTTCATAGCTCTTGTCGATTAAAAACCGGGTAGCCTCATAGGCCCCTTCTTCGTTATCAATGGCGACGGTATCCACCTTCAGCGTGCCAAAGTAGCTGTCCAGCACCACCAGTTTGGGCACTTTATCCATCCAGCGCCGCACATCCGCCTCGTTCATCTCCGTGGCCAGTAATATAGCCCCCTGCTCGGGATGTAGGTTGAGCTGGCGCTGGATCTCCTCCTCGTTGCCGTCCCTTTCCTGCACGTAATAGATCTGCAGCGCCGCGCCCATCCGCCGGCAGCTCTTTTGTATCCCGTCAAACAGCGCGTCAAAAAAGGGGGTCTGCTCCACCACCAGGCTGTGCTTCTGGTAGCACACCAGCCGCACCGGGATCACCTGCGCCAGCGTGGGCAGGGGCTTGCGCACATACCCCAGCTCCCGCGCGGCGGCCAGCACGCGGGCCCTCGTGCCGTCGCTGATCCCCTGCTGGTTGTTCAGCGCAATGGAGACCGCGGAGGGGGATACCCCCGCTTGCTTTGCGATCTCCTTAAACGTCACCTTCGCCATCTTGCTACCCCCGCGTCAGCTCCAGCGCGCTGGCCACGATGCCCTTCACGTCCATGCCTCTGTGCGCGGCGATCTCGCTGGCCGATCCGCACACCGCCCATTCGTCCCCCAGGGAGAGGCGGTGCAGCCTGCGCCCCAGCGGCCCCAGTACACAGGCCGTCGCATCCCCCAATCCGCCAAAGGGGTGATGTTCCTCAATCGTCATAGCCGGGCAGCCCTGCGTATAGCGCACCACTGTTTCCACATCAAAGGGCTTGATCGTGCTCACATCCAGCACCGCGGCCTCCACCCCCTGGCGCGCCAGCTCTCTAGCGGCTTCCAGTACGTAATAGACCCGTTCGCCCGTAGCGATCAAGGCAATGTCCTTGCCCTCCCGCAGTACGTTGATCTTGCCTGGGGTAAAGCTGCGCTCCACCGTATCGTAGATCACCGGCACCGGCCCGCGCCCCATGCGCAGGTAGGCCGGGCCCTCATATCCCGCTAGGTAGCGGGCCATGGCCGCCGCCTGCCGCCCATCCGAGGGGCAGAGCACCAGCATCCCGGGCAGGGTGCGCATCACCGCAAAATCCTGGGTGGTATGGTGGGTAGACCCAAGCGAACCATAGCTCACCCCGGCGCTGACCCCCACGATCTTTACATTGGTATGGCTGTAGGCCACATCGATGCGCACCTGCTCTGCGCTGCGCATGGCCAAAAAGCAGGCCGGCCCGCAAACGAATACGTTTTTGCCCGTGAGCGCCAGCCCGGCGGCGGCCCCCACCGCGTCCTGTTCTGCGATGCCCATCTCCAGAAACTGCTCCGGCAGCGCCTGGGCAATCTCGCCAACCACCGCGGACCCGCGGGAGTCGGTGGCCACCAGCATGATGTCCTGATCCTTACGGGCCAGCTCCAGCAGTTCATCGGCAAAGGCCTTGCGGCAATCCAACTTCTCCATATGCTTACTCCTCCACTCCCAAATCCCGCAGCGCCGTGGCATACTGCTGCGCGTTCATCACGCCGTGGTGCCAGTGCGGGTCATTCTCCATAAAGGAAACGCCCTTGCCCTTTATGGTGCGGGCCACCAGCATCGTGGGCTTACCCGCCTCCAGCGGCAGCGTCGTGAGCGCCTTTGTCAGCGCGGCCATGTCATGCCCGTCCACATCGGCCGCGGCCCAACCAAAGGCCCGCGCGCGGGCCGCCATATCGCCAGCTGCCAGCACCTGCTCGGTGTTCCCGCTGATCTGCAGATGGTTTCGGTCCACGACCGCCACCAGATTATCCAGCTTATAATGCGCCGCGGCCATGATTGCCTCCCAGTTAGAGCCTTCCGCCATTTCCCCATCCCCCAGCAGAACGAATACCCGCCCGCCAGAGGCTTTAAGCCCTTTGGCCATCCCCAGCGCCACCGGCAGCCCATGCCCCAGTGCGCCGGTGCACACCTCCACCCCCGGCACCTTGACCGTGGGATGCCCGTACAGCCTGGAGCCAGCCTGGCAATAGGTGTTCAGCTCCTCCTTGGGGATCTTCCCTTTCTCCGCCAGCACGCTGTACAGCGCCTCTGCACAGTGGCCCTTGCTCTGGATAAAGTGATCCTTCTCCCCCATCGCGTCAAAGTAGAGCGCCACCAGGATATCGATACAGCTCAGCGCCCCGCCTACATGCCCGGCGCTGGAGGCATAATCCATCCGGACGATATCCCGCCTGCGTTCCAGCGCGATCTGCTTCAACTGCAATACATCCATCTTCCCGCCACCTCAATAAATTAATTTAGTCCCATAATCCCGTTAGATCAAGTATATATCCAGCTAAACGCCCTCGTCAAATACTAAATATATTTAATATTTGGCTAAAGAAAATGCCCCCATATCATGGGGGCATTGCTTTTATTTCAACTTTAATTGTTGCGCATGGCCAGCGCCTTTTTCTCCAGCAGCGCTACACCATAATACATCAGCGCAGCAGCAATGGCCAACAGCAAGGTCGAGGCCATGACCAGGTCCAGTTTAAATACCTGCCCGCCGTAGACGATAAGGTACCCAAGGCCGGCGGTGGAGACCAAAAATTCCCCTACGATAACGCCTACCCAGCTCATGCCCACGTTGATCTTGAGCGCGGAGATGATCACCGGCACATTGGCCGGCAGTACCACCTTGCGCAGCAGCTGCCCGCGGCTGGCGTTAAAGGTCCGCATCAACATGATCTTATTGCTGTCCACCGATAAAAAGCCGTTTAACACGTTTAATATCGTCACCACCAGCGAGACCAGCAGCGCCATGGTGATGATGGCCTGCGTGCCCGCACCCATCCATACGATCAGTACCGGGCCCAGCGCCGTTTTGGGCAGGGCATTGAGCACGACCAAATAAGGCTCCAATATTTCCGACAGGGTGGCGGACCACCACAGCGCGATGGCGATGGCCGTGCCCAGTACCGTACCCAGTACAAAGCCGATCACCGTCTCATACAACGTGGTATAAAGATGGTGCCAAAGCTGCCCCTGAGCCACTAGATCGTATAGGGTACGCATCATGCGGCTGGGGGAGCTGGCGATGAAAGGATCGATCCAGCCCAAAAACGCCGCCAGCTCCCACAGCGCAAAAAAGCCGACCAGCAGGCCCAGCCGCGCGTAGATCACCCGGCGGTGATGGACGCGCAGACCGTGCAGATACGCTTCTTGCTGGGGGCTTGCCGGGCTAGACGGCGGCATCGGCCGCTTCTTGTTTCCCATGGACATCCAACTCCTTCCAAATGCGATTAAAGTAGGCGTTAAAGCCGGCGTGGTGCCGGCGGCTTAAGGCAAAGCCCGGGCCAGCGGGCAGGTTAATGGGGATACTGGTCTGCACGTGGGCGGGCCGCTGGCTAAAGACCAGCACCCGGTCGCTGAGCGAAATCGCCTCGGGAATATCGTGGCTGACCATCAGCGCCGTCTTGCCCTCCCGGCGGATGATATCGGCAATCTCGCCGGACACCACCAGCCTTGTCTGGTAGTCCAGCGCCGAAAAAGCCTCGTCCAGCAAAAGCAGATCGGGCCTTGCGGCCAGCGTCCGTATCAGCGCCGCCCGCTGGCGCATGCCGCCGGACAGCTGATGGGGAAAATAATTGCGGAATTGCCATAGGTCGTAGGTATGTAACAGCCCTTCCACATACGCCCGGCTCTCCGCATCCAGTTTGTGTTGTACCTCCAGCCCCAAAATCGCGTTTGAATAGATGGTACGCCATTCAAAAAGATGGTCCTGCTGCAGCATATATCCCACCCTGGGCGAGGGGCCGCTCACCTTTTGCCCGGCTAAAAGCACCTCGCCGCTGCTGGGCTCAAGCAACCCCGCCACCAGGGATAAGATCGTGCTCTTTCCGCATCCGCTGGGTCCAACCAGGGCCACAAACTCGCCGGAGTAAACCTCAAAATCCACCCCGTCAAGCGCCTGGGTTTCACCATCCGGCGTGTGATACACCAAGTCCACAGCCGATAGTTTGACCAAGGGAGATGTGTCCATAGGAAACGCCTCCTTTAATGATTCATTTGCCCGCCATGAGAAATTACGGGGGTCCATAATGCAGTATATTCATCACCCGCTGGCAGGGTGCGGCCGCATTGGGGCATAGCAAAGCGCCGCAATGCAGGCGTCTGCTTTGCATCCGGCGCGTAAAAATGATAAACTTTTTGTGATAACGGTGTTATAAATAGGAGAGGAGCCCTGGGCGTGCGCTTAAAAAATCGACTTGCGGCGGGGTTTGCCCGCTTGACAAGTTATCTTATCATAAGTCCTGAAGAGCGAGCCCGTCTGCGCGGCAAGCGGTGGCTGATCCTGGGCGTTGCCGCGGCGCTGATCGCTGCGCTCTTGTTTCTGCTGCTCACCTTGGGGCGGGATGCCCTGGCGCTGGCTCAAGACCCTCGCCAGCTCCACGCGCTGGCACAGCGCTGCGGCATTTGGGGTTGGGCCGTGATCGCCGGCTTTTCCGCCCTGCAGGCCGCGTTGCCCGTGGTACCAGCCAGCGTGATACAAGTGGCCGCAGGCTTTTTATACGGGGCGTGGCCCGGCGCCCTGCTCTGTCTTGCGGGGATCGCCCTGGCCAGCGCGCTGCTTTTCTTTTGCGTCCGCAAATTTGCCACGCGCCTGGCGGGGCTGTTTATCGATATGCAGCGGGTCTATGCCCTGCCGCTTTTTTCCGATGCGAAAAGGCTCAACCTACTTTTATACCTGCTCTTTCTCGTGCCGGGGACGCCTAAAACCACCCTGGTGATTCTGTCCGGCCTAACGCCCTGCCGCGCCAGGCACTTTTTGCCCCTGATGCTGGCCGCCCGGCTACCAGCGGTGCTGAGCACCTGTTTTAGCGGCCAGGCCCTGGGGCAGTCCAATTACTGGGGGGCCGGTTTGCTCTTGAGCCTGATCGCCATCCTGACCCTGGCCGGCGCGGGCGCCTACCGCCACCTGGTCAAGCGCGAAGCCGCACCGCTGGAAGGGAAAAGAAAAATCGGTTGAATAACAAAAAACGCCTCATGATTTCGGCGTTTTGGTGCTCGTTTGGGCAGATGGAGTTTATCGTATCGGGTCTCGTTTATCGCTCAGGCCCAGGATATAATCCGTAGACGTATTGTAATAATAGGCCAGCTTGATAAGCGCCCAGACCGGAATTTCCCGTATTCCCTTTTCATACCTACGATAAACCTCCCTTTTGCAGTGCAGCATATCCGCAATCTGCTGTTGGGTTTTATCTTTGTCAATTCGTAGATCTTCCAGACGCTGAAAGTACATCGTGCATCAACACCCCTTGCCTGAAATGCTACTATTTTGTGGCATAAAACCCGCATTTATGCTACCATTTAGTAGTATTAAGCGACCTCATCCCAAGCAAACGCATGATTCTGCACCCTCACAAAATCACAAGTCACTTATCTATACAGAAGTCGCGCATTAATCAGATTCAATTCACGCAAAGGTGGTGCGCTGTTGAAGCTAATCGCCGCCTTTCACCGAATTATGCCCCCAAAAGCAACAATATATCGGTATAATAAGGGCTTATCCCAGCTAAAACAAAGAAGTGATTGATATGTCACTATTATGTAGTTTCCTTCAGTAAAAAGTGTTGGATATATCCCAAATATTTGTTATTCTAATCTTTCTTCTTCCTTCTGTATTACAACTGTCAGTATATAAAAGCTACTATAATATCACATAAAAAAGAGCGAAAAGGGTTAACCCTTTTCGCTCTACACCACCCGCTATACACTTTTTATTACATTGGTTCTTCCGTTCCCCTTACAGCATCGCATACATCGCCGCGGTGAAACGCGGGATAAAGTCCGCATGCGCGCCGGGTATGCGCCCTACCAGGTATACCGCCGTGAGTTTCTCCACCGGGTCGATGCACATATAGGTTCCCGGCATACCGTCCCATCCAAACTCGCCGCCAGAGCCGTTAGAACCCGCGGCTGCACGGTCCTGCAGCACCCGCACGGTCAGCCCGTATCCGTATCCGCGCTGAGATTCCCAAACGCTGGTCCTGCGCTGTTCATCCGTCAGGTGGTTGGTACGCATCAGGTCTACCGTTTTACGGCCCAGGATCCGCTGCCCATCCAGCGTGCCGCCCATCATCAGCATCTGGCACAGACGCGTATAATCCGCCGCAGTGCTCATCAGCCCGCCCCCGCCGGATTCGATCCGTTCAAGCTCGCACATGCCGCTGCTCTTCGCGTCAAAAACCCGGTAGCCCTGTTCCACCTCATAGATCTTGGCGATGCGCCCCTGTTTTTCCGCCGGCATTTTAAATCCGGTATCCCGCATACCCAAAGGTTCAAAGATCTCTTCGCGCATAAACTTGCCCAGCGTCCGCCCGTCGATCACCTCAACCAGGGCACCTAAAATATCGGTGGACAAGCCGTACATCCAATGCGCGCCGGGCTGAAAGCAAAGCGGAACCTGGCCGATGGCGTTAGCTAAAGAGACCGTATCATAGCACTGCCCCGTTCCCTCCTTAGCGGCTACATCCTCAAACAGCTCCTGCATCCTGCGGGCCACGTATCCAATCTCATTGCCATAGGGGATCCCGCTGGTCATGGTGAAAAGGTCGCGTATCGCCACGGGCCGCGCCGCCGGCGTCAGGGTTATACGTCCATCCAACCCTTCCGATGCCACCTGCTGGTTCTTAAAGCCTGGCAGATAAGCCTCCACCGGGTCATACATCTTATACAGCCCCCGCTCGTAGAGGATCAGCATACATACCGAGGTGATCACCTTGCTCATCGAAAAGATGCGAAAGATCGTATCCGGCGCCATGGGCGTACGGTTCTCCAAATCCGCAAAACCCAGGCTCTTTTGGTAAAGCGGCTCCAGATCCTTAGTGACCAGCACGTTTACACCAGCTACATCTTCTTTAGCCACAAAACTTTCCAGCAACGAAGTTAGGTATTCTTTCATTTTGTTTAGCCCCCTTCAAATTTTCTCTCGTCAGGCGCAGCCTACTTGGTTCAAGTTTACCACACTCCTGCGCGCCCGCTCAACAGACGAATCCGCGCTCTTGTGTACAAAGAAATTAAAAAAAGCGGTGCCAAATTGGCGCCGCCTTTTCCACTCTTTCTAGGTTCAATCCCCGCATTTTTCCTCTCCGGGGTCTAATTTGCCCTGCGAAAGCAGCTGGGCCGTATGGCGTTTGCAGCGGTTTTCCAACTGTTCGATGCGCTTGTACAAATCGCAGATCTCCTCGTCGATGGGGTCTGGCAGCCTTACCTGATCCAGATCCACCGCCTGCTCGCCCTCGTCCGGCAAAATGGGTTCGGGCCGGCGCACGATGCGCGCCGGGTTGCCCACCACCGTGCAGCCCGGCGGCACCTCCTTAAGTACCACAGAGCCCGCGCCGATCTTGCTGTTATCCCCAACCGTAAAGGGGCCCAAAACCTTTGCGCCTGAGCCGATCATCACATTATGCCCCAGCGTAGGGTGGCGCTTGCCGGTATCCTTTCCCGTGCCGCCCAGGGTCACCCCCTGATAAAGGGTGCAGTAATCCCCTACCACCGCCGTTTCACCGATGACCACGCCCGAGCCATGGTCGATAAACACGCCCTCGCCGATCACCGCGCCGGGATGGATCTCAATGCCGGTGATGCGCCGCGTCCGCTGAGAGACCATGCGCGCCAGCAGCTTATGTCCGCGCTTGTACAGCCAATGGGCCCTGCGGTGGCGGCGGATGGCCCGCAGCCCTGGATAGCACAGCCATACCTCAAAGGCGCTGGTCGCCGCCGGGTCGCGTTTTAATACTGCATCGATATCCTTTTTCCAGTGTTTGAACATCCTTTTCTAGCTCCTATTCTGGCCTTTAGCGGCCCATCCATGGGTTCACAGCGGCAGGATATCCTGCGGACATCGCGTCAGCAAGCGCATGCCCTCTTCCATCACGACATAGGTGTTCTCCGTACCTACCGCGCCCACGCCCGGTACGATGAACTTGGGCTCCAGCGCGATGACCATGCCCCGCTCCAGCGCCGTATCCGTTTGGGCGATCACCGGCAATTCGTTGATCTGGATGCCTAAGCCGTGCCCCACAAAGCGTGCCTGGCGCTCCAGCCCCATAAAGCAGCGCTGGGCGCCGCCCTCTCGGGCGATCTCCAGCGCGCGCTCGTACAGCGCCGCACAGCATGCCCCAGGTTTACCCATCAGGGCCAGTTCCCGCTGGATCTGCAGGGACAGCTCGTGGAGCGCGTATGCCTCTTTGGGCAACACGCCCTTAGCAAATACGCGGGTAATATCCCCCAAATAGCCATTATAATTGGCCGAAAAATCCACCATCACGGTCTGTCCATCCAGGATCGGCGCGCCGCACTGGCCCACCGGCAAGGAAGGATGCCGTCCCGCGCCGCCCAGGGCAAAATCGTAGGGCGAAACCGCCGCTGCGTTGTCTCCAGCCAGCAGCGTGCCCATATGGGCCTCCATCCGCTCCCCAAAGGTTCGGAATACGCCCAGGTGTCCCTCGCGCCGGCAGGCATATTCCACCGCGCAGGCAAAGTCCCAATCCGTCATTCCCTCGCGGTAAAGTTCCGCCGCACCGGCGATGATCTCCGATTGAATCTGGCACCCCTGGGCGATCAGGGAAAGCTCCAGGGGCGTTTTTACGCTGCGCGCCAGGCGCAGCGCCCGGCTGCCCGGCAGCGCCTGCGCCTTGGGAAAAGCTCCGGCTAAACGCGCATACAGCGCCTGGGAGATGTCTTCATCTTCCAACGCCAGCCTGTCGGGCAGGGGCATCCCCTCGCCCTGCAGCCACGATGGGATCTGCTCGGGCTTGCGCACCCGGACGACCTGGCCCACCGGTACTTCAGGCTCTCCCCGCCGCACAAAGAAAACCGGCTCCCCTTCCACCGGCAGGTAATAGAATCCATCGCAGATGCCGCCCGTCAGATATAAAAGGTTGGGGTTGGCGGTGCAAAGGGCGGCCTGCGCGTCCATGCGTTTCAACTGCGCGCGCACCCGTTCTATCCGCTTGGCAAAATCGCCCTGTATCAGCGCCTCCGTCCAATCGCCTGTATAATCCAAATCGACATTTTTTATCCTCGTCATATTTTCTTCCTAGTCCCTCTTCCTGCGTACTGCTTACAGCTCAAATTCATAGTTATTCTCTATTATATAGCAACCCCGCCATTAGGGCAACCGGTACCGGCCCGCTTCAGGGCAGTTTGCGGAAGCTCTGGCTGGGGTTGGCATCGGCCAGCCGCTTTTCCATCAGTTCATCCACCGTTACAAAGGTAAAGCCATCCTTTTGCAGCTGGTCGATCACCTGCAGGGCGGCATCCACGCTGGTCGGCAGCATATCGTGCAGCAGGATGATGTCGCCGTCGTGGGCATTTTTGACGATATGTTTGACCAGGTAGCTGGTGTTGCGGTGCCCCCAATCGTCCGGGTCGATGGACCAAAACACCACAGACTTGCCTATAAAAGGGGTGTATTCCTCCTCCCAAAAGCCAAAGGGCGGGCGCAGCAGCTTGGGCTTTTGCCCTGTAACCGCCTCGATCGCTTCATCCGCCTTGTTCAGCTCCTCCTGTACCTGGGATAGGGAAAGGCCGTTGAGCCCGCGGTGGGAATAGGTGTGGTTGCCGATGCTGTGCCCCTCTGCCACCATACGTCCGATCAGCTCTTTTTGTTCCTGCGCCCGCTCCCCTACAAGAAAAAAGGTGCAGCGCACGTCCCGCTTTTTCAGCCCGTCTAACAGTTTAACGGTATTGGTGGGGTGTGGCCCGTCGTCAAACGTCAGGGCGATCAGCTTTTCTTCTTTCGGGCTGCCCGTCAACCTCAGTTCCACCGGCAGGTATTGCGCGCGCAGCACGTTTTGCAATTCATCCCACCCGATCAGCACCTCCGGCATCCCATAAGCCCAGGGCGCTACCTGATAGGGGCTAAAAAACAGCCTCAGCCCCTCAGGCTCCGGGGCGAACACCGCAAAGTTTTCCTCCTTCGGCGTCAGCCCCACACTGGCCATGTATTCGTCATAGCTTTCGGGCTGCTCCCGCAGCTTTTGCAACGCCAGCTTGGATAGCGTGGCCAGATAATCGGTATTCGGATCGAAAATATCCTGCAAGGTGGTTTGCTGCCCACTTTCCAGATTAAAGGTAAAGGTGTCGAGCAGATACGCCCCGTGGGCTCCCAGCAGGTCCTGATATTGTTTAAAATAGAAGGTGACCGTATCCGTATTATACCAGATGGGCTGGTATTCCATCGTCAGGCTGCAGGGGGCGCCCGCCATCGTGGGCAGGTCCCCGGCCTGCTGTTTAAAGGCGTCAACCTGCCCCATGGCCCACTGCATAAGGGTATTGTCTACCGCCTCTACCCCGGTAAGGGGAATTTTTCCGCTGATCTCACAGCCCGGCTGACCCTCTACCAGGGAGGAAATGGCGATCTCTCCAAATTGCCGGGTTTGGGGCTGCGCGTTCATCTTGACATCCTCCGGCGCCGCGCAGGCCGTTAAAAAGCATAGCCCCGCCAGCGCCAGGGCCATGAACATTCTTCTTTTCCGCATTTTAAAGCCTCCTCTCCTCCTAGCAGTATATAAACTAAAACGCCAAAAAAGCCCACCGTTTTTGTTTCGGCAGGCCTTTATCCACGTACCAGCGCAGCAAAAAAGGGACGCGCATACTGCACGTCCCTTTAGAATCGTCTGGTTTATTGCCCCTGGGTGCGGGTCACTCCGCTGTAGACCTGGCCGCTGGCCGCGTCTACTGTGACCACCGTGCCGCTTTTTAGTATGCAGGTGGCGTTCTCCGCGCCGCAGATCACCGGGATATCCCGCGTAAGCCCCACAATGGCGGCCAGGTTGGTCATGCCCTCCTGCTCGGTAATGATCGCCCGGGCCTTTTTCAGCGCCGGCATCATCCGCTCGTCCGCCCGCGGCACCACCAGAATATCGCCCTCGTTAAAGTTCTCCTGTACCTCCTGCGCGCTGTGCGCCACGCACAGCTGCCCGCTGACTGAAAGCCGGTTGACGCCCAGGCCCTTGACCAGCACGTTGCCTACGATGTGCACCTTGAGGATATTGGTATTGCCGGTCACCCCGATGGGGATGCCCGCGGTGATCACCAGCAGGTCTCCGTTTTTCACCTGCCCGGTAGCCACTGCGCTCTCCACCGCCTGGTCGAACATCTCGTCGGTGGCGGTCATCTCGGTGCACAGCGCCGGCGTCACGCCCCAGGACAGGGCCAGCTGGTGGTACACCTGTTTGAGCGTGGTACAGGCGATGATCGGACAGGCCGGCCGGAAGGACGATATCCGCTTGGCCGTACGGCCCGAGATGGTAAAGGTGATGATCGCCACAGCGCTCAAATCGTGTGCAGTGGTGCAGGTCGCATGCGAAATGGCGTTGGTCACGCTCATATTCAGGTCCTGCTTTTGCTGGTTAAAGCGTTTGATATAATCGATATCCGATTCCGCCCGGCAGGCTATGCGCGCCATGGTGCGCACGCTCTCCACCGGGTAAGCGCCCATCGCCGTCTCCCCCGAGAGCATGATGGCGCTGGTGCCATCGTACACGGCGTTAGCCACATCGCTCACCTCCGCTCGGGTGGGTCGGGGGTTTTTGATCATCGAATCCAACATCTGAGTGGCGGTGATCACCCGCTTGCCCATGGCCAGCGAACGCTTGATCATCTTTTTCTGCACGATGGGCAGCTCGTCAAAGGGGATCTCCACGCCCAAGTCACCCCGGGCCACCATAATGCCGTCGGAAACCTTTAAAATCTCCTCCAGGTTGCGCACGCCGTCGCTGTTCTCCAACTTGGCGATGACGTTGATGTTCTCCCCGTGGTGCTGTTCTAAGATACGCTTAACATCCAGCACGTCGTACGCGCTGCGGCAAAAGGAAGCGGCGATAAAGTCTACGCCCTGCTCCACGCCGAAAATGATATCCGCCTCATCCTTTTCGCTGATATAGGGCAGGTTCAGCATGATGCCCGGCAGATTGATAGACTTTTTGTTCGACAGCGCCCCGCCGTTTATGACCTGGCAGATGATGTCCTCCTCCGTCACCCGTTTGGCCTCCAGCTCGATCAGCCCGTCGTCCACCAGGATGCGCGCGCCGGGCTTGACATCCTTGGGCAAGTCCTTATAGGTGATGGAGACCTGGGTCTCATCCCCTACGATCTGGCGGGTGGTCAGCGTAAAAGTCTCCCCCGCCGCAAGCATCACCGGCGGATCGGCAAAATCTCCGGTGCGTACCTCCGGCCCCTTGGTATCCAGCAAGATGGCAATGGGCAGGTGCATCTCCTCGCGCAGCTGCTTGACCAGAGCGATCCTCCGGGCGTGCTCCTCATGGTCTCCATGGCTGAAGTTCAGCCGGGCCACGTTCATCCCGCTCTCGATCATTTCCCGCAGGACGCCGGGCTTGTCCGTTGCCGGGCCCAGCGTACAGATAATTTTTGTTTTAATCATAGGATCCCTTCCTTAAAAGGCAAATTTCCCACCAATGCCATTGTACTTTCCCCGCGTCAACTTCACAAGCTTTTTTTCTTGTCAGCTTGCAAACAATGATGAACTTGCAGTTTTTATTGCACAAGAGGCAGCCTCTTATTGCTTTGTATGGAAAACCAGGCCTATAATAAAGTATATAAAGCAGTTAAAGGGGGGCTTATATCATGGATAAAAAAACGCGCACACTCAAGGCCTTTCGGGGCGAAAAAGTCGACCGGCCGCCGTACACCTTCTGGCACCATTTTAGCGGAGATCAGACCTTCGGCAGACCCAACGTAGCGGCGCACGCTAAATTCTACCGGGAAAGCGGTGAGGATTTTCTCAAAATGATGTGCGACGGGTATATGTACACCCCATTGGGGATCGAGGTCAAGTCCGCTTCCGATTGGGACCATATCCGCCTGCCCAAGCTGGATGATCCATTTATCACCCAGCAGGTGGATAAGATCAAGATGTTCCGCGATCTGGAGGGGGAGGCCTGCGTATTTTATAACATGTTCGCCGCCTTTTCCAACATCCGCTTTGCCACCAGCGATGAACTGGTGATGGCCCACATGCGGGAGAACCGGCCCGCCGTGCTGCGCGCGCTGGACGCAGTAGCCCAGGTTTCGGCCGAGATGGCCCGGCTTTTTGTGCAGGAGGGCGGCGCCACCGGCGTGTTCCTCCCCATCCAGGGCGGCGAGCGGGACCGCTTCAGCGTGGAGGAATATAAGGAATACATCTCGCCCAGCGATCTTGTCACCATCCGCGCAGCCAACGCCGTTTCGGATTATAATATCGTCCATCTTTGCGGCTGGGCGGGCATCCAAAACCATTTGGACGCCTGGCGGGATTATCCGGCCGCCGTCATCAACTGGGATGTGCATACCGACAAGATGTCGTTAAAAGAGGGCAAAACTTACTTTACCCACTGCAACGCGGTGATGGGCGGGTTTGACAACAAAGCTCAAAGCGTGATCTACCACGCCGATAAGGCCGCTTTGCAGCAGTATACCCGGGAGCTGGTGGCCCAGGCCGGGAAGGATGGCCTCGTCCTCTCTTCGGATTGCTCGCTGGACGAGTCCATCCCCTACGAGCGGCTGGTTTGGATCGGGGAAGCGCTAGATAGCCTGATCTAAGCCTGTACCCTTTTAGGGAAATTGCATTGCGAGCGGCAGCCTAAATGGCTGCCGCCCTTTTTATGCAAACACCGCTTGAGGCAAACGTGGTTTCCATAAAGCAGTTGTGGTATACTAAATATATCTGTGCTTTTTTGTAGACCGTATTAAAGGAGCTGAAACGCTGTGGCGCCGGAATTGAGCGTGATCATCGTGACCTGGAATTGCGCGCAGCAGGCCGAAGCCTGCCTGCAATCGCTATCCCGCTTTTATCCCGATGGCGAGGTCATCGTGGTAGATAACGCCTCGGCTGATCTGGACGCCCTACGCGTCAGCTGTACCCGCTATGGCGCAACATTGCTGGCCCAGCGGGATAATCTGGGTTTTGCCGCCGGCAATAACGTCGGTGCTCGTCACGCGCACGGACGGGACCTGCTGTTTTTAAACCCCGATACCTATTTTACCGACGACAGCCTGCCGCGTGCCTTACAGGCCTTTGCCCAACTGCGTCCCCATTATGGTGCCCTGGGCTGCCGCCTGCTGGGGGAGGACGGCGCTTTGCAAAAAAGCTGCAGCTTTTTCCCCACCGCCGGGCGCGAGGTGTTGGATAAATTTTACTTAAGCCGCCTTTTGCCCCAGGGGCTGCGCACCCGCCTCTCCCTGCCCAATCGGAACTATGCCCGCTCCGGGCCGGTGGATTGGATCATGGGGGCCTTCGTGCTGGTTGGCCGGGAAGATTTTGAACGCGCCGGCGGCTGGACCGAAGATTATTTTATGTACGGCGAGGATATGGACCTGTGCTTTAAGCTAAACCGTCTGGGGCGCCCGGTCTATTATTGGGCCGGTGGCAGCGTTGTCCACGCCCACAACGTATCGGCCGCCAAGCGATATGGGGACAGGCGCATCGTCCGGGTGATCGCCAGCACCCGCCTGTTTTTACAAAAATACGGTACCCAGGGGCGGGCCGCGCGCATCCGCCGCATCAACCTTGTCTCTTTCCGGCTGAAAAGGCTGGCCTGCCGCCTGGCGGGCCGCCATGATGCCGCAAAATATTATGGCACGTGCATCGCCGCCTGGCGCGAAGAGCTCTCCGCGCTGTTGGCGCAGGACGCATAGCCTTTAACCAAAGGAAGTACATTTATGGAAAGACCGCATTTGTATATCGCCGGCTGCCGGGGCATCCCCGCGCGCTATGGCGGGTTTGAGACCTTTGTAGAGCAGCTGGCCCCCCGCCTGGCGCGGGATGGCTATCCGGTCAGTGTCACCTGCGAGGGGGAAAAAGCGCAAAGCGATAGGTGGCAGGGCGTCGAGAGGCTGATCTTCCCCGCAGCTGCCAAAAGCGTGACCGCCTCTATCGTAAACGACCGCTCCGCGCTCAAGCTGATCCTGGCCCGCGCCCAGCGGGGCGATAAGTGCATGCTGCTGGGCTACGGCTTGGGGCCTTTCGGCTTTTTCCTGGTGCGCAAGCTTCAAAAGCGGGGCGTTCAGTTTTGGATCAATCCTGATGGGCTAGAATGGAAACGCTCGCGCTGGCCCTGGTATGGGCGGCTCTATCTCCGCTTGGGCGAGCGCGCCCTTTGCGGCCAGGCGGACCGGATCATCTGTGATTCCGCCGCCATCGCCGCGCATGAGCGGCACAGCCACCCCGCTGCCCAGACGCCGGTGATCGAATACGGCGCGCCGTTTTTTGACCCCGAGAACGCGCCAGAGGGCGGCTATAGTGAATTCCTTGAAAAATACCAGTTGCGCCAGGGCCAGTATTACCTGACCGTGGGCCGCTTCGTAGCGGAGAATAATCTGCTTTTGATCCTGCGGGAATACCTGCAAAGCCACGCGCAGCTGCCGTTGCTCATGGTCACCAATCCAGATGAGGGCGCGCTGATGCGCCAAGTTGAAACCCTGCTCCAGGCCCACCCGGCCCGGGCTGGCAAAGTGCACCTGGTAGGGCCTATTTACGATGCGCCGCTGCTGGCCCGCATACGCTATGGCGCCTATTGCTATCTGCACGGCCATGAGGTGGGTGGCACCAACCCCTCTCTGCTGGAATCGATGGGCTGCCGCAGCGCCGTATGCGCGCTGGATGTGGACTTTAACCGGGAGGTATTGCAGGAGGGCGGCCTGTTCTTTAGCAAGGAAGAGGGGCGGCTCGCCGTACTGTTTGATAAGATGGAAGCCCAGGGCGATAAACTGCTGGAGCCTTTGCGCCAGGCTAACGCGCGGCGGATCCAAGAGTATTACAACTGGGAGCGGATTACGGCCCTATACGAACGGCTGATCGCCGGCGCGCTGTAGGCCGGCTTAAAAGGAGGGCGCTATGCGGATCTTACACGTCACACTGGGGCTGCCCCCGCTGCGCAGCGGGGGGTTGACCAGTTATGTGCTAAAGCTGATTGCCCTGCAAAAGCAAGACCCGGATATTGGGCAGATCGCCCTGCTGTATCCCGGGCGGGAATCGCTGCTGTTCAGCCATTCTCATATCCGCTCCCGGCCGCGCAAGTTGGAAGGGGTTTCCTGTTATGAGCTGACCAACCCCGCGCCCATCGGCCTGCTGGGCGGCATCAAAGAGCCGCTTCGGGATATCGACCATCCCGAGGCCGCGCGGGCCTATGCCGGTTTGTTAAGGGAGCTGGAGCCGGACGTGGTGCACATCCATTCTTTTATCGGCTTTGGGCCCTATCTGGTCACGCTGGCCCAGCAGATGGGCATCCGCGTTATCTACACCGCGCACGATTACTATCCCATCTGCCCTACGGTCAATTTGATGAACGCGCAGGCTCTTCGCTGTGATGAGGACCACGGCTGCGATGATTGTTTAGCCTGCAACCGCCACGCCCCTTCTGTATTTGAGCGTGCGTTGCGGGACAACCCGGCCTTTTACCCTGTACGGCGCAGCAAGCGCTTTAAAAGCCTGGCCGCCGCGCTGGCGCGCAGGCTGTTTTCGTCTTCACCATCCGGTGGAGGGCGGGCTGAGGCCACTCCAGAGGATTACGCCCTGCGGCGCGAAAGGCTGATGGCCGCTATCAGCGCCTGTGACGTGACCACGTTTGCCTCCCACGCGGTATTGGAGGTCTACCGCCGCTATGGGTTCGAGGGGCAGTACGCTCTGTTCCCGCTGATCCCCGAAGGGGTAGAAAAGCTCACCCCCCGCAAAGGTGCGCTGCCCGGCCACCCGGTGCGCATTGCCTTTATCGGCCGCGCCACCATTGAAAAGGGGCCGGAGTTACTGATCCGCGCGCTCTCCCGGTTAGAGAAAAAGGGCTATGATTTCCGCTTAAAGCTGCTGGGTACGGGTGCCAAAGTAGATCTGCGCGATATCTCGCCCAGCCGGGTGACCCTGTTGCCCAGCTTTACTCGAGGCGAGCTGAACACGCTGTTGGACGATGTGGACCTGGTGGTGGTCCCCAGCGTATGGTTTGAAACTTTCGGCTTTGTGGCGCTGGAGGGGTATCTAAAAAATATTCCGCTGGTGCTCAGCGATTCCGTCGGCTTCGCCGATTATATTGAACCTGAGGTCACCGGCTGGCTGTTCTCCTCGGGAGATGCCCATGCGCTGCGCGAAGTGCTGGCTAAATTGCTGGATGAGCCCGAAAAACTTGCCCAGGCCAGTTATGCCATCGCCCAGAGCGATAAGGAGCGTTTTACCGCCAAAGCTCACTATAAGCGGATGAAGCAATGTTATGGGCCCGTCCCTCTCGCAGGGCAGGACGCATAAAGCATGATAAGAAAAGCGGGCCGCGAAAATGCGGCCCGCTTTGCGTTTAATCACCAATTAATTGTAAAGCTCGTCATCATTATAGAACCGGTGCGTGGCATACAGCGCAGCGCCAACGTAAAACGCCTCTTTCCAGGGCACGGGGGAGAAGGAGATGTTCAACTGGCTTTTGATGTTAAAGAACGGGAAGGCGTTGACCTCCTCGCGGATATGATCCAAAAAGTAATCGCCAGCCTGGGTAAACGCACCCTGGATAATAAACTTGGAAGGATCGCACACCAGCATGATGTTATGGATCAGGATCGAGAAATAATGGATCACCCGATCCATGAGCAGCGTGGCCAGCACATCCCCCTGCTTGGCTGCCGCAAAAACATCCTGCATCTCCAGCGTCTTATCCTTGGCCGCCTGATAGATGGCGGAGTGGGGATAGTTATCGCACACCTCATAAGCCCGGCGCAGCACCGTATCGGTAGAAACCATGCTTTCAAAGCAGCCATACCCGCCGCAACTGCACTGCTCTTTGCTGTAAGGCTCTACCACCATATGCCCAAACTCGCCTACAAAGCCATTTACCCCGCGGTTGAGCGCGTGGTTCTCCAAAATACATCCGCCGGCCCGCGTGCCGCTGGAGATGATCGCAATGCTTTGCAGCTGGCGGTTCTCTTCATTTTGCAGCACAGAGTAGCCGCGGAACCTGGAATCAT
Source organism: Luoshenia tenuis (assembly GCF_014384745.1). Lineage (NCBI taxonomy): Bacteria > Bacillati > Bacillota > Clostridia > Christensenellales > Christensenellaceae > Luoshenia > Luoshenia tenuis. Next base: position 798,335 of record NZ_JACRSO010000001.1, read on the forward strand.
TATCGATATAGACCGCCGTCTCAAAGGGCAGCGCCGCTTCCATATCCGCGCGTGCGGGCAAATCTCGGGGCCAACCCGGATACATGGGATAGTAAATAATGCCGTTATCAGCATCGCACACACCTGCAAAACCCAGCGTTACTGTACAGATCTTTTCCTGAGGGATGTTCATATCCTGCGCCATTTTTACCGTAACATCGGCCAGCTGTTTGATCGTCCCCTCATAGCTGCGCGGCTCCTCTACCTTTTCCAGCGCCTTATGCAGTACGCGGCACTTCATGTCTACCACTGCCCCGTCGATCTGCATCAGTCCCGATTCGTAGCGCAGCACCAGTACGACGATATAGGCGTAGTCCGCGTTCAGCTCAAATAATTCCGGCTTTTTGCCGCCCTCATCGGTAGAGGACCCCTTGCCGGCGGACTTGATCAGCCCCCTGGCCACAAAATCCCCCATCATTTTGGTCACGGTGGTCTTGCTCAGATTGATCTTTTCCGATATCTCGCTGACCGACAGCACATCTGCCGTACGGAATAGCGAGGTCACCAATTTTTGGTTATGGTAACGGATATTTTTGGGCTTATTGCTCAGCCTTGCCGGCCGCGTTCCATCATTATTCATTCTTCCTCACCTAAAATCCTGGTCAAATTTTATAACTAAGTTTATTATCAACTATTTATTATTGAAAGTCAATCGTTCTAGCGTTTCTTTTTTGTCGTTTTCGTTTGCCTTTTGCCCAGTTCTTCTATACAATATGATTATAACTGAAACTGTACATAGTGTGAACCCTATTTGCCCATATTCAACATAGAAATTGCGCGTGTTGCCACAAGGCAATATTCATCCATCACCCCTGGCGGCACAGGCGCTAATACCCTGACAGGACGCGCAGTGCTATAAATTGAGAAAGGAAGGACAATTCCCATGGAGCACTCCCCTTTTAAGGTCACCTGTATCGCGCCGGACAGTTACTGCATCGACGAAGCCGGCCTTGATCTATGCTATCTCATCATCGGCCAGGCTCGGGCGCTGCTCATCGATACCGGCACCGGCGTGGGCGATCTGTCCGCTTTAGTCGCCACGCTGACCGATAAGCCCGTTACAGTGGCGGCTACCCATGGGCATGGCGACCATATGGGCGGTGCGGTCCAGTTCGAGCAGGTCTATCTCCACCCCGATGATTGGGAGATGGCCAGAAGCATCAGCCCTGAATCCCGCAGGGATTACTGCCACTCGATGGTCAGCGCCCATCCCGAGATCGGGGAGCGGCTTAGCCACAGTCCGCTCGCCCCTTCCCGCTTTGAGCCGGAACTGCTCCCACTGCGTGAAGGACATGTGTTTGACCTGGGCGGCCGCACGCTTTCCGTGCGGGAAGCGCCTGGCCATACCCCCGGCTCCGTGATCTTTGTGGATTCGCTCACCGGCAACGTCTATTCAGGCGACGCCTATAACGCCCTTTTCCTGCTGATGCTGCCCGGCGACCGGATGGATGCAGCACGCCGTTTTTATGCCCATGCCGCCGCCCTTTTGGCCCAGCGCGGGCAATTTCAAGATTTCTGCGGCGGGCACGAGTGCCCTGTAGATCCGCAGATTCTACCCGCCCTGGTCGCCTGCATCGAGGGGATTCTGGATGGTTCTTTACATCCCGAGCATTTGCAAATCCATATATTCGACGGGGATTTTTACCGTTTCGGCCCCGCCCTTATCGCTTTGGACCGCCCCAGGCACCTGGACCGGCTATAAGCAAAGCGCCCCACAACAGCGGGGCGCTTTTTTCTATTCCGTGCTCTGCCCGGGCCGCTCCTGCGCGCGGCTGCCGCAGCGGTACTTGAGCTGCAAGGCTCCGTGAGGGCAGGCTTTCAGGCAGTCTCCACAGCGGATACATTGCGCCGTATTGGGATGGCGGTATATATCAATATCCATCTTACAGGTCCGCTGGCAGTGCCCGCACCGGGTGCATTTTTCTTCATCCACCTGGTAGCGATATAAGGCGATGGGGTTAAACCAGCCGTAGATCGCCCCCAATGGGCACATGTACCGGCAAAAAGGCCGGTATACGATAATCGACAGCAGGACGATGATCCCCAGCAGCAAGCATTTCCAGGCAAACAGCCACCCTGCGATATCCCGCAGCGCACCGTTTACCGCCAAAAGCGGCAGCCCCGCCATCGCCGTCCCACTGGGGCAGATCAGCTTGCAAAACCAGGGCTGCCCCTGCCCAAAGGCATCTACCAAAAACATGGGCAACAAAATCACAAAGCCCACCAGGATCGCCACCTTTAAGTGCCGCAGCCACCGGTCGCCGGGGAGCTTGCGCAGCTTTTTGGGGAAGGGAATCTTATGCAGCAGATCCTCAATCAATCCAAACGGGCACAGCCAGCCGCAGATCAGCCGCCCCATCAGCGCGCCGAAGATCACCAGAAAGCCCACAATGTAAAACGATACGTGATACTCGCGGGAATTGAGCACCGCCTGAAGCGAGCCGATGGGGCAGGCCCCCAGCGCCCCCGGGCAGGAGTAGCAGTTCAGTCCCGGCAGGCAAGCGGCCTTACTCAGACCTGTAAATATCTTGCCCTGTACAAAGCCTGTCACATATCCATTGGTCAGCGCGGTAAAACCAAGCTGTACAAGCAAACGCAAACTTTTGATCTTTCCCATGGCGCTACCCGATCCCAATACATTCCAGGCAGATGGTCACGGCCTTTCGAAGCACTGTTTCCATCTCTCCGCGGAAGTATCCGATCCCCAGCAGTACAGCGCCGGCGGCGATCAAGCCAGCCGTCAGCCAGGGGAAACTTCGCTTATTCTTTGACACGGCAACCTCCATAGTACACGCGATAGGTCTTGTCCATGATCTCCTGCCAATTATCCATATCCTTAGTGCCCTCCAAGGGATCATTGATCATCAACCCGATATGATCCACAAAGAAGGTGTGCGGCACCGTAGTCACATCCCCCAGTACCGCCTCTTGCAGGTCTGCCGAGGGCAGCAGCTGGGTATAGGTCGCCCCTGTCTGCTCCACGATCTCTTTGGCCAGTGCCACCTGCTTTTCGTCAATGCTGCCGTCGCTCTTTTTGGCGTCGTACACGATCCCCACGATGTTGATGTTCCTGTCGGCATTCTCGGCGTACAGCTTTGCCAGATCCGCAAGCTCCTCCATACAAGTCGGGCAATAGGTGGCCCAAACGTTGACCATCGTCATCTGGTGCTCTTTAAAAATATCCTGCGTAACGGTATTACCCTCTAAATCGGTGGCGGTAAAGTTTCTAAGCGACTTTTCTCCATTTGGGTCATACGCAGTGGAAGCGGCGGCCTGCGTGCCCTGCGCGGACGGCGTACCTGCCGCGTCTTGCTGTGTCTCCACCGCGCACCCGGACAAGGCGATAGCCGCCACCAGCATCAGCGCAAAGCTTAACATAGTATATTTCTTCATTACGATCCCCCACTTTCAACCCAAACTTCAGGTTCTTTCTTTATCTCTATCATACCTGTTTCAGCAGCGCACCGCAACTGTTATTTTTATATTTACAGAAACTTTTTTATTTCCCTCACACAAAGCGGGCCCTTAACCAAAAGCCCATAACTTAATCATCCTTATCTTATTTTGGGGGAATGAAAAAACGGCAATCTATACGGATAACCGCTTTACTGCAACGAAAAATTGCATGGCCATGTAGAAAATGCGATTTTGACGCGGACAGGATCCGCTGGCAGAGATTTGCGATATGGATATTTACTGGCGGCACAAAAATACCGCGATTTACCTAAGTAAATTGCGGTATTAAATGCGGCAATTGCCGCTGGAGCTGATGTCGGGACTCGAACCCGAGACCTCTTCCTTACCAATTAAAAACCATGCTATTTTTACTTGTTTTAGCCTTTCGCATCTTGTCGTACCTTAATTGGCTGAAACCCAGCAATACCAATGGTTCTATCGTTTTACCTTTCGTATCCTGTCGCAACTTCGCTTTTCTTAAAATATGCTGTTTTTTGATGCCGGTGTGGGGTTTGGTGTGGGTTTTTATAGAACCCCACACGGGACAGTTTCAGTTATTATCTCCCACGCTATCCAGATATTCGCTTTAAGGCGGTATATTCTATTGAACTGTAGCCACTTTTACGCCATAAAGCTATACCGCTATTGTAGGCGTAACGTGAAAATAATATCTGCTACATATGGCTTTAATAACTCCCTACGGCGCCTAAGCCCTTTTCTACCTCGCACATAGACGAGGGTACATTATAGACAAATTAAATGAAATGCCATAATATTATTACTTACTATGAGGCGGAGATGTCGGGTATTTTATACTTCTTCCCCGGCATCATTCATCCTGAAAGTACTTCGTTTGAAAGAGTCGTTCGATTAGCCGCTGCATTAGAAACAATAGTAGATAATATGATCGTTTAGTTATTATTATATAGAAAAGCTGGAGCATTTTGCTCCAGCTTTTCTTATAGTTAAAGAGGACAAATCGTTTACTGTGTCAACCTTAATTTTTCATCTCCAAACATTATATAGTAGTCTGAGGTAATTTCGCCTACATAGCCGTATATAAAGTACACACGAATATCATCCCTTCCAACTGACACTATTTGAAAATCTGATCCTTTGCTATCAGATACGGAAATATTATCTGTGTCAAACATAACACCACTGCAAAAATAGAATTCATTAGACCCTTTTGCTCCAAACAAATTCATTCCAATATAAGGCCCTTTTTCCTCAAAGTAAACGTTCGCATATCCTTCGTTCTGTCTTGTAAGTTTATATTCATCTCCACATTTACGAACCAACACCTCTGTATATGCATCCTTATCGTAGTATATAAGCATACTGGATTCTTTCCCGTCGACACGATATTGTACCGGTTCAAATGATATAAATTTAAATACTTCTTCCGGTGTTTTAAAATGCGTAACTAAGTTGAAGAACGGAATCGCCGAAAAATATACAACCAGCCCTAACAATCCACTGGATATAACTAAAAACTTTTTGCGAACTGGTGTAGCAATGCTATATCGAATAGCTGCAATACAGATTACAATTGACACTATACTCAGCACTGTTACCAAATGATATATCAATCAAATCGCCTCCTAGTATCCAAGCTGTGGCACTGAGTTTGGTTGTGGCGCTTTCCAAAGATCAGGCGCGAAAACTCCTTTTGATAACAGATAAAGTTCGCCCAGATAGCTGTAGATTTACACTATCCTACAAATCTTAATAGCAGTTAATCTCGCCCCATATCATCTGCCCTTCCTTGTCAACGCCGCTTTTTTAACCTTCGAAAAATATTAATACCTTTAAGTAGCAATGCACAATGGATGGATAATAGTAAGAAGATAGAAACAACTACACTGCCTGCAATTGTAGGCGCAACACGCCCCTCAATCCGCTGCTTATTATAATCATCTAACGAAACGATTTCATCCTCTTCGGTTCTTATGGCAATAACATGAATAAATGGCCAACCTTCTCTTTCTATGATTTGCTTTAACCAAATCTTTTCAACTCGAAAAAATATGGTTTGGCCCCTCTGCAAACTAGTAAAATCGCTTATGTCACTTATTCCTCTTAACTCATAAGTGCTTAGTTTATCGCCGTACTCTTGCGAATAAATAACACAGTATTTATGATCCCCTTCGCCTTTTATTCCTATGCCTGTTACGGTAGCTGATAATTCAGTGGTATTTGCTTCAGAGGGTATGCTGGTATTCATGATTACTAAGTTGCCTAGTGTTCCGAAGAAAAATATCAATGACAGCACCAAGGCAAGCACAGTCAATTTTCTGCGTTTCATTTTCATTACTCCCTTCATCATGAATATACCGGTACCGGTTGTCCACCGCCCGAAGGCACTGAGTATAAGCCGCAAGCTATTGCAAAAAGTCCCCAGCCAGCTTTAGCTTCAAGATCATATGCTGTGTTGGTTCTAGCGTCATCCCAACCAGCCACAATGCCAATTCCGTCTATACCAATAGAAACTCCGCCATGAACCCATGGCGTTAATTGTAATTCTGCAAAAACATTCCCTTCTGGACTGGCACCCACGCCTAGTCCAAACCAATCGCTAATGCCAACCCCAACTGACCCTGATCCTCTAGTCAAATTAAAATTTTCATAGCTGTTAAGTAATGCAGGGCTTTTGTCTTCTGTAGTTTTCGTAGCTGAAAATCCAACTTTCCCAAAAGCGGTGCCTAAATCAAGCATTGCTGTAGGCATAGTAGCACTTTTCTTCTTTACATGATTCGCGATAGGCGCCGAGGAAGGCTTTCTTTGAGGGAGACTGGTATTAAGCCCGCCAAATTCATATCCAGGGCCAATATCTATATCTCCAGCAAGATTCTTTTGCATTGCCGCCCATAAAGACTCAAACCCACACCCAGACGGGTCTTGCCGTATGACAGGATTATTACCGCAATAACTGAACATATTGGTGCCGCCGATACCCTGCCCAGTCGAAACAAGACCGTCCGCGTTGATATATCGCCCAGTTTCCGGATCATAGTAGCGGCTAAGTAGGTAGTAAAGTCCCGTTTCCTGGTCGTACACGTAGCCGCGGTAGCGGAAGGGATTAAGCAATACGATCTTGGCATCGCCCGTAGTCTGCAAAGGCTTTCCCCAGGCATCATAGCTATACTGGCCGATGATGTTTGCATTCTGATCTACCAGCGCAACAATATCGTTTTGGCCATTGCGTACGTAGTAGTAAGGCGTACCGTTGTGGATCACGCTAAACACCATGCCCGCTTCATCATAGAGGAAGTCCAGCACATCATCGCCTTTTTCCATCCGCAGGATCTGGTCGCTGGCGGTGTAATACTTCGTCTCCACGCCGTTGACGGTCTTGCTGATGCGCACGCCGTCCGCATCGTAGTCAAAAGAGAGAGTGCTCCCGCTCTTGCTCACGCCAGCCAGTTGACGGCCATGCTCCCACGTCATTGTATATCCTTTGTACGAAGTAGGGTTGCCGATGGCGTCGTAAGTCAAGGTATGGGTAGTCCCATTTGCATCGGTATACGCCGTCAGTTTATCCTTCCAGTTTGCGTCGCCATAGGTATAACTCTGGCTCCGTACCACGTTTTCCGCAGCGGTATCGACAGTATCACCGCCCTGAGAAGCATAACCATATGTGGTTCGGCTTAGGATATTGCCTCCTGCATCGTAGGTATTTACCGTTACCTCGATATTATTACATAAGATTATCTATGAACTTAGGCCTTCTTCAATGAACTGGCCATCCAAAGCATGATCAACGCGAAAAAGCGAATCAATTAACGACCTTTCCTCAAAAAATGTTTTATCCTCCGGTGAGGGATCGATAATTCCAGACATTCTTTCATGTCCTATTGAATAAAACCAGCACTGCCCTCCCCTATAAAATGCTAAGTCTTGCGGATTTTCAGGCCGTGTCCAATTATATATGCCGTTAACGCGATTTAGCACTTGTTGGGCAGAAGGATCGCTTCTATAGAATGTAATTTTGTATGCAGTATTGTTACTATACGTTTCTGGAGTACCAGCCCAGCTGGGATTTGCACGCGTTTTAACAGTTAAATCCCGTAAATCTTTAAATATATTATTTGTAAAGATACTTTCCGGCGCCATATTATAGCGTACATAAACCAACATAAAATAATCAGAATTGTTTAAAGCATAGTTAATAAATTCTTCATAGTTTGAATCACGCACTTCTAAAAGTCTTAAGATTTCGTGCATTATTACTATCCTCTCATCAGGTATTTGCTAAAAGCTTCCTAATTAATCTTTGTTGTCCTATTCCATATAATACCATATATGATTGGTATGCGCAGTACTAAGATGATAGTGGTCTAAATAGCCATCTTCCCATGAACCATGCGCTTTATCCCAAATTGCAGTAGGGTAATATTTCACGACAGCAATAGCGGCAGAGCGGTTGATGCAGACAATATCTCCACCACTATCAATCACTTTCCGTGCCTCTGTGTAAGTTAAAGCCTTGAGAGGTACAACCTGTTTAGCTATAATTTTGGCACTCCAATACTGCGGTGCATTTTTATTTTTAGGAATCGCTTGTGTATTTTCTTTGGTTTTAGCTTTTGATGTTGGTTTTGCTCTAGTCTGAATTTTCGATTTAGTTGACCCTAAAATACCTGATCCGACACAATATAGTCCCAATATTACCGTGCCAACAACTGCTACAGCGTCTAATACAGGTAGCGCTCCATCATATGATGGCAGTTGCCATAAAAACTGAAACGCTTGTCTCGATGCGTTAAATGCTTCCTGTATATTGCTCCAAGCTTGGCCATAAGGATCTTCTCTTGCTACCGGATTATTTCCACAGTAGCTGTACATATTCGTGCCGCCGATACCCTGCCCAGTCGAAACAAGACCGTCCGCGTTGATATACCGCCCAGTCGCCGGATCGTAGTACCGGCTGAGCAGGTAATAAAGTCCCGTTTCCTCGTCATACACATAGCCGCGGTAACGGAAAGGATTAAGCGATACGATCTTGGCATCGCCCGTAGTTTGCAAAGGCTTTCCCCAGGCATCATAGCTATACTGACCAATGATATTTGCATTTTGATCTACCAGCGCGACAATATCGTTTTGGCCATTGCGTACGTAGTAGTAGGGCGTACCATTGTGCAGTACGCCAAACACTGCACCTGCTTCATCGTAAAGGAAGTCTAGCGCGTCATCTCCTTTTTCCATCCGCAGGATTTGATCGCCTGCGGTATAATACTTTGTCTCCACTCCGTTGACCGTTTTGCTGATGCGCACGCCATCTGCATCGTAATCAAAGGAGAGGGTGCTGCCGCTCTTGCTCATACCAGCCAGCTGGCGGCCATGCTCCCACATCATTGTATAGCCTTTGTAAGAAGTAGGGTAGTACCAATTCCGTCTGGTTCTGCTCCAATTCAGCTTCTTTCTGAATCGCTTGTTCAGCTTCGAGGCGATCTGCCTCTGCTTGCAACACGCCAAAGCCAAAGGATATTTTATGCCCATCAGACTCCATCTGCACTAATGACGGTGCCTGCGCTTGTCCAGCAAAGGTTACGCTGCTATCCCCTGCTGGTTTGTATAGCCTTGGTTTGTGTGCTACTAAAAGTTCTTGCAGAGGCGCTGTTCTCCTGAGTACCCTGTACGGGGGTGAGTGTATTATCGATATCTACCCATTCATCGCTTTCTTTATAATGAACAGGCATCTTGTATTGCAGAACTCTGGCAGGATGAAGTTGCGACACACCATTCTGAAAGAAGTCTGTAAACCATGTCATTACCGAGGCTCTGTGGGGCAGCAAAATATCCCCGGCCACCATCAGCGAGCTGAACAAGAAATCCTATGTCCACACCAAGGCTTGACGGAACCGTCCTTTGCAGGGATGAAATATCCATACGTTTATTTGGGCGGTATCTACCTGCAACGCAACTGGGGCAGAGCGTACGAAAACATTGTGATTTTGGTCGTCCTCCCTCGCCCGGCTATTTTTTCTGTCGGTGTGGGTTTTTCTCAAGCCCCGCCCCACAAGAGGGGAGTTTTTAGGCATAAAAAATCCCTCAAACCATTGTGGTTCAAGGGATTCATGATTGGAGCTGATGTCGGGACTCGAACCCGAGACCTCTTCCTTACCAAGGAAGTGCTCTACCTCCTGAGCTACATCAGCACGCTCTTCTGCCCGCAGACAGCATATTTATTATACCGGGAGGGCTTATAAAATGCAAGAGAAATATCGCTGAAATCTTGGGTTTTTTATCGGAATATTTATCTTAGTCTTTCGTATTAATATTTCATCAAAGTACGGCTCGCGCTGCCGCACTCTTTCACATTGCAATGCCTGCCCTTCGCTTCCCCCATAGGCGCGCCGTATGGTATAATTGAAAAGCTTGAACCATTTAAATTTAAAAGCGAGGCGCGCATGTCATGACGGATATTGGAATGATCTTAGGTCAGGTAGCCATCCTCTTTATCATCATGTTGGTGGGGGTGATCGCCCGCAAGACCAAGATCTTAAGCGATGCGGGGTTGGGCGCCATGAGCCAGCTGGCCCTGTTTGTAACGGTGCCCTGCATGGTTTTGGTCTCCTTCCAAAGCGAATTTTCCCAGCAGCTGCTATTGGATATGGGCCATGCCGTGGCCTGGTCGCTGGGGGTACACATCGTCATGTGGCTGCTGGGCAAAAAAATCTTTAACCGGTTTGCCCTCAATCAGCGCAAACCTCTGCAATTTGCCGCCATCTTTTCCAACGCGGCCTTTATGGGTTATCCGGTGCTCCAGGCCATCTTCGGCGAGACCGGGCTGCTGCTAGGCTCCATGTACACCGCCATCTTCAATATCTTCCTTTGGACGGTGGGGATGAGCATTTTCTCCGGGTCTGAAAAGGAGGACCGCAAGGCCGCCATCAAGCGCGTGTTGCTCAATCCAGGCACTATCGCCACAGTACTGGGGCTTGTGATGTTTGTATTTTCCATTAAATTACCCGATATGCCCATGCAGGCGCTGAGCATGCTGGGCAATATGACTACGCCGCTATCCATGCTCATCGTGGGTGCGCGGCTGGCCGATGTGCGCATCAAAGAGGCCTTTGCCGGCGCGGGGGTCTACCTGGCCTGCGCGCTGCGGCTGGTAGCCATCCCCCTGATCCTGATGGGATTGATGAAGCTGTGCCGGGTCCCGCCGCTGGCCATGGGGGTGGTCACCATCCAGGCGGCCATGCCTATCGCCGCCAATACGGCCATGTTTGCCGAGATGTTCGGCGGGGATGCGCCCTTTGCCTCGCGGCTGGTATTTTTATCCACGCTGCTCTCCATTATTACGATACCGGTATTCATGCTTCTGGTCGCCTGAGCGGTAAAAAAGGAGGGCTTTTCCCAAATGAAAAAGAAATTGATCCTGATCGGCGGCACGATGGGCGTAGGCAAGACCGCCACCAGCCGGGAACTGCACAAGCTGCTTTCGCCCAGTGCGTTTTTGGATGGGGACTGGTGTTGGGACCTGAACCCCTTTGTCGTCAACGAAGAAAACAAAGCCATGGCGATGGACCATATCCGCCACCTGCTTCGGGGCTTTCTGACCAATTCCGGGCTGGACTATGTGATCTTTTGCTGGGTCATGCACCAACAGCAAATTATCGACGACATCCTGCGCGGCTTGGAGCCGCTGGACTTTGACCTGCTGAACATCAGCCTGACCTGCCAGCCCCAGGCGCTGCGCGCCCGCTTCCAAAGGGACGCACAGGCCGGCCTGCGCCAGGCGGATGCGGCGCAAGGCAGTATCGCCCGCCTGCCGCTATACGATCTTTTGGACACGATCAAGCTGGATGTCACTGCCATCAGCCCTCTTCAGGCGGCAACGCAGATCGCCCAATGGGCGCAGACGCCGCCGGCATAAATCAAAAAGCCCTCCGCCAGTGCGGAGGGCTTTTTTGTATCCATTTGGCTGATTTATTCCTGCCCGTAATAGTTGATCAGGCAGCCGGCCAGGATGATGTCCCGCTCGTCCTCGGTCATCGCGGGCAGCTTCAGCGTGATCGGGCTGCGCTGGCCATCGCGGATCAATTCCGCCTGTACCGCATCCTTGCCGTCCTGCAGCGCCTCCCGGATGCCGGGCAGGTAGATCTTATCCCCCACCGCGATACCGGATTCGGACGCCCCATCCAGGATAAAGGGCAACATGCCCCAGTTGACCACGTTGGAGCGGTAGCGTTTGGTCGCATACTCGCCCGCAATATTGGCGCAGCCGCCCAATACGCGCTGGCAGGAGGCAGCCTGTTCGCGCGCCGAACCATCGCCCGGCTTTAAGGCAAACACCAGTGAACCAATGCCGGTATTCTCCGGCGCCGCATCGCCAAGGAAGGCCTTCACTTCCCCGTCAGCTTCGCCCTTGCGGCGTTTGAGTTCCAGCGCTTTGACCGCCTTTGCCCGGCCCACGTAGCCCGGGTCCTTGCGGGAAAGGGCGAACTCCGCCAGCCCCAAGGGGTTGGAGCGGTAAGAGGAGGTCTCGCCCGAGGGGATCAGCTCATCCGTCGTGGTGACCGGATCGTAAATGGCGCTGGCCACCTCCAGCATCAGGTTCTCCGGCAGGGCGATCTGCTCGGGCCAATCGGTAATATTGGGGCCAAAGACCAGTTCCTCCTCCGGATGGGCATGCCCCCAGCCCTGATAGACCCGGTTGTCGTAGATCGAAGCGTCGTAGGTATAGCTTAGATCCGGCGCATCATAATCCACGTCGGTCGCAGCGGTCAGCTTGCCGCCGTTCAGCGCCGTGGCGGCGATGGAACGCGCGTCCATCAGCGCCACGTAGGCCATCTGGTTGCCCGAGGGCTTGGACCCCTCGCGGTTGGGGAAGTTGCGCGTGGTATGGCGGATAGAAAGTCCGCCGTTGGCCGGAACATCGCCCGCGCCAAAGCAGGGCCCGCAGAAAGCCGAGCGCAGGATCGCGCCGCTCTCCATCAGCTGGGCCGCCGCGCCGCTTTTAAGCAGCGCCATAAACTGGGGCTGACTGGCCGGATAGACCGAGAGGTTGAATACCCCCTGGCCGATGGGCCGCCCGCGCAAAATGGCGTTGACCGTCATCACGTTCTCATAAGTGCCGCCCGAGCAGCCGGCCACCACGCCCTGATCCACATACACCTCGCCGCCCTGCACCTTTTGCACCAGTCCGGGCAGCCCTTCGGCCTTGCCGAAGATGCCCTCGGCCTCTTTTTCCACGCCGCGCAGCAGGTCCTGCGCATTGGCCTTAAACTCCTCAATGGTATAGGCATTGCTGGGGTGGAAGGGCAGCGCGATCATGGGGCGCACCTTGTCTAAGTCCACCATCACCACGCCATCGTAGTACGCGCCCTCCTCCGGAGAAAGCTTGGCATAGCGCTCCTCCAGACCATGGGTTTGATACCAGCCGCGGGTCTGCTCATCCGTCTCCCAGATGGAGCTTAAGCAGGTGGTCTCCGTAGTCATCACATCGATACCGCTGCGGAAATCCATCGTCAGGTTGCCGATGCCCGGGCCCACAAATTCCATCACCTTATTTTTTACAAAGCCATTTTTAAACACCGCGCGGATGATGGCCAGCGCCACATCCTGCGGGCCTACACCCTTTTGGGGCTTGCCGCTCAAATACACCGCGATGACCGGCGGATAGGCGATATCGTAGGTCTTGCGGCACAGCTGCTTAACCAGCTCCGGGCCGCCCTCGCCCACGCCCATGGTGCCAAAAGCGCCATAGCGGGTATGGCTGTCGCTGCCCAGCAGCATGTAGCCGCAGCCGGCCATGCGCTCGCGCATGTACTGGTGGATGACCGCCTGATGCGGCGGCACGAAGATGCCGCCGTATTTACGCGCGGCGGACAGGCCGAACACATGGTCATCTTCATTAATGGTGCCGCCCACGGCGCACAGGCTGTTGTGGCAGTTGGTCAGCACATAGGGCAGCGGAAAGGCCTCCATGCCGCTGGCCCGGGCCGTCTGCACGATGCCCACGTAGGTAATATCGTGGGATGCCATGGCGTCAAACTTGATCTTGAGCTCATCCATGTTCCCCGAAGTATTATGTTTTTCCAAGATACGGTAGGCCATGGTCTTTTCCCGCGCCGGCTTGCCCTCTTTTAAAGGCTCAAAAGCGCCGCCCCGGTACACGCGGCCTTCCGCGATTAAATTCACCATATTTCGTCCCTCCATCTCAAATTGTCCCTTAAAACTTTCCTTCTCCATATTACTGTATCGGGCGGTCCGCGTCAATAAGGCCATAGCGCCCCTTGGCAAACACCCCTACGCCCGCCCCTACCCTGCCGCCGGCAAGCACATAAGCTTTGACGCTGCGCTGCAAAGAGGTCTCCTCTTTGAAAAGTGCGGGGTCGGTCTGCGCCCCAAAGATCCAGCGGATATAATGGCAATCCTCTCTGTTAAACTCCAAAATCTGATAATCGCGCTGAAAGCGCAGTATCCGGGAAGCGGGCTTTAACAGCTTTTTAAGCTGGGGCGAAAGCATCCACGAATCGCAATAGAGCTTTTGGTAATCCCAATCCGGTGCAAACCGGGCAAAAAAGCCCTCCGCCCGTGCGTAAGCATCCGCAATGGCGGCCTCTGTCAGCACCGCGTCCCCCGGAATGTGCACCGAAAGCAGCTTTTCCCCCGGTGTCAACGCGGCTTCGCCCGCCCCAATGGCCAGGCCGGGATAGCGGAACCGCTCAAACTCCAGCGCCCCAATGCGGTAGATGCCGCCGCTTAACTGCCGCCAGATCCAGCCTTGGCCCTTAAAGCCCCAGCGGCCCTCCTGGGTATAAAAATCCCGCACAAAGCGGGAAAGCGCAGCCAGCGTATCCATCGTCACCGACTCGGGGATGCCCATCTCCCCGTCCAACTGGCGCCTGCGCGCCGCGGCCGCCAGCAAGATGGCCAGCCATACCCAGGGCGCCCGCGCGCCGGTGGCCGCTACCACCGGTTCTATCGCCGCCACGCCCGCTGGGCCGGTGGCCCGGTCCAGTAGCAGCGGAAAGGCCCGCGCAATACTGGCGGGGTCAAACCGTCCATACTCGGGCAGGATGGCTTCCGTAGCCTTCGGCGGCATCCCGATAGCCGCGCAGAGCCGCGCCGCCGCATCCCGATCCCAATATTCCAAAATATCGATCATGCCAAGCTCCCCCGTTTCCCAGCTGCGGGCCGCTTTGGGGCCGCGCCGCTTTTTATCTATATATATAATTATACCATAAATCCCGCTGGGGCGATAAGGGCGGCAAAAGGCCCCCGGTAAAGCCGGAGGCCTTTTGTCCTGCCGCCCATCAGTTGGGCGTGTAAAGTTGCCGATAGGGATTTTGTGTATTGGGCGTCAACAGGCAATAATCGTCCCGCATCAGCGCTTCGGCGTCCAGGCCAAAGGCCGCGCAGTACGCTTCAAGCAGCGGGCGCAATTCTGCTTTATCCTCTTCACAGGCCGTGTGGGCCGCTACCTGGGCGGGCAGCCCTTCCGGAGGCGTTTTGCAGCGGATATAGATCCGCCCGCCGTGCATGCCCGTACCGCAAAACGGGCCGACCGGCACCTGATCTTGCGTCCCCAGGCCCAGCACGACGATCACCCCGCCCGCCTGATATTCGCCCAAAAAGCTGCCCGTGCGCCCGCCGATGACCAGCGCCGGCACCTTTTGCTCATAAGCCTTCATATGGATACCCGCACGGTAGCCCGCATCCCCCTGCACAAAAATACGCCCGCCGCGCATGGCGTAACCGGTAGCGTCCCCGCAGGAACCGTGTACAGTGATGGTGCCAGCGTTCATGGTATTGCCTGTAGCTTCCTGGCAGTTGCCATATACCGTCACGCATCCGCCATCCAGGTAAGCGCCCAGGGCGTTGCCCGGCGTGCCGTGGATCTCCAATGCCTTATCCTCGCCCATGGCCGCAGCCAGGTAGCGCTGACCCACGCAATTTTCCACCTGAATGCTGGCGTCCGCACAATTTCTGATCTGGTCGTTGAGGTCCTTAAAATGCATTCCGGATGCGTCAATGCGCATGGCTTACCCCTCCTAACATTTCTTTGCGCGCCTTTTGGGAAAAGGCCATCAGCTGCGGTTTTTCGCGGATCAGGTCAAAATCCAGGCTGTCAAGGGGCGTTTGATTCCGGATCAAGGCGGTATAGATCCCCGCGCGCCGCACATCTCCGATGATGATATAGCCGTTTAACCTTCCCTCTTTAATAAACAGCTTTTTGTATAGGCCTTCGCCTATCTGGAGATCCGCTTGGCCGTCGTAGCTTCCGGCGGTCACCATATGCAGGCCGAAAAAGCCGATGGCATTCATGGCGATGGCTTTATCGTACGCCGCCTGCCCGCCCGCCATGTTGATGCCCGCGCACTCGCCCTGCATATAGGCGTTGGGCAGCAACGCCAAGATCTTGCTCTGGCCGGTGGTCACATCCAGCGATTGGGTACAATCGCCCGCGGCAAAGATATCCGGATCGTCCGTTCCGCAGCGCGCATCCGTTAAAATTCCCCGTTCCACCGCCAGGCCGCAGCTCTTGGCCAGCCCCACATTGGGGCGCACGCCCACGGCCACCACCAATATGTCAAAGGCGAGTTCCTCCCCGTCGGTCAGGATCGCCCGGCTCCCCTCAAAGCAGTCCACGCTCTTGCCCAGGTGAAAGCGGATATCCCCCGCTTCTTCGATGTGGCGCTGCACCATCTGTGCGCCCTGCGCATCCAAAATACTGGGGAGGATGCGGTCAGCCATATCCACTACGTCGATGGCGGCCACCTTACCGGCGATGCCCTCCACGCACTTTAGGCCGATCAGCCCCGCGCCCAGCACCAGCACCCGCCGGTCCCGCCGCAAAATACCCTGCAGCGCCTTGGCATCCTCCAGCGTCATAAAAGTATAGGCGCTGCGCACGCTGCTTAAGCCCTTGATAGGCGGGGTAAAGGGGCGCGAGCCGGTGGCGATCAGCAGCTTATCGTAGGGCAGCTTGCTTCCATCCTCCAAAATCACCTGCTTTTGCGCCCGGTCGATCTCCACGGCGCTGACGCCCAGGCGCGTTTGGCAGCCCATCTTATCATAAAAATCCGCCGGGCGGTAGCGCATCTTCTCCTCATCCGTCTTTCCGCATAGCAGGTAAGAGATCAGCGGACGGGCATAGGTATGTTCCCGCTCTTTGGAAACCAGGGTGATCTCCCCCGCCCTATCCAGGCTCCGGATGCCCTCTACGCAGCCGATAGCCCCTGCAGCGTTGCCGATGATGACGTATCGCATGTTCCTCACCTCTCCTCGTAACAGATCGCGTTATTGGGGCAGCCCGCCACGCAGGCCGGCGCGCCACAGCTGTTTTGCAGGCACAGCTCGCACTTTTGCACCACGCTTCCCTCCGGCCCCGGCATGACCGCCCCATAGGGGCAGGCCATCACGCAGGTGTAGCAGCCCACGCACTTGTCCTGATCTACGTGGATCACCCCATCGGTGCGGGTCATCGCGCCGGAGATACAGCTTTTTACGCACAAGGGTTCCTCACAGTGCCGGCAGGATACCGCAAAGCAGATATCCTTGCCCTCCTCGATCTGGATGCGGGGATAGATCTTCTTCCCCTTAAGCGCGTCCACCATGTCCTGCTTGCCAGAGTTGGCAAAGGCGCAGTTATACTCGCAAAGGTGGCAGCCCAGGCACCATTTTTCGTTGACATAGATCCGCTTCATATCCCTTGCCTCCTTTACTCGCCCGCGTGCTTGATCCCTAAGATCGCAAGCTCCCGGTCGGTCAGCCCAACGCCGCGCAGCATCAGCCGGTTGCCCCGCAACGCCTCGATAGAGTTGATGCCCATGCCGCCCATCATCTCTTTGATCTCGTGGTTCCAGGCCGATACCAGGTTGATCAGGCGCTGGCAGCCGATATCCGGGTTCAGGCGCTTGACCAGCTCCGGCCGTTGGGTGGCGATGCCCCAGTTGCACCTGCCCGCCTGGCAGCTGCGGCAAAGGTGGCAGCCTAGCGCCAGCAGCGCGCTGGTGGCGATGTACACCGCGTCCGCCCCCAACGCAATGGCCTTGACCACGTCTGCACTGGAGCGGATGGAGCCGCCCACGACGATGGAAACGTTGTCTCTGATCTTCTCCTGGCGCAGCCGCTCGTCCACGCTGGCCAGCGCCAGTTCGATGGGGATGCCCACGTTATCCCGGATGCGGGTAGGCGCCGCGCCCGTGCCGCCTCGGAACCCGTCGATGGCGATGATATCCGCCCCGCTGCGGGCTACGCCGCTGGCAATGGCCGCCACATTGTGCACCGCCGCGATCTTTACGATCACCGGCTTGCGGTAATCGGTGGCTTCCTTTAAAGAGTAGACCAGCTGGCGCAGATCCTCGATAGAGTAGATATCATGGTGCGGCGCCGGGGAGATGGCGTCCGTCCCCTCGGGGATCATGCGGGTCTTGGAGATATCCCCTACGATCTTGGCCCCGGGCAGGTGGCCGCCGATGCCGGGCTTTGCGCCCTGCCCCATCTTGATCTCAATGGCCGCGCCCGCCTCCAGGTAATCCTTATACACGCCAAAGCGGCCGGAGGCGACCTGAACGATGGTGTGAGGCCCGTAGGGATAAAAATCCTCGTGCAGCCCGCCCTCGCCGGTATTGTAATAGGTGCCCAGCGCCGTGGCCGCCCGGGCCAGGGACTCATGGGCGTTGTAGGAGATCGAACCATAGCTCATGGCCGAAAACATTACCGGCACCTCCAGCTCCAGCTGTGGCGGCAGGTTATCGGTCCGGATATTGCCTGCCTGATCCCGCTCCAGCTGCGGCTTTTTCCCCAAAAATACCTTGGTCTCCATGGGCTCGCGCAGCGGGTCGATGGAGGGGTTGGTCACCTGGGAGGCGTTGATCAGCATCTTATCCCAGTAAACAGGGTAGGGCTTGGGGTTGCCCATGGAGCTTAAGAGTACGCCGCCGCTTGACGCCTGCCGGTAGACCTCGGCAATGGTCTGGCCCGTCCAGTTGGCGTTTTCTCTGAAGGTGTGGTCGCTCTTTACAATTTTAAGCGCCCTGGTGGGGCAAAGCGAAACACAACGGTGGCAGTTCACACATTTGCTCTCGTCTGCGATCATCCTGCCTCGCTCCTCATCAAAGCGGTGCACCTCGTTGGCGCATTGCCGCTCACATACCCTGCAGGCGATGCAGCGGTCAGGATTACGCACCACTTCGTATTCCGGATACAAAAAATCAATGGCCATCTCTTACACTCCTTCCCCTGCATCTTGTCCGCGCAGCGTCACGATGACCGGCTCTCCGCCCTGGGGCGCCCATACCTTATCCAGCTTCGGGGCGATGATGCGGATGGCGCACTCCTCGCTGGCCATGTACACCCGGTCTCCCTTTTCGCCGATCACCATGCTGCGCAGCTTCAGCCTGTCGTTTAGTGCCATCATGCCGCCTTCAAATCCCACCAAAATGGAAAACGGGCCGGTGACCAGGCATCCGGAAAACGCATTGCGCAGGTACAGCATCTTATCCCGCGCCTGGGGCGGCAGGTTATCGATGGCGCTCCAAAACGGCGCGGCGATCACCTGGGCCGCTTCCTCCATGGTCAGCCCCTGCTTGCGCACCAGATAGTCGATGATATAGGTGATCACTTCCGTATCCGTCAGCAGCGTGCACTGGTAACCGAACATCTCGATGTAGCGCCGGTTGGCATCATAAGAGGAAATCTCGCCGTTATGGACGATGGACAGATCCAGCAGCGCAAAGGGGTGCGCCCCGCCCCACCAGCCCGGCGTGTTGGTGGGGTAGCGCCCGTGCGCGGTCCACGCATAGCCTGCGTACTCATCCAGCCGGTAAAAACGGCCCACATCCTCCGGGAAACCCACCGCTTTAAACACGCCCATATTTTTACCACTGGAGAATACGTACGCGCCCTCGATCTGCGTATTGATCCTGATGACGCACTCCACCACAAATTCCTTTTCCTCCAGCTGGCTCTCCTGCAGCCGGGTGGGCAGCGGCGTTACGAAATAGCGCCAGATCAGCGGCTCCCGCGTAATGGCCGGGTTTTTGCGCGTGGGGATCTTGGAAAGGTTGACGATATCAAAATGACGCTCCAAAAACCGCTCGCACTTCTCTTTCGCCTGCGCGGTATCGTAAAAAATATGGAACGCATAGTCGTCTTTATACTCCGGATAGATCCCATAGCCTGCGAACCCGCCGCCAAGGCCATTGGATCGGTCGTGCATGGTGGCGATGGAGGTAATGATCTCCCCGCCGTCAAAGCGCCTGCCGCTCCGGTCAAATATTCCGGAGATGGCGCAGCCCGATGGAATCCGTACCTGTCCTTCCCGCAACATCAGCCTTTCCTCCTTGTCATAAAGCGCCAACCGCCCTAAGGCTGACGCCCGCATTTACGAGTAACAAAAAAAGGAGTTCACATGGGAAATAAAAATACTTCCCGTGAACTCCTTTGTTCTCCTGTTGTTTAAGTATACGCCGCTCCTTCCGCGTTTGTCAACCCTTGCGGCGCTCTTTTTGATATTTTAACTATTTTTCCTGCAACAATTAGCTTTTATCTTGCGTATATATAAGGTAATATCCATTTTTCTGCATGTCCCATAAAAAAACTTGCATATTTTTGCCGTGAAAGGGTTGACAAATTTAACCTGCCGCACTATAATGGCCTCATCAAACAGCAAAGACGCTGTGGGTAGTCCAATTACCCGCAGCGTCTTTTTTGTTTTAGGCTTGCCGCAGAAAGTGGCAAGCGTCTAAAAGGAGGAATGGATGATGAGTTGCGCCAATGTCCCCACCTATTTCGGCAGCATGGTTTTTAACGATTCCGTCATGCGTGAGCGGCTGCCTAAAGAAACGTACAAAGCGCTGAAAAAGACCATGGATGCCGGCAAGAGCCTGGATCTGACGATCGCCAATGTCGTGGCCACGGCCATGAAGGATTGGGCCGTAGAGAAAGGGGCCACGCACTTTACCCATTGGTTCCAACCCATGACCGGTGTGACCGCCGAAAAGCATGACAGTTTCATCTCCCCCTGCGGGGATGGCAAGGTGATCATGGAATTTTCGGGCAAAGAGCTGGTCAAGGGCGAGCCGGACGCCTCCAGTTTCCCCTCCGGCGGACTGCGCGCCACTTTTGAGGCGCGGGGCTACACTGCCTGGGACCCCACCAGCTATGCCTTCATTAAAGATGGAACGCTGTGCATCCCCACGGCCTTTTGTTCGTACGGCGGCGAGGCGTTGGATAAAAAAACGCCGCTGCTGCGCAGCATGGAGGCCATCAACCGCCAAGCGCTGCGCATCCTCCGGCTGTTCGGCCACCCCGTCGGCACGCGGGTCTACACCACGGTAGGGCCGGAGCAGGAGTATTTCCTGGTGGATAAGGCGGCCTTCCAAAAACGTAAGGATCTGATCTTTACCGGCCGCACGCTGTTCGGCGCCAAACCGCCCAAAGGGCAGGAGCTGGAGGATCACTACTTCGGTACCATCCGCCCCCGCGTTTCCGCTTTTATGAAGGAGCTGGACGAGGAGCTATGGAAGCTGGGCGTACTGGCCAAGACCAAGCATAACGAGGTGGCGCCGGCCCAACACGAGCTGGCCCCCATCTTTACCACCACCAATATCGCTACCGACCATAACCAGCTGACCATGGAGGTCATGAAACGAGTAGCGGATAAGCACGGCTTAGCCTGCCTGCTGCATGAGAAGCCCTTCGCCGGGGTCAACGGCTCGGGCAAGCATAACAACTGGTCCATATCCACCAGCACGGGGCTCAACCTGCTGGAACCGGGCGATTCCCCGCAGGAGAACGCGCAATTTCTGCTGTTCCTTTCCGCCGTCATCAAGGCGGTCGACGAGCATCAGGACCTGCTGCGCATCAGCGTAGCCAGCGCGGGCAACGATCACCGCCTGGGCGCCAACGAGGCGCCGCCGGCCATCGTTTCCATGTTCCTGGGCGAGGATCTGACCCATGTGCTGGAGGCCATTGAGAGCGGCTCCACATACGATGGGCAGGAAAAGGTGGAGATGAAGATCGGCGTGCACACCCTGCCCCGTTTCGCCCGGGATACCACAGACCGGAACCGCACCAGTCCCTTTGCCTTTACCGGCAATAAGTTTGAGTTCCGCATGCTGGGTTCCACCTTCTCCATCTCCGGGCCCAACGTGGTGCTCAACACCATCGTGGCAGACGCCCTGGCGCAATTTGCCGACAGGCTGGAGACCTCCAGCGACTTTACGCATGACCTGAACGAGTTGATCCGCGAGACCATTGCCGAACACAAGCGCATTATTTTTAACGGAAACAACTACTCGGATGAATGGGTGCAAGAGGCGCAAAGGCGTGGCCTGCTCAACCTCAAATCCACCCCTGAGGCGCTGCCCTATTTTATCAGCAACGAAAACATCGCGCTTTTCCAGCGCCACAAGATCTTTACCGAGGAAGAGATGCGCGCCCGTTACGAGATTTTGCTGGAAGGCTACAGTAAGGCGTTGAATATCGAAGCGCTGACCATGCTGGAAATGGCCAAGCGGGACATTCTGCCTTCTGTCTGTGCCTACATCAAGGATTTAAGCGAAGCGGCGGCGGCCAAAAAAGCCCTGGGCGGGATCTCCTGCGAAGTGGAAAAGGCGCTGCTGACCAAGCTGAGCGACCTTGGCAATTGCCTTTACCACAAGACCGAGGCGCTGGACGACGCGCTGCTTTGCGGCAAGCATTGCTCCAGCGATCCGCTAGCCTGTGCCCAGTATTACCGGGATACCGTATTTGCCGCCATGCAAGAGCTGCGCGCGGTAGCCGATGAGCTGGAGACCCTGGTGGGCGACCGCTACTGGCCCTTCCCCACCTACACCACGCTGCTGTTCAGCGTGTAAGCGCAATCAAATATCGTCGATGCACAAAGGCGTGCATCCCGAAACAAGGCCTTGCGGCAACCGTTTGCTGCCCACGGCCCCCAAGCGGGATGCACGCTTATTATTTAGAGGAGGGATTGTATGTTTTCATCTGCTGATACCATTTGGGTATTGCTGGGCGCTGCGCTGGTATTTTTCATGCAGGCCGGGTTTGCCATGGTAGAGACCGGTTTCACCCGGGCGAAAAACGCCGGCAACATCGTGATGAAGAACCTGATGGACTTTTCCCTGGGCGCGCCGATCTTCTGGCTGGTAGGCTTTGGCATCATGTTCGGCGCGGGCAATCAGTTCTTCGGCTGGTTCGATTTTATGAGCCAGGCGGATTACAGCTTCCTGGGCCTGAGCGTGCCCACCCCGGTGTTCATGATCTTTCAGACCGTATTTTGCGCCACGGCGGCCACCATCGTTTCCGGCGCCATGGCCGAGCGCACCAAGTTTGCCTCTTACTGTCTGTACTCCATCGCTATCAGCCTTATCGTCTATCCCGTATCCGGCCATTGGATCTGGGGCGGGGGTTGGCTCAGCGAGATGGGCTTCCACGATTTTGCCGGCTCCACCGCCGTGCACATGGTGGGCGGCGTATCGGCCCTGATCGGCGCCAAGATGCTGGGGCCCCGTATCGGCAAGTATGATAAGGACGGCAAGCCTAAAGCCATCTTGGGCCACAGTTTGACCCTGGGCGCGCTGGGCGTATTCATCCTGTGGTTCTGCTGGTTTGGTTTTAACGGCACCTCTACCTTAAGCGCCACGGGTGACGATACCCTGACCAGCATGGGCTCGATCTTTATGACCACCAACCTGGCAGCTGCCGTCGCGGCGGTAACCGCCATGTGCGTCACCTGGATCCGTTACAAAAAGCCGGATGTTTCCATGACGCTCAACGGTGCGTTGGCTGGCCTTGTAGCCATTACGGCCGGATGCGATATGGTCAGCCCTTTGGGCGCGGCTATCATCGGCCTGGCGGCCGGCGTGCTGATCGTATTTGGCGTTGAGTTTGTCGATAAGATCCTCAAGATCGACGACCCGGTAGGCGCCATTGGCGTGCACGGCATCTGCGGCGCGGCCGGAACGATCCTCACGGGTCTGCTGGCCACCGACGGCGGCCTGTTTTACGGCGGCGGTTTCCAGTTCCTGGGCATCCAGGTCGTTGGCGTACTTTCCGTCATCGCCTGGGTTACCGTGACCATGACGATCATCTTTTTCATCATCAAAAAGACCATCGGCCTGCGGGTCAAGCCCGAAGAGGAGATCGCGGGTCTGGATATCGAAGAGCACGGCCTGGCCTCCAGCTATGCGGATTTTATGCCCATGCCGGCCAGCTTAACCGGCGATGGCGTCGCCATGCCGGCTAGCGTAGCCGCGATGGCCGCTTCCCCTGCCGTCCCGGTAGAGCAGGCCATCCCGGTACAGGATTATTCTTCCGCCGGTCACACGCCTGCCGAAGGGACGCCCAAGATGACCAAACTGGTGCTGATCTTCAACCAGAGCCGGTTTGAGCCCTTTAAGGCCGCGATGAACGAGCTGGGCATCTCCGGTATGACAGTCACCCAGGTGCTGGGCTGCGGCATGCAGAAGGGCCGCAGCGAGTACTACCGCGGCGTTGCGGTGGATATCAACCTGCTGCCCAAGGTGCAGGTGGACATCGTGGTATGCAAGGTTCCGGTGCGCAGCGTGATCGAGGCGGCCAAGCGGGTACTGTATTCCGGCCACATTGGCGATGGCAAGATCTTCGTATACGACGTGGAGAATGTGGTCAAGGTCCGCACCGGTGAGGAAGGGTATGACGCCCTGCAGGATGAGGAGTGATCCGTTCCCACCTCCAATCGCGCTCCATAACAGGGAGGCATATCCCTAATCGGAAGTGATACAAACGGCATAGCCAAAATGGCTATGCCGTTTTGTCGTCTGTAACGGTGTTCTGCGGATACCCTCCCCAGCAATTTACCATAGATTTACCCCAAACTCTAATTGTGTTAAAATGCGAGAGAACAACGTTAAGTTATTCTTAGGAGGATATAAATAATGATTTCAGCCGTTTATGATAGGCGGAGCATCAGAAAATTTTTAGATGCCCCAATATCCAAAGAGGATATTGAGGCGATCATCCAAAGCGGGATAAAAGCCCCTTCTTCTAAAAACCGGCAGCCGTGGAAATTTACGGTCGTACAGGGGCGGGCCAAAGAAGAAATGCTGTCTGCCTTTCGCCGGGGGATTTTAAGGGAAGAGCACGATTATACTTTACTGCCGCAAAGCAAGCAGCATATTGCCGGGGCAAAATATACCGTGGACATCATGGCAGAGGCTCCGGTCATCGTATTTGTTTCTAATTCATTGGGCAAAAGTATTTGGGAGGATCTAACTACAGAAGAGCGCATCGCTGAGATCTGCAATATTCAATCCATCGGCGCAGCCATAGAGAATATGGTCCTTGCCGCTACAGACAGAGGGATCGGCAGCTTGTGGATTTGTGATATATATTTTGCATATCCAGAATTATGCGAATGGCTGCACAGCGATGGTCAGCTGGTAGCAGCGGTTGCCTTGGGCTATCCTAACGAATTTCCCCGGGCGCGCACGCGCAAAGGGCTTGAAGAGGTGGTTGAATGGAGGCTTTGAATCATTCCCTTGCCGGGCAACCCTTCCTTTTATCCATTTAAACCAATGCACCCGGGCCGTCAGCGCCGTAGATCGCGCGCACGTCCCGCAGCCCTTCGGCGATCTCCTGCCGGGTAAAATCCGCCGCTTTTAAGGCATCATCCTCCATTCCCTGCAGCAGACTGTAAAAGTCGATCGCCACCTTCAAATACGCCTCCCGCGGCTCGGCCCTGATCGTATCAAAGAGCAGGTCCTCCGCCTCGTTTATCGCCCCCTGCCCGACCATGCCCTGCAACCGGTAAAGCAAAAAGTTGCCCGGGTCCAGATGCCCCTGCTCGTCGATCACATCCGCGCTCCCCATATCCTTTTGCATTAGAACTTTTGCCAGAAACCGGGTCAGCCCCTCGATCTGGCGCATAATGTAATCGTTTTCAAACATAGCCGGTTTCCGCCTTTATCGTATCTTTTCTTTATTATACCGCTTTATGCCGTATTTGTCGCACCTTACAGGCTGCTTCCTCCGGCCAAACATGGTACAATAAGGGCAAAGTAAAGGAGGGTGCAGGTATGCATGTAGGCGGAATGTTTCCCTACGGGCAGGTCTCTTCCATGGCGGAATATCTGGATATCAATTTATCGCTTGGCTACCGCGCGGTGGTCTACCCGGCGGAGGCGTCCTTGAGCGAGGAGAACGTTGCACTGTTTGAGCGCTATTGCCGCCAGCATCGTCTTGTGGTGGCCGAGGTGGGCATCTGGAACAACCCCGTCTCGCCCGACCCGAAGGAGCGGATGATGGCCCTTGAGCAGGGCAAGCTGCGTCTAGCCCTGGCCGAGCGGCTGAACGCCCGCTGCTGCGTCAACGTGTCCGGCAGCGCGGGCAGCGTATGGTACGCCCCTTATCCGCAGAATTTCACGCCGGAGCACGTGGCCCTGGCCGTGCGCGCCGTGCAGGAGATCATCGACGCTGTGCAGCCCCAGCATACCTGTTTTGCGCTGGAACCCATGCAATGGATGGTGCCCGATTCGCCGGAGAGCTATCTATCGCTGATCGCGCAGATCGACCGGCCGGCCTTTAAGGTCCATATGGATATCTGCAACCTGCTGTTCACCCCGCGCCGGCTGCTGGGCCAGCGCGAATATATGGATGCCTGCTTTGAAAAACTGGGGCCTTTTATCCGCAGCTGCCATGTAAAGGACCTGCGCATCCTCCCCGGCATGGCTTGGGCCACGCAGGAAGTGGTTCCCGGCCGCGGGCAGGTGGACCTCCCCTATTACCTGCAAAAAATCGAGGCGCAAGATCCCGATCTGCCGGTCATAATCGAGCATCTGTCGGGGCGCGATCAGTATTATGAGGCGCTGCGGCACGTGCGCAACCTGTGTCGGGAAAGCGGCATCGCCCTGGATGCCTGAGAAGGAGACACCGCTATGGTAAAATTGATCGCAGCCGATATGGACGGCACGCTGCTGAGCAGCCAAAAACAGCTCCCGCCGGATTTTTTTGACGTGGTCGCCCCGCTGTTGCGGCGAGGCGTGCGGTTTGCCATCGCCAGCGGCCGCCAATACGATAATATCCGCAGCTATTTTTCTCACCTGGAAGACCAACTGACCTATATCGCCGAAAACGGCGCGTTGATTATGGAAAAGGGCCAGGTGCTCTACAAAAGCGCGATCCCTGCGCAAAACTGCGGCGCACCCCTGCAGGCTATTCGGGGGATGGCAGGCGTATATCCCCTGTTTTGCGGCGTAAAGGCTGCCTATACCGATTGCCGCCAGCCAAACTTTTTAGCGCAGGCCCGCCGGTACTATAAAACCATCCAATTTGTGGACGATCTCTGCACCCCCATCGATGACGATATCTGCCGCATCGCCGTGTTTGACGATGCGCCCGCCGCACAGAATAGCTACGCCCGCCTGTTGCACTTTGAAGGGCGCTTTAAAGTCACCTTATCCGGCCGACATTGGGCCGACCTGACCAACCCGGGCGTCAACAAAGGTAGCGCCGTACAGGCTCTGTGTGCCCGGCTGGGGCTGGATCGGGAACAGGTCATGGCCTTTGGCGACTACTTTAACGATCTGGAGCTGCTGACGTACTGCGCCCACAGTTTTGCCATGGCCAACGCCCAGCCGGAGATCAAGGCCATCTGCCGCTATCAGGCGGCCAGCAATGATGAAGGCGGGGTGACAAAGGCCCTGCGGGATCACGCCGGCCTGTTTGATGTGTAAAAAGATTGCAAAAAAGCCCCCGCTTTAAGCGGGGGCTTTTGGTAGTTAGCTATGCGTCAGTTTGTATTTTTCTTTTTTATCATCAAGAATCTGTGTCATGCCGCCTATCAAAACCGTTACGGCAGATAGCAGATAAGTCCATAAGTAACCAAAGTAGGACGATACACCGCCCCACACTGCAGCGCCCAAACCATTACCAACATCTCCTACCAGCATAAAGGTTGAGTTTGCAACACCGCGCCGGTTCTCGGCTACCAAACTTAACACCCTTACTTGCAATAATTGAATGACTACGGTCATCCCGATGCCCAATAACAATGATGCAACCAGCATCCACCAAATGTCCTGTGCAAGGGCGATGATCAACGTCCCGACAAAGCATGCGGCAATTCCGCCCATGATAATCTTGTGCATGTCGAACCAGCGGGTCAGCCTCCCAGTCAAAAGCCGCATCACGATCATAACAATGTTGTTGAGCATAAAGAACAGGCTGATTTGTGAGATCCCTCTTTCGATGCCGCAAGTCGCCAAAAAACTAGTTACCGAACTGTTGCCAAGGTAGACGAAAAAGCTGACCATCGAGGGTAGGAGGATTGAAAACTCAATTATTGCAGATAATCTGACCTTCTTTTTAGGTTTGTCTATTTGGGATTCCGGATTAACCGGTTTTTGATATCGTTCCTTTACCAGCACGGCGAACAATACCGAAATAGCAGCGCACAGAAATGCGCAGAAAAACAGCGTACGCGCCCCGAATGCCTCATAAATCGCAAAGCCAATGGTGGGTGTTACGGCAAATGCGATGGAGGAGGAAACACCAAAAAATCCCATTGCGTCCACCAGCCGCCGCTTGGGCGTAACGTCGGCTACGATGGTGGGCGGCACCGGAAAAAAAATGCCCTGCGAAACGCCGTGAAAGATGCGTAACATAAATAATCCCGTAAAATCCGTTACAAAGCAATATGCCAAGGCGTTGAGTGCGTATAGTGAGCTACCTAAAAGCAGCATCTTTTTTCGCCCCCATCCGTCGATCAGGGGACCCATGACGATCCGTATGATGATGCCCGCGATCGTCAGACCCGTCATCATCATCCCGGTCAAAGCATTACTCCCTCCCAAATCGAGCACATATACGGGGAATATCACCTGAAATACATTATTAGTAAAGGAAGCAAAGGTGGATACCAATAGTATGCAAATATAATCTTTAGACCAGAATTTTTCCTGTATCATGTGTATCCTCTCCTATAAAAGCATGCAGTCCGAAAATTCGATCTGATATCTAGGCGTCACGTTACCCATTATACAGGTTGAAGTTGACTCAAAGTCAATAGCCAGTATCTATGAAAAAAGCGAAACGGACAACCGTTTCGCTTTTTTATACAGATTATAGTTTCTTATATCTTTGCTGCCGATTGGATCGGAATCTGAATCTCCGTCAGCCACTTTTCTGGGTCCGGTTGATTCCACTTACCGTCGATATACCGCTCTCGGGGAAGGCCTGCCGTCCGGTAGCCATTGTCTTTCGCCCAGTTGAGGGCAAAGGCAAAGGCGCTGCCCACGCTTTCGTAAGGGCCCTGGTGGTAAACGGAGATCACCTCCGTGGCGGGCAGCGTCTTAAACTTGATTGTATCCGTTTGCGTCCCAGCCGCGTTGACCGCCTGCCCGTATTCCACCAACATGTTCTCCGGCTTGTACTCCGGGTCTAAATAGGAGACATAGCAGTAGTCCGGTTCCACACAGGTAATGCCCGGGTTGGCCGCCAGGCATTCTTGCGCCGAGCCCAGAATAAATGCCTCCAGCTGCGCGGGCGTGGGCACAAGGCCCTGTTTGTAGTACACCGTGTAAGAGGGCACTTGTTTGATGACCGCCTGATACTTCATAAATAATTCCTCCTTGCCGCTTTTGAGTAATGTGTCGATCCGGGCCAGCTGGCGCTGGATCTGCTGCAGTTCGCGGTGCATCTGCCCTCGGTGGCGCATCAGCATATCCTGTGCGTCCGCTCCGGACATGATCTGGCGCACCTCTTCCACGCCCAGACCCGCCTGCCGCAGCGCGACGATACGTTGCAGCGGGATCAGCTGCTCCGTAGTATAGTACCGGTAACCGCTCTGCGCGTCCACAAAAGCGGGGTTGAGCAGCCCCACCTCGCCATAATAGCGCAGGGTCTTAATGGTGGTCTTGCTCAGTTGTGAAAATTCTCCGATCCGGTACATCGCTTCGCGCCCCTTTCCCTTTCCGACAAACCCACTTTATCCCCTCCCCCAGCGGGAGAGTCAAGCGGCAAATCAAAATCCGCCCCTTGGAGGGGCGGATCAACCTTACATGCGTTCTTTCAAATACTGTGCCAGCTGTGCCACATCCTGCTCATAAGTCTCTTTGAGCTTGTTATTATAGATCACGCTGGCCGGGTGATAGAGTGGAAAGAGGATAAACTCTACCCCGCCCCCCGCCATCTGGCAGGGCCGCGGGCGCCCATGCTCGGCGCCAATGGTCAGCCGCCGGTCGCCCGCCAGCGCGCGCAGGGCCACATTGCCTAGGCTGGCGATCACCCGCGGGGAAACCAGGTTGATCTCCTCCCGCAAAAAGCGGGTGCACAGCAGCACCTCCTCCCGCTCCGGCGGGCGGTTGGAGAGCCGCCCGGTCTTTTCATTGCGCTTGGTGGGGCGAAATTTCACCGTATTGGTGATATACAGCGCCTCCCGCTCCAAATGCACCAATTCCAAAAACCGGTCCAAGTTTTTTCCCGCGCTGCCCACAAAGGGGCGCTGGCGCAGGGTCTCCTGTTCGCCCGGGGCCTCGCCCACCAGCATCAGCTTGGCGCTTAAATTTCCCTCTCCAAACACCACGATCTTGGATTGATCCGGATAGATCTGCTCGATAAAATCCACGCAGGCCTGGCGGATCTGTTCATGTATCTTCTCCCGGCTCTGCGTTTGCGCTTTTGCCATCATCTTGCTCCTCTTCTTCCAATTCCATTGCTCTAAGCCGTTCCCGGATGGACTTAAAGTCCTCCCAGGCCTCCCGCTTTTTTTCCGGTGCGCGCAGCAGCGCCGCCGGGTGATAGGTGGCCATCATCCATACGCCCTTGCGCTGTACCCACTTTCCCCTGTCCCGGGTGATGCGTACCTCCCCGCCCAGGCAATAGCGCGCCGCAGTGGCCCCTAGGCAAATGATGATCCGGGGCGATACCAGCCCTACCTGCGCCCGGAGATAGGGCAGGCAGGCGGCGGCCTCATCCGGCGTAGGCACTCGGTTTCCCGGCGGGCGGCACTTCACAATGTTGGCGATATAGACCTGTTCGCGTTTTAAGGCGATGGCGGCCAGCATCTTGTCCAGCAGTTGCCCCGCCGGGCCTACAAAGGGCCTGCCCTGCAGATCCTCCTGTGCGCCCGGCCCTTCGCCTACAAACATGATCCGGGCCTGCAGATCCCCTTCTCCCGGCGCAGGGTTGGTTCGCGCGCGGCAAAGTCCACACTTCGTGCAACCGTCGATCTGCGCCAATAATTCCGCCCAGGAAACCTGCATGCCCCTACGCCCCTTTTCATGCTTTTTTTGCATTATTCGGGAAGGGAGGCTGATAATCCTTTTTATTGTACCCATTTGCCGGTTTTTCATCGAACCCATGGAAAAATATCGCTGAAAAAAAAGATGCCCCGGCGGGCACCTTCTTTTTTTTATAAGATCATCTGTAAGATCAGCAATAGGATGATCCCGGGTATCCCCAAAAACCCTGCGATCAGCGCGGTGACAAAATTGATGGCGATATTAACGCCGAAAAAGCCGCCGACCACGTTTAAACCCCAGAGCATCAGCCCGCCCAGCAAGCCGTTATAGATAAAACGCAGCACCATTTTGAACGGCACCAGCAGCAGATAGCCGACTACGTACAACAAAACCAATCCCAATGCATAGGCGATGATCGCCTCATAGGGAATACTCAAACCCATCAACAATCCCCCCATCTTCCCGCCTTGTCCTATCCTATGCATATGCTCCTTGCGATATTCGCTCTGCATGCGTCCCGAAAAGGGGATAAAAAAAGCCGCGCCCCATAGGGGTACGGCTTCATGCCTTTTTACCCCGCGCTAAGGAGGAGCGCCGGGCAAAAAGGCTTGGTGGGCTTAAACTTACCGGTTCTTCATCGCCATGGCTTCTAGAAGATCGGCGACCTCTTCGCCTGCATCGAGCACCTGCTCCATGATGTCGAAGATCTCTTTCCACTGGAGGATGGTCAACGGATCGCCCCGGTGGAACAGGTCCTTTACCAGGTGGCGGTGCAGCGTGTCGCCCTTGGCCTCAATGGAGTTGACCTCTACGATATAGGTACTCAGCTTCTGGGAATTCTTGAATTGATTAAATTCCCCCACCGCCTTGACCAATGCCTCCATGGCCTGCAAAATCAATTCCGCCATCTCTACCGCGCCCGGGCGTATGGTGTCTACGCACAACATATCAAATGCGTTGGCCGCATCTTCGATGGCATCGGTAATATCGTCGATCCCTTTGGCGATCGCCAGCAGATCCTCCCGATCGATAGGGGTAATAAACGCCGCATTCAGCTTCTTTAAAAGGATATGCAGCAGGTCGTCGCAGGCGTGTTCGATATCGTGTATCTTCCCGCAGCGCTCCGGTACCTGGTCATACACCACCACCAGTTCGTGGAGCTTGCGCGCCGCCTCATGCGTGCAGGCGATCATTTTCGAAAGCAATTCAAAATAATCCGCATCTTTTTTGATCTTCATCCCTTACCTCCCCAATCCTCACAGCTAAAACAAGTGCAAAAACAGCTTGGCCATCCCATAGCCGATCAGGCCGCAGCCCGGAAAAGTCAATACCCAGGCCAATATCATCTCGCGGGCTACGCCCCAATTCACGCTGGAAAAACGGCGTGCCGCGCCCACCCCCATGATCGCCGTGGTCTTGGTGTGGGTGGTGGATACCGGGAGCCCGGTCAGCGAGCTGAGCAGCAGGCATCCGCCCGCCGCCAGGTCCGAAGCAAAGCCTTGATACTTTTGCAGATGGACCATGTCAAATCCAACGGCTTTGATGATGCGCCAGCCCCCGACCAAGGTGCCCAGCCCCATCACGGCTGAGCAAAGTACCATCACCCACAGCGGGATGTCAAAGGTACCGCCGGCATTTTTTTGTACCATGCCATTTAAAAACAACGCCAGCATCATCACGCCCATGAACTTTTGCCCGTCCTGTGCCCCGTGCAAAAACGCCATGCCGCAGGCTGAAACAGCCTGTCCTGCGGTAAAGAACCGCTCGGTCCTGCGCCGGTCCGCCCGATAGAACAGCCGGGCAATCAGCTTGGCAAAGCCAAAGCCGGCCCCAAAACCCAGTACGGAGGAAACGGCAAGGCCGATCAGCACCTTTTGCCATTCGCCCATGTTGATGGCGCCGATCCCACCCAGGGCCATCGCCGCGCCCGTCAATCCGGCGATCAGCGCGTGGCTCTCGCTGGTGGGTATGCCAAAGGCCCAGGCCGCCACGGCCCATACCACGATGGCAAACATGGCCGCAGCCATGACGATGAGCGCATCGCTATGGGAGGCGGAGGAAAAATCCACCATGTTCGACAGGGTGTCGGCTACCTGCGTGGAGATAGCGGTCATCAGCAGCACGCCTAAAAAGTTGAAGATCATGGCCACCAGGATAGCCGTGCGGGGCCGAAACACCCTTGTAGCTACCGCGCTGCCGATGGCGTTGGGCGCATCCGTCCAACCGTTGACAAAGACTACGCCCAACACCAGCAGCATACTGATCAAAAACGCAAGATTCATATTTTCCCCTTTGTGTTAGAAGATGGATATGGCGATGAACAGCGCCGCCGCCAGCGAGGATACCAGAGAGACGACCGTCACCTGCGTGTTGAGGGAGGGCCCTGCCGTATCCTTAAACGGATCGCCTACCGTATCGCCGATGACCGCCGCTTTGTGCGCGGGCGAGCCCTTGCCACCGCAGTGTCCGGCTTCGATATACTTTTTGGCGTTGTCCCACAGGCCGCCGGCGTTGCTCATCAGCATGGCTAGCAGCAGCCCGGAAACGATATTGCCAGCCAGAAAGCCCCCTACCGCGGCCACCCCGCCGATAAAGCCTACGACCAGCGTGGCGACGATGGCCATCAACCCCGCGGGGATCAGCTCGCGCACCGCGCCTACCGTGGCGATGTCGATACAGCGGTCATAGTCCGGCAAAACGCCCTGTTTACCCTCTTTCAGGCCCGGAATGGTATTAAACTGGCGATGGATCTCGGCAACCATCTTTTGCGAGTTGCGGTTGACCCCCATCATCAGCATGGCGGCAAATACCGCCGGGATGGCCGCGCCGATCAGCATGCCGAAAAAGATCAGCGGATCCATCATGTCAAAGACCAGCGTCTGCCCTGTGGCATTGTACACGATCTCGCGGAAAGCGCCCAGCAGCGCAATGACCGTAAGCCCCGCCGCGCCGATGGCAAAGCCCTTGGTGATGGCCTTAGAGGTATTGCCCGCCGCATCCAGTTCATCGGTGATCTTCAGCACTTCTTCGCCCAGGCCGCCCATTTCAGCCACGCCCCGCGCGTTATCCACAATGGGGCCATAGGCGTCGTTAGAAATGATCATGCCTACGATAGCCAGCATGCCGATGGCGCTCATCGATACGCCCAGCATGGCGTACCCTGCGCCCATGGGCTCGCAAAGCTTAAAGGCGATCAGCGCGGCTGCGCCGATACCAGCCAGGGAGGGCAGGGCGCTGATCAGCCCGTAGGAAATGCCCGAGAGGATGGTAAAGGCCGGCCCGCTCTCACAGGCGTGGGCCACACGCGCCACAGGCTTGCGGTTATCGCCGGTAAAATAGTCGCTGGTCAGGCCGATCACAACGCCGGCGACCATCCCTACCACCGTGGCGCCCCACAGCCGCAGGTCGAAATGATAGATCATAGAAGCTACAAACGTCAAAACCGCGAAGATCCCGCAGGTTAAATAGGTGCCGCGGTTCAGCGCCGCGCCTGGGTTGCCCTTTTTGCCCACCCGCGCCGTCAGCACGCCAATGATGGAGGCCAAAAGCCCCAGCGCGCCGAAGCAGAACAGCAGGTCTACCTGGCCCAGCGGCAGCGCGATGACCATGGCTGCGGCGATGGCCGCGATGTTGGAGTCGAACAGGTCCGCGCCCATGCCGGCCACGTCGCCCACATTGTCCCCCACATTATCGGCAATCACGGCGGGGTTGCGCGGGTCATCCTCCGGGATGCCCAGCTCCACCTTACCGGTCAGGTCGGCGGCGATATCGGCCGTCTTGGTAAAGATGCCGCCGCCCGCCTTGGCAAACAGCGCCAGGGAGCTTGCGCCAAAGCTGAAGGCCAGCACGATATTGGGGTCACTGGTCAAAAGGTACAGCACAGCCGCCCCAAACAGCGAGCTGCCCACCACCGCCATCCCCATAACGGCGCCGCCCCGGAAGCCCGCCATGTAGGAGGGGGCCAGCCCCTGGCGCGCAGCGGTCGCCGCGCGTACGTTGGCGATGGTGGCAATGCTGATGCCGATCACCCCGGCCAGCGCGCTCAATACCGAGCCCAGGATGTATGCGGCGGCCATGCCCAGGTTCTCCAGGATCGAGCCCATCCAGAAAGGTATGGGGAAAAACAGCACCAGCAGCAGCGCAACAACGCCCACGAAGATCGCAAGGATGCGGTATTCCCGTTTAAGAAAGGCGAACGCGCCCTTTCGGATCAGCATCCCTACATGACGCAGCGGCCCTTCGGCAACGGGTAATTTTGAGACCCACCGGTAAAAATATCCGGCTACGATAAAAGCTAAAGCGGAAATCAGAATTGCAAAAAGCGCCCAATTCATCAAGATCATCCTTTTCACGTCTAACGCTAAATTTTGGCCATACACGGCTAAAACGGTAACAGGAGCTAAAGACAGCCTACCAAAATCATATGGCAAAATGCTGCCGCCTAGTCCAGCCGCACAAAATACCGCGTATGAGGTTGTGTAAAAAAGTTAGATAGAAAAGGCCTTTGGAGGTGCATGCCCGCCCAGCGACCGGGCGATGATAGAAGATTTGAAAGCGGTATAAGAATGCCCCAGCCGGTAGCACACCAACATGCGGAACATACATAGCGATAGCGCTACGATAGCCACAAATAGCAGGATCAGACGCAGCCCGGAAAAGCCAAAGCTCTCTCCAGCACGGGGCAAAAGCACCTCGTCAGCGGTCACCACATCCCCAGTGCGCAGCGCAGCCTGCGTAAATGGATCAGCAACGCTACCCTGCGGATGAGCCGCTCCGGAAGTTAAATCCATATTGCCCGCCATGGGAAGGAACAGCAGCGCCAGCACGGCGAACAGAGCGATCCAATGGATCCACCGATTCTTGTGCACGCGCTATCCCCCCTCATCCATCCTATTTTAGGGTATCCTGCCGAAAAAACAAATTTTACTCCTTATATTATATGG
Organism: Luoshenia tenuis; assembly: GCF_014384745.1. Lineage (NCBI taxonomy): Bacteria > Bacillati > Bacillota > Clostridia > Christensenellales > Christensenellaceae > Luoshenia > Luoshenia tenuis. The sequence goes on from NZ_JACRSO010000001.1 coordinate 833,958, forward strand.
ACAGCATCTGTCAAATGTCAAACCTTATTTGACAGATGCTTGACAAATGTATCTAATCTCCAAACCAGGCTTTGCCGATACGCCGCACAGCCTGTTCGATACGGCCCCGCTCCATGCCCGCGTATCCCATCACAACGCTTGCGCTATGCGCCGTTCCGTCCTGCGCACAAAATTGGCTGAGCCCATATACCCGCACCCCCTGCCTGAGGCAGGCGCCGACCAAAGCAGCCTCATCCATCCCGTTTGCAACGGTTACGATCAGGTGGGTCCCCGCCTGGCCCCCGGAAAACTGGAGCGCGCCCTCGGGCGCCATGCGCTCAAGCTCTTGCATCAGGGTGTCGCGCCGCGCGCGGTACAGCGTGCGCGCCCGGTTCAAGTGCCGGCTAAAATGTCCATCCCGAATAAAGCGGCACAGACATTGCTGCTCAAAACGGGAGACCGTGCAGGAATAAAAGGCAAAATCCTGCCGGTAACGCTTGAGCAGCTGGGGCGACAATACCATATAAGCCATGCGGAAAGCCGGCGCCAGGCTGCGGGAAAAGGTATTGAGGTAGATCACCTTGCCGCCCGTGTCCAAGCCCTGCAGGGCGGGCACGGGACGGAATTCATAGCGAAATTCGCTGTCGTAATCGTCCTCGATGATCATGCGCCCCTGCGCCGCCTCGGCCCAGTCCAGCAGCGCCATCCGCCGTGCGGCGGACATCATCACTCCCGTGGGGAACTGGTGGGCCGGGGTCACATATACGGCCTGCGCGCTGCTCTTTTCAAGCGCCGCCATATCGACGCCCTCGCCGTCTACCGGCAGGGTACAGACCTGGCAGCCCTGGTTATAAATGATCTCGCGGTTGCGCTGATAGCCCGGCTCCTCCAGGCCAAAAGTGCAGCCCCCGCCCAGCAAACGCACGATCAACCCGCAAAGATATTCCACTCCCGCGCCTATGACCACCTGTGCAGGTTCTACCTGCATCCCGCGGTTTTCGGCCAGATAGCGGCACAGCTCCTCGCGCAGCTCGATCTCGCCCTGTGGTTCCCCTCTTGAGAGCAGCTCGCGATGGTCGCTGAAGATATCGCGGGTGATGCGCGCCCACGTAGCATAGGGAAAGCAGGCCGTATCCACGGCGGATGTGGCAAAATCGTATGCAGCCCGTGGCGGAGCTGGCCGTTCCGGCGGACAGACCGGCCGTCCCTGCGCGGTTACCTGAGGACGAGTGGGCATGGCCTGCACATAAAAACCGCTGCGCGGTTTTGAGCGCAGATACCCTTCGCTCAACAGCATCTCATAAGCCGTTTCAACGGTATTTTGGCTGACGCCCAGCTGCCCGGCCATGGCGCGCTTACCCGGCAACTTCTCCCCCTGGGGCAGCGTTCCCGAACGGATCTGGGCGGCGATAGCCAGGTAAAGCTGGCGGTACAGCGGCTCTTTGCGCGAAGGATCCAGCTGTAAGCGGCAATATTCCATGTATCCTCCAAAACTGACCCCTTAATTATTTCTCTATTACAACTATTTCTAGGGTCACATCTTTTTTATTGTAACGCATCTACCCTTTTGCGGCAAGCGGGCAAATCTTGCAAAGGCACCTCAAATGTGATACGATAAAAATAATTTGATATAATTTTGTACAATTATGGCGCCCTGTCATTTTGAATCGATTGCTATTGAGTAGAATCTTTTTTACTTTCTACCCCGTGCAGCAAAAAGGCATTGGTGCAGTAGCCGGTATACCCCGGCTTGGAGGTGGAATGATTGCGTAAGAGCAGGCATCCGGACTATTTATCGCTGCTGCTTTGGGCGATGCTTGCGGGATATATCGTATGGTTTATGAACAGCGCCGGCGCAACGGCGGTGGATTCCTATAATTACTACCGGGGCGAAGTTGTCGTCTTTTCTTACCAGCAGTTATGGAACTGGTACCTGGGTTTGCTGGCCGTATCGCTGGTGGCCCAGGGCGTCAAGGCCGTTACACAGGCGGGGCCGGGCTTACAAATGGTGCTTTTCTCCATCAGCCGTATCTGCGCGCTGGTGGCCTGTTATATCATCATCGGCCTGTCTCACCGCGACGGATTAGAGATCTCCGCCCGAATACTGGGCGGCGTTGAAGCCTTTATCCTCCGGGATTTTTGCCTTTTGTTCTGTTTAGACGAAAAAGATCTGGAATCGCCTTCCGAACGCACGCGCCGTATCAAGCAGACGGCTCGCTGGCTATTCTATCCCGCGGCGCTGATCGCCATCAGCATCCCGGGGGTGGGCTCCTGGCTGGTTCCCGTCGTGGCAGTAGTCGTCTTTAGCATCTGGCTTGCCCGGTATCAGACCCAGATCACCCAGGAAGAGCGGCCGGAGTGACGCTTTAAGATGAATTTAATAAAGGGGCGAACAGCTTGTTCGCCCTTTTTTTGATAAAAAATCGTTTAACACCCGCCTGCCTTCCATGGACGCGGCTGTAGAAAACATCTGTCTCGCCGCGCGGGGTCAAAGCTTAGACACTCTTTGAATCCGCGACGTATCATTTGACCAGAGGGGGAGCTAAATGCTTGAGCCGGTCAGTCCGGCAGCCTGGTTTGTGCCCTGCGCCTAGGGTATCCCGCCTAATCCCCCGCCGTCCACAAAAAGATGCCGGAGCAGCAGGTGATTTTCCGGCGTACGGATCAATAAACTACGGCCCGCAGCAAATAACTGCGGGCCGTTTCTTTCTTTACTCGTTGCCATAGCCATCGGGGTTGTTCTTCTGCCAGCGCCAGGAGTCCTCGCACATCTGGGCCAGGTCGCGCTGGGCGGTCCATTCCAGTTCCTCCCGCGCCTTGGCGGGATCGGCATAGCAGATCGCGATATCCCCAGGCCTGCGCGGCATGATCTTGTAGGGGATCGGCTTGCCGCTGGCTTTTTCAAAGGCGCTCACCATATCCAGCACGCTATAGCCCTTGCCGGTTCCCAGGTTGTAGATCTTTACCCCCGGCCTGCCCTCCATCTTTTGCAGCGCCTTGATATGTCCTAGCGCCAGGTCCACTACGTGGATATAATCTCTTACGCCGCTGCCGTCGGGCGTATCGTAATCATTGCCAAATACGTTTAAATGCGGCAGCTTGCCCACTGCCACCTGCGTAATATAGGGCATCAGGTTATTGGGGATGCCCTTGGGATCCTCGCCGATCATCCCGCTCTCGTGCGCGCCGATCGGGTTAAAATACCGCAGCAGCATCACGCTCCACTCCGGGTCGGCCGTGTACAGATCGGTCAAGATCTGCTCGAGCATCAGCTTGGTATGCCCGTACGGATTGGTGGCCGACAGCGGAAAATCCTCCCGGATCGGCACCGTCTCCGGCCGGCCGTAGACAGTGGCCGAGGAACTAAAGACGATGTTTTTCACCCCATGCTCGCGCATCGCCTGACATAGCAGCAAGGTGCCGGTAATGTTGTTGTGGTAATACTCCAGCGGCATCTGTACCGATTCGCCCACCGCCTTTAGCCCGGCAAAGTGGATCACCGCGTCGATCTTCTCCCGGCTGAAGATGTTTTCCAGGGCCGCATAATCAAGCAGATCTTCCTCGTAAAAAGTCAGGCTCTTGCCGGTTATCTGCTCCACCCGGGCAATCGCCTTGCGGCTGGAGTTGCTCAGGTTATCCACCACCACCACTTCGTAACCCTGGTTTAATAGTTCCACACAGGTATGGCTGCCGATATAGCCGGCGCCGCCGGTCACCAAAATCGCCATCTAGTTTTCCTCCCTATCCGTCAACTCAACGATCACATCACGCATCTGCGCCGCCCTTTTTTCCATATCCCTGGCCAGAGCCAGCTGGGCCCGGCAGCGTTGCAGGTTATGCCCCGGGCGGTCGACCCTGTAATAAATATCGCCCAGAATATAGTCCGTCAGAAAACGGACGGCCTGCTCTATGGTTATGGAAAACGGCCCCTCAGCAAGCGAATCCAGCTCCGCATGCGTCAGCGCGCCCGCACAGCCCTGCAAAAAGCCGCGCGCATATGCCGCATAGCGCGGCAAATCCAAATGGACCGCCCGGGTATCCTGCGCATCCTCCGGGGCGCTGCTGGCGCCAAAGCGGATAGCATCCCCAAAATCATAGGCTGCCAGGCCCGGCATCACGGTGTCCAGGTCTACGGCACATACTCCTTTTTCGCTGGAGCGGTCAAAAAGAACATTGTTGAGCTTGGTATCGTTATGCGTCGCGCGCAGGGGCAGCTGCCCTTGCAGGGCCTGTTGATACAGCCGGCAGGCGCGCGCCTCGCAGCTATACAGATATTTAAGCTCCTCCGTTACGAATTGCGCGCGGCCCTTCGGATCCTTCCGCACCGCGGCGCGCAGCGCGTCAAACCGCGCCGGCGTATCGTGAAAGCCGGGGATGCTGACGTAGAGCGTCTTAGGCGCCATCCCCATTAAGTCCTTTATAAAACAGCCGAATACCCGCCCGCTTTCCAGCATATCCTGCGGGGTGCGCGGCTCTTGCAGGGTAAAGGTATTGGGGATCAGCGGATAGACCCGCCAGGCCCCGCCGTGCTCGTCCTGCCACCAGGGGCGCCCATCCCTTGCCAGACTTACGCGGAAAACGCTTTTGCCCGCCCCATCGGCCATATGCCGCGTAACGCGCAGGATATTCTCCATCAACTTTTCCGGCTGGGGAAATACGGCGGTATTGATCTTTTGCAGGATATACTCTTTACCCCCATCCGTTCCTACCCGAAAAGTTCGGTGGATATGGCCCTGCCCCCAGGGCAGCGCCCGGGCCACACGGCCGCTCAAATCAAAATGCGCGGCAGCCCGCAAAGCCTCCTCCATCCTGTTGCACAGCCCCTCTCCTCGTTGCGCTACTGTTATTATAAAAAATAGCACTTGCCTTTTCCAGAGAATAATGGATAATAATTAGTAAAATCATAAATATATTTTAGCGATCTTACCAATCAACCCATAGGAGGTGCGGCCATGCAACAGGATGCGGAGATTATTTCCGTGCTAAAGGAACTTTACAATATTTCCGGCTGCCGCATGTCCCTATACGATACGCATTTACGAGAGATCGCCGCCTATCCGGAGGCGCTCAGCCCCTTTTGCGCGCTGGTACGGCAAAATAAGCATGCCGATCACCTATGCCGCCGGCAGGATGCCGTCGCCTTTGAGATCGTCCGCAGCCAGGGGCAGATCTACATCTATCGCTGCCCCTTTGGGCTGCACGAAGCCGTAGCGCCGCTTTATCAATACGGCGTTCTCAGCGGTTTTTTGATGATGGGACAGATTTTGGATTCCTCCCAGACCGACCGGACACCTATCATGCGCACCGCAGCCCCTTATGTGGAGGACGGCGCGCTTTTGGAACAGCGGGTCTATAAGATACCCGATATCCCACAGGATAAGCTGAGCAGCTGCATCGCGCTAATGAATATCTGCGCGGCGTATATCACGCTGAGCAACCGCATGAATCTGGCCGATAAGAACCTGGCTGAGGATATCCGCCAATACATCAATCAAAACTTTGCCCGTTCCATCACGCTGGATCATTTAAGCCAGCAGTTTTTTTGCAGCAAGCCCACGCTAGTAGGCGCTTTTCAGCGCGCCTACGGGCAGGGGATCAACGCGTATTTGACCGAGGTTCGCCTGCGCCATGCCCGCAGCCTGCTCTCGGGCAGCAAGGATTCGATCCGCCAGATCGCTCAAAGCTGCGGTTTTTCCGACCAGAATTATTTTGCCAAGGTTTTCGGCAAGCACTGTGGTTGCACACCCTCCGCCTTTCGCGCACAGGCGCGCCAACAGGCCGGCCTTTAGACGAGTGAAAAACAAAAGCGCACTGCCCCAAAATTGGGGCAGCGCGCTTTTTATTATACCCTTTTATTCCACGTATCCGCTTTCCTTCATCGCCAGGAAGGAGCCGGTCAGGTCCTCTTCCATCGTCAGGTTGCGCATGGTATCCTGCTCCACGATCGCCCATTTCTGACCGATCTCCACGCCCTTTTTCAGGCAGCCCTGGATATCCACCTTGCCCGTGCCCAGCATGGTAAAGCCGATGCGGGTCTCCGGTTTCTGGTTGACCAGGTGGCGGGGGATCTCTTGGTCATAGAAATCCTTGATATGCAGCAGGCCGATGCGATCCTTAGCCTTCTCCATAAACGCTACCGGGTCCACGCCGCCAACCCATACCCAGCCCACATCCAGCTTGAGCTTGAGCCTGCGGTCCACGTCCGTGAGCAGATAATCCATTACCGATACCCCGTCGTAGCTGACGGTGAACTCCTGATAATGGTTGTGATACATCAGGCCGATCCCTTCACGGCCCAGCTTCTCGATCACGGCGTTCATGCCCTCGATATCGTACATCAGCTCGTCGTACGTACCGTTGTTGCCATAATAGGAGTTAAAGCTGGAGATGACCGAGATGCCGCCCATGGTCACCGCGTCCAGGTTGTAAAAGTGCGCCCGCTCGATAACCTCGGCGATTTTCTGGTCGTCCGCGGCAAATTCTTTCATATCCCCCCGCACGGCCCAGCTGGAAACCACCTCCAGCCCCAGGTCGTTAAAATGCTTCAGGTTCTCTACCCGGTCGCCTTCCATCTCCCAAAGGTCGCCATCCATGCCATGATAGCCGATGGCGGCGTAACGCTCATAAACCTTCCAAGGGTCTGCATCCGGCTGGCGGAAGCCTACCCATGCTGCCTTTAACTTGCTCATTTTTCCATCCCCTTAATTTATTTGGCAAAGCGCTTGCGCGCCTTATCCGCCCTACATCTCGCGCCGGCCCTCCAGCGCCCGCCCCAGCGTCACCTCGTCGGTATATTCCAGGTCGCCGCCTACCGGCACGCCGTGGGCAATACGGGAGACCTTGACGCCCAGGGGTTTGAGCAGCTTGGCCAGATACACGGCCGTCGCCTCCCCCTCCACATCCGGGTTGGTCGCCAAAATCACCTCTTTGACCTCGCTGCGGCCGATGCGGGTGACCAACTCCCGAATGCGTAGCTGGTCGGGCCCAATGCCCTCCATGGGCGAGATCGTCCCCCCCAGTACATGGTAGCGGCCGCGGAACTCCCGCGTTCGCTCCATCGCCAGCAGGTCCCGCGCATCCGAGACTACGCACAATACGTCGTCCCTGCGCCGCGGGTCGGTACAGATCGCGCAGGGGTCCTGGTCGGTCAGGTTACCGCATACGGCGCAGGCATGTACTTTTTTCTTGCCCAGATAGATCGCCTCGGCCAGCTGGCGCACCTCATTTTCCTCCATCGACAGGATGAAGAAAGCCAGACGCTGCGCCGTTTTGCTGCCTATGCCCGGCAGTTTGGCCAGCTGCTCGATCATGCGGGCGATCGGCTCAATATGGGTCTGCATTTAAAAAAGCCCCGGGATGCCGCCCATGCCACCGGTCACCTTGCCCATTTTCTCCTGGGTCAACTCGTCCATCTGCCGCAGGGCCTCGTTCACTGCCGCCAGCACCAGGTCCTGCAGCATTTCCACATCGTCAGGGTCTACCGCCTCGGGCTTGATGGCGATGGATTTGAGCTGCTTATCCCCTGTCACCGTCACCGTTACCATGCCGCCGCCGGCAGATGCCTCGATCTCCGCCTGGGCCAACTCCTCCTGGGCTTTGGCCATATCCTGCTGCATCTTCTGGGCCTGCTTTAACATCTGCTGCATATTTCCCATACCGCCGCCCGGGAATCCCCCGCGCGGAAATCCGCCTCTTGCCATAGTTACTTACTCCTTTCGGGCTTTTCGCCTCTACTAATCTTCTACGATCTCGATCGAATCCTTGCCAAACAGCTCCTCCAGCCGTTTCAAGGCCGGGTTTGCCTGCTTGGGGTCCTTTTTTTCCTCCACGATCTTACACTGCAGGCGCACCTCTTGCCCCAGCAATTCCTGTAAGATTCCCTCGATAAATTTACGGTTGACCTCCATCTCCACCATATTGGCAAAGATCTCGTTCTCCGGGGCAAAGTTGAGTTTGAATAGATTGCCCTCCACGCCGGAAAAGCTGCCCTTTTGCAGGGCGCTAAACAGGGCGATCTTCTCCCGTTTGACCCGCCGGCTCAGTTCCTCCATCACCTGCTCCTGTCCAAGCGGCTGCGCCGGTGCGCTTGGGGCCGGTGGCGTTTCGGCTACAGCCGGCTCCTCTTGCGGCAAGGGCAGCGCGCCCTCATCTGCCTGGGGCGGCGCCTCGTCAGGAGGCGGTGGTGCATCCTGCACCGGCGTAGACGGCACATCGCCCGCCGGCACAAAACTGCCGCTTTGCAGGGCCTCTTCCAGGCGCGCTACCCGCTCACAAAGCGCGGTGATAGAATCTTCATCGCTGGCCCGGCAGATGCGCAACAGCGTCCACTCGGCGATCAGCCGGGGCTGGGCGGCAAAGCGCAGCTCCGCCTCGCAGTGCAGCAGCAGCTCGATCGCCCGCATGATCGCCGCCTGCGGGATGCCCATTCCCTCTTTTCGCAGCCGGTCTACTGTCTGAGTATCGCACACCAGCAGCTGTTCCGGCTTATCTAACAGCTGGCACAGCAGCAGCCTGCGCAGCTCCTCAGCCAGTTCCTTGATCAAAAATCCCAGGTCCGCCCCGCCCGACAGCAGATCGGCAAGGCTGGTAATCGTCCCGCGCTCATCCCCGTGCAGCATGGCGCGCACCATTTGCGAGAGCGCCGCAGGGTCCGCCGCACCCAGCAGCTGCACGACGTCTTTTTCCTCTACCCCGTCGGGGCTAAAGGCCAGGCTCTGATCCAGCAGCGACAGGCAATCGCGCATATCCCCCTCGGCTGCGCGGGCAATCAACGCCAGCGCCTCGGGGGATATTTTCACTTCCAGCTCCCGGGTCATGTCCTGCAGGCGGCCCACCATGGTCGCCACGTCGATGCGTCTAAAATCAAACCGTTGGCAGCGGGATACGATGGTCGCCGGCAGGCGCTGGGCCTCCGTCGTGGCCAAAATAAAGACCGCGTGTGCCGGCGGCTCCTCCAAAGTTTTAAGCAGCGCGTTAAACGCGCCGGGAGAGAGCATGTGCACCTCGTCTATGATATAGACCTTATACCTGCCCATCGAGGGCGGAAAGCGCACTTTATCCCTTAGGTCGCGTATCTCGTCTACGCCGTTGTTGGAGGCCGCGTCGATCTCCACCACATCCATATTGTTTTCCCCCGCCGTACAGGTGGGGCATTCCAGGCAGGGCTCTCCCTCCTGGGGATTTTGGCAGTTGATCGCCTTGGCAAATATCTTGGCCAGGCTGGTCTTGCCCGTCCCCCTGGGGCCGCAGAACAAAAAGGCATGGGCGATATGCCCGGATGCCACCTGGTTGCGCAGGGTGCGCGCAACATGCTCCTGCCCCAGCACCTGCCCAAAGCGCGCCGGCCGGAAACGCCGGTAAAGCGCGCGGTAATGATCCATCATTTCCTCCTAAACCCATCGTTGGTCGTTATAACATCAAAAACCCCAGGCCGGTAATGACCGCCCCGCCGATCACCGGGGCAATAAAGGCCCAGATGATCCGCTTGCGGAACCCTCCGGCGTCCTCCTGGCGGCGCATATACCGAAAGGCCAACCCCAGGGGCACAAAGGACGCGATCATCACCACCGCCGCAAGGATCACAAATAGGATGCGCATTGCTCTCGCCCCCTTTTCCGCCGGCATATCCCCTGGCGCAAAAATATCGTACTGTTTTATTATATCAAATTTTCATCAGCCAGCAAAGGGGCTTGCAGCGCATAAACAGGGAGGGGCCGCCATAAGCCCCTCCCCGACCAATCGCATCGGTTAACCCACTTCCCGCGTCAGTTTTTTCATCCAGTTAAACCGGTTGATTTTAACCACGGCCACAAAGCATTTAAGCACCTGGTCGCACTTAAGGCAGGCAAACACCACCCACACGGGGGCGTTTAGCACCAGCGCCAGCACCGAGGCGGGCAGCACCACCAAAAATACGAAGATGGAATCGTTTTTGAACACGAATCCCGTATCGCCTCCGGATTTGACCAGGCCGCTTAAGCCCGTGGCCTGGTAGCAGGTGCCTACAATGCTGACCGATAGCACACACATCAGCTGATCGGCATAGATCGCCGCCTGATCGCTGATATCGTACAGCGAGATAAAGGGCCCCTTGATCAGCAGGATCAAAATCCCGCTGGCCACGCCGATAATCAGAAACATCACCTGGATCGTCTTGGCGTAGGCCTTCATCTTTTCGAATTCGCCGCGGCCTACCGTCTTCCCAGTGAGGATGCCTACCGCCGCGCTCAATCCCATGATCCAGATAAAGGTCAAGTTGTTCATCATGCCCATGATGCTGGAGGCGGCGATGGCCTCAGCGGATAGCCGGCCCACGATGATGCCCTGCCCAAATACGTTGGCGCTCCACACCAAGTCCCCCGCCATGACCGGCAGGCCGTACTTGATAAAATCCTTGCCCAGCACGCCGGCCTTAAGCCTCAGGTCGCCAAAGCGCAAGTGCAGCGTTTTTTCGATAAAGAACGTGTAGATCACCATGACTGCGCATTCAAAGATGCGGGCGATCAGCGTGGCGATGGCCGCGCCGGTGATCCCCAGCGCCGGGAAGCCCAAGTGCCCAAAGATCAACACCCAGTTTAAAAAGATGTTGACGAACAGCGACATCAACGAAACATACATGCCGACTTTTGCATTTTCCACCCCGCGCATGGCGGAGATCAAAATCTGGGATAGGCAAAAGAAGATATACGAGATACCCATGATCTGCAGGTAGGGCAGCCCAGCCTGAACCACGGCTTCGTCATTGGTCAGCAGCCGCAGGATCTGTGTGGGCAGGGCGATGGATAAGATCGATACCACAACGCCGATGCCCAGCACGATTTTAATGCACATCACCGTGATCCGCCGGATGCGCTCTAAATCCTGCTTGCCCCAGTACTGCGCAATCAGGATCAGCATGGCCGCGCCCGTGCCGTTAATGAACATCTGCAGGATCGTCTGAATCTGCGAGCCCATATATACGCCCGAGATCGCCACATCCCCCAGCGTCCCCACCATCAGGTTATCGGCAAAGTTTACCGCAAAAGCGATCAGGTTCTGCAACGAAATCGGGATCGCCAGCGCGATCAGCGATTTATAAAAGCTTTTATCACGCACAAATATCGCCATATGTTTATACCCCCGCCCTTATTTATATCGTGTAAACAGTCTGGGCCTACCTCATCCCACATCGTTTCCCGCTACCTTCGCGGAAAGGCAAGCCGCGCAGAACTTCCGGCCGCCAGATAAAAAGGGCCGGTTAAAAACAGACAGAATTCCCCCTGTTTCTATTATAAAGCTTTCCGGAGCAATTACCAGCCCTATTTATATTATTGTTTTATAACGCTCTTTAAAAGCCATACTATTCACTTGTATTCAGCGTCAATGTATCAAAGGCAAAAGATTGGTAAACAAACCACCATAGGCCTTCAAAATCCTCTATCCTTTCATGTGTATCCGGGAAATCAAAACTTAATGTCAACGTTCCATCGTCTGCCACAGTATCTGCTGGTATGTTAAATACAATTGATTTGTGTCCCTGTGGCACCGCTTCATTAAAAAGCATCTTGTCTCCGGCGCGAATCGTCATCGATTGTTCCTCGCCGAATACCTCTTTCAAATTAATCACCGCTTCCATATCGGCTTGGGGTTTTTCAGTAAATTTCAAACAGATCGAAGCCGTCTTGGAAAAGGCGGCGTTCTCCGCATCGATTCCAAGAACATGCGCATTTTCGCAATTCGGGCCTATGTTTCCGATCACATCTCCTAACTGATACTCTTCTTTTTCACTTTCATCGGCAGCATACTCATCTTTTACAATTTCATAGCTGTCCATATCTTCCGCATGGCCGTTTATGGCAATGGTGATCCGGCAATCATTGTTCCGGCCATATCCACTTAAGCTAAAATAACTGTAAACAAACCTCTCGCGTTTTTCATTTTCTGGTATCTGGAACAATGCCGCGTCCGTCCCCTTACCCATTGCCAGTTCTTTAATCAGCTGTGGATAGTCCTCAGCCAGCGAAACGGGCGCCGACGACACCTTAAAATCCGATTCATCTCCCGCCAGTTTAACCATAAAGACGGGATTGAAACGATTTCTATTGCCATGGTCAGCAGTAAAAATAATATGGGTATTATCATATACCCCCGCATCTTTCATCTGCTGGATCATTTCTTGAAGCGTTTTCATTTGGCTTAAGCTTTTCTCATAGCGCCGGCTGGCCAGCGAAACGTTATCATCATATTTTACGGGATTAAAATTGCGGTCTTCCACATAGGGAGCATGCACGCCCGATAGATGATAGATGATATATTGTCCTCTTTCAGCAGTTGGATCAATCCCTCGATTTTTGAGATCGTTATAAAATTTCTGATCGTCAAACGTATAAAGCGGGTAATCTTCAATTTCCGCCTTTGCCTGATCGAAAGCAGCGGTATCCACAACAAACCGTGGTTTTAAAAAATGCGGCATATATTTAAAGCATGTAAATTTGTAAATCAGTTTGCTGACCCGGGTCAAGGCCGCCGCATTGGGTACGACGGATTGTACAACTAGATTATCAACCATCCCCGCTTCATTAGGGCCTATAAACCTTCCATCCGTATAATAATTGATATCATAACCCAAATCATGTAAATTTTTATGGAAGGCCAAGCTGGTTTCGCTGCTCATACAATCCCGCATGCCGGCATTGGCATCTTTGGCTACAGGAAATACTTCGCCGCCGCTCAGCAGCGTGCCCATGGATAAATATGTGTTTGTAGATACTCCTGTTGTATTTTCATAAAATGTAAAACCCCTTAACATCTCGGCAACCTGCGGCTGGTCTTCCAAAGTCCAGCGCATATATTCAGCCTCATATGTATCCGAAACAATAACAACTATGTTTTCCTTTTGGGACATTTTATAGATATCCTCCGTCGAGAGGTAACTGTTCGTCCCCGATGGCAAAGACTCCGTCACAGCCAGCGTAATCAGCGTAACGATTTCAATACCGAGGATCAATAGTGATCCAGCCTTTACCAGTGTGCGGAATATGTTTTTGCGGAAATGAAAAATCACCAGCGGAATGACGATAATAGCCGTCCAAATGGCCATATTCAGCCAGCCGCGTCCTATCATCTCATCCCACGGAATCGCTTCACCATCCATGATCGGGTATCCGTTGGACATGAAATTTCCCTGAAGATATAACGCAGTTAGACCCGAGAAAATCAGTGAGACCATCACACCGCTCACTTTTCCGGGAAGAAATTTGCAAAAAACAAAGCATATTGCAAAAACAATTAAAAAAATAGCCGCAATTACCGGCAAAATAGATTGAGGGCCAAACCAAAAATCGGAGGAATTTGAAAAATAGATCTCCGCAGGTCCAAAAACAGCTATATTAAATGCAAAACTAAATGAAAGAAAAATAGCCAATCCAAGCGGCGTCTTCCAGTTTGTCATTTGCGGTTCTGGTGCCGTCTCTCCACGCAGTTTCGCCAGCTTATTTTCCAGTTTTATTTCTTCACTGCTTTTCTCCATTATTTCCTCCGCCGAAAACCCAAATTTTAAATATATATTTTTCACTCTACTGCAAACACAACAATTTTGCAAGTTAATGCTGCCAGTAGTACCTGCAAAGGAAAGCTGCTTGATTTTTCAGCTGAATCCGCTACAATAAAAGGTACGTGTATCTTTTGGAATGTTTTGCTTCCTGCGGGAAATAAAATAGTAACGCAAGGGATTTACCCACTTGGCGAACGGAGGACTTTTATGAAAAGAATCGTATTGACCGGCGGCGGCTCCGCTGGCCATGTTACGCCCCATATGGCGTTGATCCCGCAGCTCTTAAAGGACGGCTGGGAAATCCACTACGTCGGCACGGCCGATGGGATCGAGCGGGAGCTGATGGCCGCCTATAAAGAGGTGACCTACCATGCCATCAGCTCAGGTAAATTGCGCCGGTACCTGGATATTAAAAACCTGCGCGATCCTTTCCGCGTCATCAAGGGCGTAGGGCAATCGGCCAGGCTGATGCGCAAGCTGCGCCCCCAAGTGCTGTTTTCTAAAGGCGGGTTCGTTTCCGTCCCGGCGGTAATCGGCGCCTCGCTTTGCGGCGTTCCCACTGTGCTGCACGAATCGGACCTGACGCCGGGGCTGGCCAATAAACTGTGTGCCCCCTTTTCCAAAAAGATCCTCACATCGTTTGAACAAACCGCAAAATCCATCGGCGCCAAGGCAGTCTATACCGGTTCCCCGATGAGAGAAAGCCTTTTTAACGGCGATGCGAAAGCCGGCTTGGCCTTTACCGGGCTCCCCGGGCGCAAACCCGTGCTGCTGATGATGGGGGGGAGTTTGGGCGCGCAGGCCATCAACGATTGCCTGCGGGAAAAGCTGCCCGAATTGCTGAAGCATTTTGAGATCATCCACCTTTGCGGCGCGGGCGGACTGGACCCCAAGCTAAAAAACACGCCGGGTTATTTTCAGCGAGAATACGTTTCCGACCAGCTGCCGGACCTGTTCGCCCTCTGCTCGCTGGTGCTCTCCCGGGCCGGGTCCAATGCGATCTTTGAATTACTGGCATTGGGCAAGCCCAATCTATTGATCCCGCTGCCGCTGGCCGCCAGCCGGGGCGATCAGCTGCTCAACGCCCAGAATTTTGAAAAAGCGGGCTATTCTAAAGTCCTTCCTCAGGAGGAGATGACCGGAGAGACGCTGGTAGCCGCCCTGCTGGACTTGTGGGAGAACCGGGGCCAGTACGTGGCAGCTATGGGCCGCGAACCCCGGCGCAGCGGCGCCCAGCGGGTTCTGCAGGAAATTTACGCTAGCGCAAAAAAATAAGGAGAATCTACTAATGGCCAAATATTCGATCGATACAAAAGAAAACGCCGACATCTTTATCTCCGCCTGGGAGCAGCCTCACCGCCGCGGGCTTAAAAAATATATCGTCCGCGTAGGGTCCGGCGCCATCGGCACAGTGCTGTTTCTCGTCATGGCCTTGATCTGGATCGCCATCGGCGTATCCCTTTACGGCGGCAGCTTTTACGCTATGGACGCGTTTTATCTCTACCTGGTGATCGAGTTTATCGTCGGGTATCTGGCAGGGCTGCTGATCGCCTACTTTATCTGGCGCAAGCGCGAGGCCCTGTATGCACAGGCGCTGAAAAAATATCCGCGGGTGCGCACCCCCTGGGATGACCCGGAGCTGAGCAGCCGGTTCACCACGGCCAAACCTAAGCCCAAGAAAAAGAAGTAACGCCTATACAAAGCCCTATGGCGGCATAGCCGTCCATAGGGCTTTTTGTATTGCTTTTATTGACGCAAACCCCTGCCTTCGCTTATAATTGAATCAATTTCACTTAAAAAAGGATGGTGTACCATGTCTGACGACAGTACCGGACGACCTTGCCCTTACCTGAAGGCACTTCTTACCCTTAATGGCTGCGGCGCGCACTGCGCGGGGATTATCCTGCAAAATGGCAGCGCCTTTGGCGGTTATCGCCCGCGCTATATCCAGATAGCCCTGCAGGAATATGATTACCGGCTTTGACCGGCCGCCCTTTTTTGCACATTTGTTATAGCATTTGTATATAAAGAAAGGACGGCTGCTTTTTGGAAACACAGTATATCATCATTCTCGTTTTAGTCGCGTTGGTGGCGATGTCCGCCTACTTTTCGGCGACGGAAACGGCTTTTTCTACATTCAACCGCATTCGCATCAAAAACATGGCGGCGCAGGGCGATAAACGCGCGGCGCTTGTCCTGCATCTTTCCGAGGACTACGACCGGCTGCTCTCGACGATCCTGATCGGCAACAACATCGTCAACATCGCCTCGGCCTCTCTAGCAACCATCATCTTCACCCAGGCTTTTGGCGATATGGGGGTCACGCTTTCCACTATCGTGATGACTGTGGTGGTGTTGATCTTTGGCGAGATTTCGCCTAAAAGTCTGGCCAAAGATCATCCTGAACGCTTTTCCATGTTCTCCGCGCCTGCGCTGAAGATGTGCTGCATACTCCTTAAACCCTTGAATTTTCTCTTTGCCCAGTGGAAAAAGCTATTGGGCCGGCTTTTTAAAAGCGGGAACGATGCGGGCGTTACCGAGGAGGAGCTGCTTACCCTGGTGGAGGAGGCCCAGCAGGAGGGCGGCATCGATACCCAGGCGGGCGAGTTGATCCGCAGCGCCATCGAATTTGACGATCTGGACGCGGTAGATATCTGCACGCCCCGTACCGAGATTGCCGGTATCGCCGATACGGCAACCCCAGAGGAGATCATGTCCGCATTTATGGATAATACCTATTCGCGCTTGCCTGTATATCACGAGGATCTGGATCACATCATAGGCGTTTTACATCAGCGAGATTTCTTTAAGCTCATCCTGCGCGAGCATCAGCCTCTGACTGACGTGCTGTATACAGTGCCCTTTATCCCGCCCACGGTCAAAATTTCACAGCTGCTGCAACAGCTTCAGCAGTCTAAATCCCACATGGCGATCGTGCTGGACGAATACGGCGGCACACTGGGGCTGATCACCCTGGAGGACATCATCGAAGAGCTGGTGGGCGAAATCTGGGATGAGCACGATCAAGTCGTTCAGGATTTTGAACCCCTGGGCGGCGATTACTACCGGGTCCTGGGCAGCGCGGATGTGGACGATCTGTTCGAGCTGGCCGGGCTGGATGAGGAAGTAGAGTTCAACTCCGTCAACGGCTGGATCGCCGATTACCTGGGGCGTATCCCCCGGGTAGGCGATACTTTCCAGTACCAAAACTTGGATGTATCCGTACTCAAGGCCGATGGCCGCAGGGTGTTAGAGGCCAAAGTGCATATCGGCCCCCAGGCCGCCCCACAAACGGAGGACTAGCGCAGCGGAGATTCGCCCTGCCGCAGGGCTTCGCTTTTCACCTAAGGCGCCTTTGCTCTGGCCATGATAATATTATCTAGTTCTGATCTTCGGAGGTACGCGTATGGATAATATCCGCCCGGCAACCCTGGAGGACATCTCGCGGCTTGCCGAGATCGAGGTATTTAATTACCGCCTTAACTTTTACCCGGTGTTCCGGGATGACGCCTACTACTTTGGCGAGTTGACGGTTGCAAACGCGGTAGAGAATTACCGCCGTACGCAGGAGAACGTAAAAAACACTTATGTTTATGATGACGGCGTGGTAAAAGGCTTTATCCGCATTGAGGGTGGCGAGGTCGTCAAGCTGTTTGTCGAGCCGGTATTACAAGGCCAGTCCATCGGCGCCCAGTTATTGAATTATGCCATCGCGCATCATGCGGTCACCTTTTTGTGGGCTCTGGAGAAAAACGAAAGAGCGCTCCGTTTTTATCTGCAAAGGGGCTTTCACCTCACCGGTAAAAGGAAGTATGAGGAGGGAACCACGGAGTATCTTGTACGCTTGGAGCGCTAAAAGCGCTTATTCCCAGCGGGCGCTGCATTTGATTTTATACGAAATAAGGAGGGGCTTCCATCCGGAAGGCCCTCCTTATTTTTCATCTCTTTTACATTCGGCTTTGTCCCTTACCCGCCGATCCGCCGCATCAGCTCCGGATAGCGCTCAAAGGTCAGCAGCGCATCCTGCTGGAGGCCGCGCAGTTTAACGATGTAGGTCCACCGGCCATAGGGATAAATGCCCTGAACAGCGCCTACGTTGATGATGTAGGATTTATGGCTGCGGAAAAACCGGTCCGGCGGCAGCTGGCGCTCCAGCTCCGACAGGGTATCGCCCGAAAGCACCCGTCCGCCCACGGTGTAGATCGCGCTTTGCCGCTCCTCCCGCTGGATGAGGATGATCTCGGCAGTATCCACCACCTGCACGCTCTCCTTGCGCTTGATGACCAGGCGCGTCCCTGCCGAGATCGATGCCGCAGGATCCATGCCCCTCAAATATTCGCCCGCCTCGATCTGGCGCATCCGCTCCAGCGTCTCCTGTACCCGGGCGACCTTGAAGGGTTTGACCAGATAGTCCATGGCATACAGCTCAAAGGCCTCCCGCATGTACTCCTCATGTGCCGTTACAAACACGATGAATGCGCGCGGGTCGATATCCTGAATGCGTCTGGCACATTCCACCCCGCTTTGCAGCGGCATTTCAATGTCCAAAAACACCAGACGCGGCCGGTAGCGCTCAAACAGCTCCAGCGCCTCCAGCCCATCTTTCGCCTCCACAGGCGCTTCAAATCCCGGCGTTTTTTCCACGATTTTTTTAAGCAGCAGCCGCATCCCCGCGTCATCGTCTGCCACCATCGTTCGGATATTCAATGGATACGCCACCTTTCACCCAAAGACAAGGCGCGCGGCCAAAGCTGCCGCGCGCCCTTTTTCTACTTGATATTGGCATAGCCGCCCGGCCGGAAGGGTCTACGCCCGCGCGGCGGACCCAGCACCTCACTCAGCACGATCCCCTGCAACAGGGTCTCCCGGTCCAGCTCAAGCTGCATCACCGTATCCTGCGCCTTGCCGTGCACCTGCATGGCCGCCGCTACCTGCGGAGGCGCATAGTCGTCCTGCCGCCTGCGCAGTTCCCGCTCCAGGGCAATTTTGCGGCTTTCAATATCCATGGCCGATTCTCCCAGAGAGCCTCCAGGCCCCCTGCCCTGGGTGCTCAGCGTCTCGCACCCCTCAGGCGAATGGGTTCCGTCCCCAAGGATATGGCTGCCCTGCCCTTGGGCCTGCAACAGACTGCCCTGCTCTGTCTGCTTAGTGCGGGCGCTTTTCTCCACCGCCGTTTGCACCGCGGCGGATACGGCAGCCTGCCAGGGCTGATCCTGCAGGGCCTGTTGCAGCGTATCGACGATCCTGCCGCCCGCGGCCTGCACTTCCGGGTCCTGCCGGATCTCTTCAACCTCTTTTTGCACCGGCTGGCTGTACTTTTGCATCAGCTCGTTAAGTTCATCCACCGCCGGATTGCGGCGCGCACCCGTCTGCGGCGGCTGTTTCTGGGCATTCTTGCCCGACTTTTTTGCCGCGCTTGAGGCGATCGCCACGATCACGATGATGATAAATACTAAAACGTCCATTTATCTAGGCTCCTTGCCCCGGCCGCCCTAAGGGGTTACTTTTGCGGCTGGTCGTTTTTGGGAGCGCCCATGCGGGAGATCGAATCGCGCATGCCGGTATCCGCTACCACATTTTGCATATTGTAATAGTCCAGCACGCCCAGCTTGCCCTCGCGCAGCGCGCTGGCCATGGCCTTGGGCACTTCGGCCTCGGCCTCCACCACTTTGGCGCGCATCTCCTGCACCGCGGCCTGCATCTCCTGCTCTTTGGCAACGGCCATGGCCCGGCGCTCCTCCGCCTTGGCCTGGGCAATACGCTTGTCGGCCTCGGCCTGGTCCATCTGCAGCTGTGCGCCGATATTGCGCCCTACGTCCACGTCCGCAATGTCGATAGAGAGAATTTCAAAGGCCGTACCCGCGTCCAGGCCCTTGGAGAGCACCGTGCGGGAGATCAGATCCGGGTTTTCCAGCACCTGTTTATGGGTCTCAGCAGAACCTACCGTGGTAACGATACCCTCGCCTACGCGGGCGATGACCGTCTCCTCCCCCGCGCCGCCGACCAGCCGGTCAATATTGGCGCGCACCGTTACCCGCGCCTTGGCCCGCAGCTCAATGCCGTCCTTGGCGATCGCCGCCACCACCGGGGTCTCGATGACCTTGGGGTTGACCGACATCTGTACTGCCTGGAGCACGTCCCGCCCGGCCAGGTCGATGGCGGCGGCCCGCTCAAACTCCAGCGGGATATCCGCGCGCTGCGCGGCGATCAAGGCGTTGATCACCCGGTCCACGTTGCCGCCGGCCAGGTAGTGCGCCTCAAGCTTATCGATCTGCACATCCAACCCCGCCTTAACGGCCTTGATCATGGGGTTGACGATGCGCGAGGGCACCACGCGGCGGATGCGCATGCCGATCAGCGTAAAGATGCCTACCCTTACACCCGCCGCCATGGCGCTGATCCACAGCCCCAGCGGAACAAAGGTGAAGAAGATGGTCAGAACGATGATCGCCGCCACCACGGCGATAATGATCCATAAGATTTCCATTGGCATATGGGGTACCTCCCTTTTTGTCGTTAAACCTATCTCGTCCCTCTCTATATTCGAGAAGGTGCAACCCAATTCCTGTTTACAGTCCAGCGCGGATTTACACTAAGCCTGCTCTTTGGCAAGCGCCCGCACCAGGATCCGCCGGCCCTCGACCTTGGTGATCTCCACCGGACAGCCCGGTTCGATGTACTCCCCATCGCTGACCACGTCCAGCTTGACGCCATCAAAATCTGCGCTGCCGGTAGGCCGCAGGGTGGTCAAGGTTCTGCCCACCTTTCCCAAAAAGACCTCCATATCCTCCGTGGAGCGGAAGCCCTGCTCCCGGTTCAGGCGCGCTTTTAAGATCAGCGGCGTCCTTGATATAATGCCCTTGGTGGCCGAATGCAATGCAAACGCCAGGGCAACGCCCAATACCGCCAGTACGATGATCACCAATAGAATCGCTTCCATCAGCGATTTGGCCTGCAGGCCGATGCCCGCGATCAGTAAAATGATCCCCAGGGTGCCCGGCACCCCAAAGCCCGGTATAAACATCTCCACGATCACCAAGATCACGCCAAAGACGATCATGGCAATGGGCAGCCATACGATGGCTGTTAATGCCTCCAACATCGGCGACCCTCCTTTCCAACATCTATATTCAGTATAGAGGCGCGGCCCGATCTGCACAAGGCCAGGCGCGCCAAAGATACACCCACGCGTCCCAATTGTCATGCCTTGGGCAGCCGCAAAGAGAAAGTGGTGCCGTTTCCATCGGATTGCAGCGCGATGCTGCCGCCGTTTTCCTCTAAAATATGCGAAACGATGGCCAGCCCCATGCCCCGCTCGTCCCCCTTGGTGGAAAACCCAGGTTTAAAGATCTGCTCCCGCAGGGAAGCGGGGATCTCGGGGCCATTATTATGCACGCTGATCCGGTAACTTTTTAGATCCTCGCTCAGCTCGACCAGGATCGTCCCCTTGCACTGTGCAAGCATTACCGCTTCTGCCGCGTTGTCGATCAGGTTGCCCAGCACCCTGCACAGCGCCCAAGGCTCGATGGCCAGGTGCTCAAGCCGGGTGCCCACCTGCAACTCAAACTGAAGGCCCTTTTGCTCGCAGTCGCCCGCCTTTGCCTGTAAAAGCGCGTTGACGGCCGGCTGCGCCGTGCGCATCATCCGGCTGACGCGCTTGATATCGCTGTAAATATCGCCGATATACTCGTCCGCCGCGGCATATTCCTCCATCTCCATCAACCCGTGCAACACCTGCAGATGGTTTAAGAAGTCGTGCCGCTGGGCGCGCAGCGTCAGGTTCAGCTTTTCCATCTGTCCCACGGTATCGATCAGCATCTCATTGCGCTCGCGGCTGCCCCAGAGCATCATGGTCTCCCGCACGGCGAGGATGCCGTTGAGGATCACCAGCAGCGCAGCCACCAGCAGCGCCCCCTGCGCGCCGCCCAGCCAGGCGATGTCCTCATCGTTTATCAGCAGGATCACCAGCGCCCCCAGCGCCAGTACCTGCAGCGCAGCGAGAATCGCCATCCCCACCACCGCTTTGCGCACGACCAAGTTCTTTTTATTCATACCCATCTCTCTCCAGGGCCATTCCCAGCCCTACTACCCTTATTATGGCCATTGTACGCCCAATATGTAAAAATTTCATATCGGGATATTCCTGCTCGATCAGTATTAAAACGGCGGCGCCGCACATCCCTTGCGGTGCCGCCGTTTTATACGACGCTTTAATTCAGCGCTAAAAAGAGTTTGACCCCTTTTTTGCGCATCCACCCCCAAAGCGCCGCGATAGCCAGCGCCAGTACGCCGCAGCAGATCGCGTAAAAGCTCTCAAAGGCCATCACCGCGCTCAAGGCAAACGCATATAACAGCCCCAGGCCGATGGCCAACAGCATCGGCCCAAAGATGCCGATAAAGGCGCTCATGGATTGTTTGACGATGATCGCATCGCTGGTGCCATCCAGCTTGGGCAGGTAAAGGTTGACCATCAGGCCAAAGACCGCCACCAGCGCTGAGAATAGCGCCGGCAAAAGGATCAGCATCAGCGTCTGTGCCGCTGTAAAGTGGAAGGCCAGCCCGATCAGCAGGGCGCTGAGCGCCGTACCCGGCACCGCAACCAATAGGTTAAGCAAAATTTTCGCCTTAAACAGCTCCATAGGATCGATCGGAGCCTCTTTTAAAATCCAAAGCGTCTTGCCCTCCAGGCTGATGGATACATCCGTGGTGCAGCAAGTGGAAACCATAAACAGGATGACCGCCAGCACCATGGGGAAGATCACCTGCGTATCAAGGCCGATCTGCGCGATCATATCGCCGATCTGGCCGCTGGCAAACAGACAATAGATCCCACCGCCCAGCATCAATACGATGCCAAAGGCCGTATTCATCAGATAAATGGAAGAACCCGTGTAGCGGCTAAACTCTTTTTTGAGCAGCGCGCCAAAGGCGCTGCCCGCCGCTACCTCGCGCAGCTTATAATCCCTGCGCAGCTGATGGCTCCCAAGGCCTGTGATCACCTTTTTATAGCACCGGGAGAACAGGTACACCAGCGCCACAAAGGGCAATACACTGATGGCTATCAGCGCCAGCAGCGCCAACAGGTCTGCATTGCAGGCCGCCTGCTGCATCAGCGCCACCGGGAACACGTATTGCTGCAGCGCTAAGCGTATCCCCTCCGGGTTTTGGGTGATCCCGGTCATCTGGGCGTTAAGGCTAAAGGCAAATACCATCAGCAACGCCAGTGCCACAAAGTAAAGGATATTGCTGATCAGCTTCTTTTTGGGCATACGACTGGAGATCAGCGAGATCACAAATCCCACGATGAGGGACAGCAGCGTAGGCAGCAGCGCCAAAAATGCCATGCCTACTAAAAATAGCAGCAAAAACCCGACGCCGCCCGCGCCGCCGTAGACCAGGTAGGCAATGCCCGCCGGCACGGCCAGAAACAGCCCGATGACCAGATTCTCAAGGTACACGGCAAACACCCGGCTGAGCATGACTGTAAAGGCGTTTACCGGCAGCGAAAAAATCAGGTCCTTATCCTTTCCGCCAAATACGACTCCCTGTGCGCTGAACACGGTAAAGACGAACATCATCACCGCGCCCAGGGTCGCCATCAGCATCAGCATGATGTCCAGCCCGCCAACCGGAGAGAGCACCTGGGCAAACATAAACGAATAGATGCCCGAAATGTAGAGCATGACCGCACAGATCAAGATCAACGCACCCAGGCCCGTTGCCGCCCGGCGCTTATTGCGCCGGCCGCCCATATTGCTGTTCATCAGCAGGGCCTTAAAATCCAGCTTTAATAGGGTCCAAAACTTTTTCATTACGCTTCACCCCGCCTACTTGCCCTGTTCGACCAATTCCAGAAACACTTCCTCCAGCGAGGAATCGCCCACGATGTCCGCCATTTTACCCTGGACGACCAGCTTGCCGTTCCGGATGATGGCCACCCGGTCGCACAGCTTTTCGGCTACCTCCAGCACGTGGGTGGAGAAGAAAACCGCCCCGCCCGCATCGCACAGCTCGCGCAAAAAGCCCTTCATTAGATGGGCCGCGCTGGGGTCCAGCCCCACAAAGGGCTCATCCAGGATCAGCAGCTTGGGCTGGCGCATAAAAGCGCTGATCAGCGCCAGCTTCTGCTTCATGCCGTGGCTATAGCTGGCGATCGGGCTGCCCAGGGCGCCGGTCATCTCAAAGGCATCGGCATATTTGGCGATCAGCGCCTCCCGCTTCTCCTTGGGGATACCGTAGATATCCGCGATAAACTTTAAATAGGCAATGCCGCTTAAAAACTCATACATGTCCGGGTTATCCGGCAAAAACGCCATGATCTGCTTGGCCGCAACCGGTTCGCTGGTAATGGATTTACCGTCGATAGTGATCTCTCCCTCGTCGAAATCCAGTATCCCGGCTACAGCGCGCAGCGTCGTGGTCTTTCCAGCGCCGTTATGCCCGATAAAGCCGAAGATCTCGCCGCTTTGCACATCCAGTGTCAGCCCGTCTACCGCCTTTTTGCCTCCGGCGTACTGCTTTGTCAGGTTCCTGATGTTTAACATAACGCACCTCTTCATTTTTCTCTGGCAGTCCTGATTTCAGGGTGCCTTTATTTAGCCGGGCCTTGCGGCCCGCGGCCTTCCTCTTGTGGGGTCCCGCATCTCCCCGTCCTGGGCGGGGTGGAGATCGTAGCCAGGTTGCGCAGTTTGCGCCCGGGCGCATAGTCATTGGCCGTTGCCCGGCTGATGATTTGACCCAACTGCATAAAAATCTGCTCCATTTCCGCATCACTGGCATAAAACCCGGCCACGCGGAACGAAACATAATCTCCCGAAAGGTCGATATTCTTCTGCCCTCGGTACACGGTGAACTGCTCCATCAAATTCGCCATGCCATGTGCGATCAAGGCCAAAAACTGGTCGCCCGTCATCACCTGATCCTGCGAATACGCATTCTCCTTCCGGAAAGACTCGCTGACCGCATAGACCTTCTCTTTGACGGAGCGCACCTTTTGTTCCCGAACGACGACGATCACCCCCGCATCCAACAATCCGCGGACATGGCGGTACAGCGTGGCCTGAGGGATATCCGCGCATACCTTGCCTAGTTCCCGGGTAGTTGCCTCACCGCGGCGCCATATTTCAAGCATCAGCCTGCCCTTTAGCGGATGCATCAGTATATCGATCGTGCGCTCTTTCAACCTCACCCCTCCTGTTTGCTTTACATTATCAAACTGATAATAAAATGTCAAACCCTTTTGCCCCAAATGACGGGCAGCGCGCATGAAAGCAACATGCACCGTCCTTATCGGCCATCAATACGTATTGACAAATCTTTTACCCGGCAGTATATTTAAGTAAATTTAATTAAATTAGCTTAATAAAATGAGGTGTGTCAATGAACTTGCGAGATAGTCTCAATCGCTATTATTATGATACAACGGTTGCCGATCTGCGCCAGCTTGGCCGCACAGGCGGTGGTACGCTGTCCTACAACAGCATTATGTATCTGGATGTCATCTCCTACCAGCACCAGCAGGGGGGCTGCACCTTGACGACTCTGGCCGATACGCTGCATATCTCTCGCGCCGCAGCTACGATTAAGGTGGGGGATCTGGTCAAGTTAGGGCTGGTTGAAAAAAACCGCAGTCAGGCCGACCGACGCGTCGTTTACCTAAACGTGACAGATATGGTCGTCTCTGCCCTGCGCGCGTACGACGGGCCCTTTGAGCGCGCTGTGCAGCTGGTAGAAGCACGCTTCAAAAAAGAAGAGATCGATACATTTTGCGAAATACTGGATACCTTTAGCCAGGAGTACATTAAAAACGCCTAAAGGAAGGGAATCATGACACTGCACGAACAGCTTTATACGACGCAATCTCCTACCCGCTTATTTTTCCGGTGCGCGCTGCCCAGTATGCTCAGCATGGCGATGACAGCACTATACACCGTGGCCGATGGCTTTTTTGTCGGCCACTTTATCGGCATGGAGGCTTTGGCAGCCGTCAACCTTGTGATGCCGCCTATTATGATGAGTTTTGCCCTTTCGGATATGCTGGCGGTTGGTTCTTCCGTACAGATCGCCATTCGCCTGGGTGAGAAAAAGGAACGGGAAGCCAGCCGTATTTTCAGCGTTTGTACGCTGCTCATTATCGGCATCGCCTGTTTGATCGGGTTGGCGGGCTATACGCTAGCCCAGCCGCTGCTGCGCCTCATGGGCGCGGATCCAACTGTGACCGGGCTGGCCGTAAAATACCTCAGGATCTATGCCCTGTTTGCACCGGTTATCACAGTCTTTTTTGCCGTTGACAACTATTTGCGTATCTGCGGAAAGATCCGTTACAGCATGGGGCTTAACGTAGGGATCTCTCTGCTCAACATCCTGCTGGATTGGCTCTTTGTCGGCGTGCTGCACTGGGGGATAGAGGCTGCAGCCCTAGCCTCTTGTCTGAGTCTGGCATTGGGCACATTGCTGGGCTTTGCGCCATTTTTAAGGCATAAGCTTGCGCTGAGGTTTACGCGCGGCGGCATTCCGCTGGCGCTGCTGGGCAACATTTTTGCAAACGGATCTTCCGAGTTTTTCTCCAATATCGCAGGTTCCCTGCTGATGCTCGTGCTCAACAGCGTGCTGCTGCGCATTTCAGGGGCGATGGCCGTAGCCGCCTTCTCTATCGTGCTCTATGTAGACAGTATTGTAGCCTCGCTGCTCTATGGCCTGTCAGACGCCATGCAACCCGCCATCAGCTACTGCTATGGGGCCGGCCTGCGCCGGCGGATGTTCGCGCTGGAAAAGCGAGTGCTGGCCGCGTGTGCCGCGATATCCCTGGCCGCCCTTATCTGGATGCAGTGGGGCGGGCATAGCGTAATCTCCCTTTTTGTGGCGGACGGTACAGCCGATCTGCTGGAGATGAGCGTCAACGCCATGAAGTTGTTCTCTCTATCCTATCTGACCGGATGGCTGGGGACCAGTTTAAGCGCTTTTTTCACCGCAGTCAATCGCCCCGGCCTGTCCCTGACGCTGGCGCTTTGCCGGGCATTGGTCTTCCCCCTCATCGCGCTTGCCATTCTCCCATCATTTTTAGGGCTTAATGGCGTTTGGCTCGCCCCTCCTGTGGGTTGTGCGCTGACCGCAGCCCTGGCCCTAATGCTGATGGCCCGCATTTTGCGCCGCGATCGCAGCGCTGCCCTACAATAACATTAAACGCCTCTTAAAAAAGCGGGCTCCCGTAACGTACGGGAGCCCGCTTTTATTCGTTTCCAACCTTTATTTTATTTCTTCTTCAAATGTACAGAGACGGCTGTGAACGCCTTTTGCTGCACCAGAATGCGCGCATCCTTACCCACCATTTTGATGGCCTTTTCCAGCGATTCCTTAAAGGTATCCGTGGGCCGCATGCCCATGCCGCGCGCATAGCCGCCCGCCTTGGCGCCGGGCAGGTAGATCGCCGAGGTATGGTTGAGCGCTACCCCGCCCATGGAAACCATGGAAAGCGCGTGGAACGGGTGATACGCCGTCCCCGCCCGGTAGGCCGCAATATCGTCAGGGTCGGTAGAGATCTCCTCGGCAAACTGGGTTACCTGTCCAAAATCGTTAATGGTCTGCAGCTTCTCATACAGCTTGCGGTAGGAGGGGAACCATTCATCGTTAAACCATCCATCGCAAAGAGAGGCGCAGATCACCACGCCCTGCTCGCGGAACACCTCTTTGTGCCGCGCCACCTGGCTGCCGATAGCCTGGAGGATCAAAATCGGGTTGGTGCCCATGCCCGGGCCATAGTGGAAGGTCTTGGGCTGCCCAAAGATCATGATATCAAACGGCTCCTGATTCTCAAGGAACACATCCGTACGCTTTTGCGCCAGCGGCCAGGAGGCCTCCTGTACCAGATCCGGCGCGCCGGCCCATACGCCCAGCACCTGGGCGCGGCTGCCCAGCACCGCATCTACGCAGAAGAACCGCTTGCCCATGCCCTTTTCCATCGCGCGGCCGATGGCGTCAAACTGCTTGCGCATATAGCTATGCTCGGTATTGACCGGCAAAAAGTCATCCCGGTGCATGGTCGAGGGCACGTGGTGGCTGGCAATGCAGCGCCAGCCGGTAATGCCGGTCACGCACATCTTATACCCGCCGCTGTAGCCGCCGTAGGGGTTGCACTGCACGTGGCCAATCATAACGGCGATATCCGCCTCATACACCTGCTTGTTCATGTTAACGGTATCGCCCAGCTCATCCACGCCCAGTTCGATCATATTCTCCGGGTCCTCCGCATCGTGGTTGACGATGCGGTCCGGCCAAAACTCATCCATAATCTCCTGACCCAGATAGCCCAGCATCTCTTCATAGCTGTTCTTTTTATGCAGCCCCACCGCGCACACCAGGGTAATATCCTCATCCCGGATGCCGCCCTTTTTCAGATCTTCCACGATCATGGGGATACAGATCTTGCGATGCGCCAGGTCGTGCGAGCCGCCCTTGACCCGGTCCGGGAAGCAGATGACCGCCTTTTTGCCCGGCTTGGCCTGCACGTAAAGCGGATCCATCCCCAAGGGATGATCCAGCGCCTCGCGCGTAGCTGCGCGCGGGTCTACCTCAGGCGGGTCTACATAGTGCGTTTCAGGGCTGACGATAGTCGCACTGTCCGGCACCTCAATAGGCATCATTCCGTCGCCGTATTCGATCATAACCTGTTTCATCTTACGCACTCCTCTTACTTTCCTTGATATTTGGCGATGATCTTCGCCAGTTCGTCCGGATAAAAGCCGATCTCCCCGCTAAAGCGGGTCAACGCCACCAGCCCACCGTCAATGGTTTCGATCTGGGAGATGGGGCCGGCATTTTCCTCTTTCAAGCCGCCGCCATACACTACCGGCAGATCCCCAATACCCAACATCTCTTTACCGATTTTTTTGATCAGGTCGGATACATAAGCGATATAATCCGGTCCCGGCGGGGTCTTGCCCGGGCCGATGGCCCACACCGGCTCATAGCCGATCACCAGGTTCCCCTCGTCCGCGCCGATGCCCTTAAGGGCGCCAAGCTGCTGCCCCAGCACGGCTTTGATGCGCGGCTGCTGTTCTTCAAAGCTGCCCTCGCCCCGTTGGGCCGCCGTCTCGCCGATGCAGAAGATCACCTTCATCCCCTGCTCGATGGCGCGGGCCGCTTCCTGCCCTACCAGCGTATCCACCGTCTGCGCCGCGCGGGCCGCGCAGCTTTCGCAGGTATCAATCTTGGGTTCAAAAGCGGCAAGCATCTGCAGCTTGTCTTTGCGCTCTTCCGAGTGAGCCACCATGCTCCACTCACACCCCAGCGCGCGCATCGCCGCAGCCGGCCGGTCTGCCGTAAAGGCGCCAAAATTGCCCCCGTTCTTCACATCGGCGCGGTACACGCTCTGGCTGCCGATGGTAATGCCCGCTTTCTGGTCGTCCGGATACTCCTTCAAAGCCTCCAGCGCCGGTACGATCAGCGATTCGGGCAGAAGATAAGTCAGCGTCAGCTCCTGGAGCTTGCCCAGGCCCGCCGATACCGATTGCTCCACGATCCACTGCACCCACTCCGGCGCGCGATCCATGGGGCAAAGTCCGCCCAGGTGACGCGGCACGTCAAACCGCTTGAGGTTGACAAAAATACGGTTCATATATCCTTCCCCGCCTTTCTTTTATCCTCGCCCCCCATAAAAAAGCAGGGGCAGTTTTATTTAACACGCTGTACATATGTTTCGCGCTGGCGCGTCCATTTTCCTGCCTGATTGCCGGATTTCTCCTCCAGATAAAGAAATACCCGGGCAGCCAAGCGCCCGGGTATTGATATCGGTTTTATCCTTTAGCCAAAGATTTTGGCATACGCCGCGTCGATGGTCTTGATCTCGTCCTCGGAGAGCATCCAATCCATCGCGTCGCAATTCTCCTTGGCCTCGCGGGGGTTACGGATGCCGCACAGCGCCGTATCCACGATGGGGTTCTGGGTGGACCAGTTCAGCGCCACCTGGGCGGTGGGCTTGCCGTGGTCGGCCGCGATGGCGTCCAGGGTCTTGAGCAGCTCCATGATCTTGGAGAACTTGGGCTCTACGAAGTAATCGTAGAATTTGAGCCGCCGGTCGTCCGCCTCAAAGTGGGGCAGCTCGCGGAACGCGCCGGTCAGGATGCCCGCGCCCAGCGAACCGTAGGTCAGCGTGCCGATGCCGCGCTGCTTGCACCACTTCATCAAGTCCTCCGCCGTGCGGTTGACCATGCAATACGGGGGCTGCAGGCTGTTCACCTCGCCATACTGCTGCGCCTCTTCGATCTGCTCGGCCGAGAAGTTGGATACGCCGATATAGCGGATCTTGCCCACTTCCTTGAGCTTGTTAAGGGCACGCATGCTCTCTTCAATGGGGGTGGTCACATCCGGCCAGTGGATCTGATACAGGTCGATCACATCCACGCCCAGGCGCTTTAAGGACATATCGCACTCTTTGATGATGCTGTCATACCCGGCATACT
This sequence comes from Luoshenia tenuis, assembly GCF_014384745.1. Lineage (NCBI taxonomy): Bacteria > Bacillati > Bacillota > Clostridia > Christensenellales > Christensenellaceae > Luoshenia > Luoshenia tenuis. Next base: position 863,925 of record NZ_JACRSO010000001.1, read on the forward strand.
TGCGGGAGACCTTTTCCTCGCCCCAGACGATACCGCACTTGGTGGCGATCATCACCTTGTCCTTATAGCCCTGGATGGCCTTGCCTACTACCTCTTCGGAGTTGCCAAAGCCATAGATCGGGGCCGTGTCGATGAAGTTGATGCCGTTATCCAGCGCCGTATGGATCGCATCGATGGAATCCTTCAGGTCCACATCGCCCCAGCCGTCGGCGCCAATGGCCCAGGTGCCCACCGTCATCACCGAGATGTTCAGGTCGGTATTGCCTAACTTCTTATACCTCATGCTTCATTTCTCCTTTAATGTATGTTGTTTAAACGTTTCCGTTTAGCCCCTTTTATACTTCTTGGCCCGCGTGCCGCTCCATACGGCGCGCTTGCCCAGCAGCCCGCCGCCGAAGATCTGGGTATGGGCCTCATTGATGCGCGCGATCTCCGCATCGGTCAGATCCCATTCGCCCGCCGCCGCGTTCTGCTCAGCCTGGGCCGCGGTGCGCGCGCCCACCAGCGCGGAGGATACCAGCGGATGCTGCGCCGTCCAGTTAATGGCCACCTGGCCTACCGGCACATTGTGCGCCTCGGCGATCTCGCGCAGCACGACCAGCAGCTGCTGGATCTTGCTCCACATGGGCTCTTGGAACAGCGGGCCATACATCTCTGTGCGGGCGTCTCCATCCTTAAAGGTGGGGATCTCTTTATACTTGCCCGTCAAAATACCGCTGCCTAAGGAGCCGTAGCTGAGCACGCCCACGCCCTGCGGCGCGCCAAACTCCATAATGGGCTGGTTCACCGTGTGCAGCAGGGAGAACTGGGGCTGGATGCAGTCGATCTGCACACAGTCCAGCGCCGCGGCCAGCATGGCCTCGTCGTAGTTGGATACGCCGATGGCGCGGATCTTGCCCTGCTCTTTGAGCTTGGCCATCGCCGCCATGGTCTCATCTACCGGCGTCAGGAAGTCCGGCCAGTGGATCTGATAGATATCGATATAGTCGGTCTGCAGCCGCTCCAGGGATTCATCCACCTGGCGCATGATCACCTCGTAATCGCTATGGCAGGCGCCGTCCGCATCCGGACCGATGGGAATACCCACCTTCGTGGCCAATACGACCTTGTCGCGCCGGCCCTTCATGGCCTTGCCTACGATCTGCTCGCTGACGCCGCTGCCATAACCCGGCGCAGTGTCGATCAGCGTGATGCCGTTATCTACCGCGGCCTGCAGCGCCTCGATGGACTGTTTCTCCTCATTGCCGCCCCAGAATTTGTCTCCGCCGATGGCCCAGCAGCCGATGGCGATGTTGGATACCTTGATCCCCGATTTCCCCAATTCTTTAAAACGCATGATCGTATTTCCTCCTTCGCTTCCTGTATGATACTCTTAGTCCCGCTTAAATTTCTTGCGCCGCACGCCGGGCCAAGTCGCCCGCTTGCCCAGCAGCCCGCCGCCAAAGATCTTGGCATGCGCGGCGTTGATCGTATCAAACTCTTCATCCGTCAGTTCCCAGTCGCCGGCAGCGGCGTTTTGCGCCGCCTGCTCGGGCGTACGCACGCCCACCAGGGCCGCCGTCATATAGGGGTGCTTCAGGCTCCAGTTGATGGCCACCTGCCCCACCGGCACCTCATGCGCCTGCGCGATCTGGCGCAGCACATCCAGCAGCTGCGTGATCTTGGTCCACATGGGCTCCTGGAAGAAGGGCGCATACATGGCGTTGCGCGCATCGCCCTGCGGGAATACAGGCTTCTCCTTATACTTGCCGCTGAGCACGCCGCTGCCTAAGGAGCCGTAGCTGAGCACGCCCACCCCGCGCTGTGCGCCGAATTCCATGATCGGCTCGTTCACCGTATGCAGCAGCGAATACTGGGGCTGCTGGCAATCGATCTGCCCACAGTCCATCGCCGCGGCCAGCAGTGCCTCGTCAAAATTCGATACGCCGATGGCGCGGATCTTGCCCTGCTCTTTTAGCTTCACCAGCGCCGCCATGGTCTCATCGACAGGGGTCAGATAATCCGGCCAGTGGATCTGATACAGGTCGATATAATCCGTATTCAGCCGGGTAAGCGATTCCTCTACCTGGCTCATGATGCTCTCATATTCCCCGCGGTTCACCCGCTGGGTGCCGCCCGGCTTGTCCAGCCCCAGGCCGCATTTGGTCGCCAGAACCACTTTATCCCGCCGTCCCTGCAAGGCCTTGCCCACGATGGTCTCGCTTAAGCCCAGGCCGTAGGTCGGCGCCGTATCCACCAGGTTGATGCCGTGGTCAAACGCGCTGTGCAGCGCCGCGATGGATTGCTTTTCGTCGTTATCGCCCCAGGCAGGGCCGCCCCCAAGCGCCCAGCTGCCCACCGCGATAGCCGATACCTTGATCCCCGATTTCCCCAGTTCCTTAAAACGCATCTTCACTACTCCTTTTGTCGTTGGTCGGTCCTTCATGGTCTATGCGCGTAAAGAAATCTATCCTTCGCCCCCTTCAGGCGTTGTTGCAGTTACCGCGCGGCATACATCCGCTCATAATACTGCTGATAGGCGCCGCTGGTCACCCGCTCCATCCACTGGCGGTTATCAAGGTACCATTTTATGGTCAGCTTGATGCCCTCCTCATAGGGCGTTTCCGGCACCCAGCCCAGCTCGCGGGTGATCTTTTCCGGGTCGATGGCATACCGCCTGTCATGTCCCTTGCGATCCGCCACGTAGGTGATCAGCGCATCGGTAATGCTGGGGTCCTTGTTTTCATGCAGATATTCGATCACGGTCTTGACGATATGGATATTGGTGCGCTCGTTATGCCCGCCGATGTTGTATACCTCGCCCGGGCGGCCCGCTTCCAATACCCGGTCGATGGCCTTGCAATGGTCTTTAACATACAGCCAATCCCGGATATTCATCCCATCCCCGTAGACCGGCAGATTTTTATGCGCCAGGCAGTTATTGATCAGCAGCGGGATCAGCTTTTCCGGGAACTGATAGGGGCCGTAATTGTTTGAACATCTCGTGATATTCACCGGCATATGGAAGGTTTCCGCATAGGCCCGCACCAGCAGGTCCGCGCCCGCTTTACTGGCCGAGTAAGGGCTGCGCGGGTCCAGGGGGGTATTCTCCGTAAAGTACCCTTCCGCCCCCAGGGAGCCGTACACCTCGTCTGTAGAGACCTGGAGATAGCGCTTGCCAGGCTTAAAGCCCTCCCCCTGCTGCCAGGCCGCCTTGGCGGTATTCAGCAGCGTCAGCGTCCCCAGTACGTTGGTGCGGGCAAATATCTCCGGGTCTACGATGGACCGGTCCACATGGGATTCGGCCGCAAAGTGCACCACGTAGTCAAAATCCTCCTGCGCAAAAAGGGCGCCCAGCGCCTGCGCATCGCACACATCCCCCTGCACAAAGCGGTAACCCGGGCGATTTTCCACCCCTTTAAGGTTTTCCAGGTTGCCCGCGTAGGTCAGCTTATCGTAATTGACGACGCGCACGCCGTCCCCGTACTTTTCAAAGAGGAACTCGATAAAGTTCGAACCGATAAACCCGGCGCCGCCGGTGACAAGATAGGTCTTCATATGCAGCGATTCTCCCTCAAATTTTAGCCTTGATAGACAAATGGCAATTCGTCCTTGACCTGCCGCAGGCGGGGCAGCGCCTGATCCTTGGGGGATAGCATGGGCGCAACGTCCAGCGGCCACTGTACCCCGATATCCGGATCGTTCCAGAGGATGCCGCCCTCAAACTCCGGCGCGTAATAATCCGAGCACTTATAGGCGAACACCGCCTCATCACTTGTCACCATAAATCCGTGGGCAAACCCCTCGGGTACGTAAAACATGGTGTGGTTTTCCGCCGTCAGTTCCACGCCGCGCCACTGGCCGTACGTGGGCGATCCCCTGCGCAGGTCCACCGCCACATCGTATACCGCGCCGATGATGCAGCGCACCAGCTTAGCTTGGGTATGCCGGGTCTGAAAGTGCAGGCCCCGCAGCACGCCCTTTGTGGTGGATTTGGACTCATTGTCCTGGCACAGGCCCTTGATGCCGTGCTGGGCAAAGACATCCTCCCGGAAGGTCTCCTCAAAACATCCCCGCGCGTCCCCGAACACCTGCGGGTGTACGATGACCAGACCCGGGATATCCAAATGTTCAAATTCAAAAGCCATCTACAGCGCCTCCTTTGCAATCCCCAAAAGGTACTGGCCGTATTCCGTCTTGCAAAGCGGCTGGGCCAGGCGCTGCAGCTGCTCCCGGTCGATAAAGCCGCGGCGGTAGGCGATCTCCTCAATGCAAGAAACATATTGCCCCTGCCGGGTCTGGATGACCTCCACAAAATTTGCAGCCTGCAACAGCCCCCGGTGGGTGCCGGTATCCAGCCAGGCCATCCCCCTGGAGAATAACTCCACATTCAACTGCCCTCGGCGCAGATATTCGTTGTTGACAGAGGTGATCTCCAGCTCTCCCCGCGGAGAGGGTTTGATGGACTTGGCGATGTCCACGATCTGCTCATCGTAAAAATACAGGCCGGGCACGGCATAATTGCTCTTGGGTTTCTCCGGTTTTTCCTCTAGCGATACCACGTGGAAGTCCTTATCAAACTCCACCACGCCGAAATCCCGCGGATCGCTGACATGGTAGCCGAAAATCGTGGCCCCCTGCTGGCGCTCGGCCGCGTTTTTCAGCGCGCCGCTAAAGCCGTGTCCGTAAAAAATGTTATCGCCCAGCACCAGCGCCACCCGCTCGCCGGCGATAAACTGCTCGCCGACTAAAAACGCGTCGGCAAGGCCGCGGGGCGCCGTTTGCACCGCATAGGAAAACGCCAGGCCCCACTGATGCCCGTCTCCCAGCAGCTCCTGAAAAGTGGCGATATCCCGGGGCGTAGAGATCACCAGGATCTCACGAATCCCCGCCAGCATCAATGCCGAGAGGGGGTAATAGATCATCGGCTTATCATAGATCGGCAGAATCTGCTTGGACACCGCCTGGGTGATCGGGTACAGGCGCGTGCCCGCGCCACCTGCCAAGATAATCCCTTTCATTACACAAGTCCTCTTTTGCTATTTATCCGGTTCTCCGGCGTATTTAAAGGTTCTTTTCAAACGTCGCGCCTTATATTATAACCTGATTTACCGAAAGTTTCAAATTTACGGCATGTTAAGGTAAAAGCGGCGGCCCATTCCATCCACAGTTCTGATCACCATAGAGATGGAATGAGCCGCCGTCAAGTGCGCTACTGTCCCAGCTTATCTAATATCTCCAGCGAAAGGTCGATGCACTCCTGCGCCTCTTGGGGGGACATACAACCCACCGTGACCATATCGCAGGGGCGCAGCGTGCTCCAAACAAAATGCAACGCCTGGAAGGGCCGCAGCTGTCCCGCCGCCATGGGCTTGATGGTCATCACCGGCTTTTTTGCCGCCAGTATGCCGGCATGCACGGTATCCACTTCCACCTGCATCAAAAAGCCCATGGAATTATAGATTTGGATATAGCTCTCCACATCCAGTCCCGATTCATCCGCAAACTGGATCGTCTCGGGCATGTGGGTTGAAAGCGCGGGGATCAGCCCCCGCTCCCGGCACATGCGCATTACCGGCGCCATCTGCCGAATCTCCCGGGTGCATTTATCCGCCATGGCATCGGTCACCACCTGGTGCGGCTGGCAGATCTTTACCCCCAGCGCAGCCTGTTCATCCAATATCCGTTCTACCTCGCCTAGATCAAAGCCTTTTGCCGGAGTCTCGGGCGTGATGGTAAAGTGCAGCGAGGAGATCATATTGCACCCTACGCCGGTAGCATCCTGGGCCATATGCACCGCGTCCCGCACCACCTCATCGGTCATGTTCGCCATAAAAGTGTCTACCCCCGCGCGGAAAAAGACCTCCAAAATCTTCGCCATGGCCTCGCGGTTGTGGATATGCTCTTTAATATAGTCGTCCTGCGCTTTTGACGTGTGGCTGTACCCACAAAACCAGTTGGATCCGATAATCATCCTGGATACCGACAACCCGCCGATCTGCGTTCTTGGAAACTTACGCATCTTTTCCCCCTCCTTCAAGGTCCCGTCCTTCACATTTTCTATCTATAATATGCCGCGCCCCGCGCTTTAAGTTCATTATACCAAACAGCGTATCCACGTGAAAAGCCCTCCCGGGAATACCGGGAGGGCTTTTCTTCTACACAGGCGTCCATGGAGGCGCCCGTTCTTCTTATGCTAAAACATATACGGTACGGTTGGCCACGCCCCATTGGCGGCAGGCCGATTCACTGTCCATAAAAATATCCAGCCACAGGCCGCCGTAATTCTCCATCCGGCTGTCGCCCGTATCGCTCACCGTTACAATGCCGTATCCTTCGATATAGATCTTTGTTCCAAAAGGCAGGTTGCTGCGCAATGCCTTTTTAGGCACCGCTACCATACCCGCGCTGGGCCAGGCGCCCGATGCCGTGCGGTTGCCCGTATGGGTATAGGCGGTGATCTTCGCCTTCGTGCTGGAAACCACCCGGTAACTCCTGCCGCCTACCTCAATGCTGCCGCCGCTGGCCTGTACAGCGCTGGCGCTCTGGCTCTTGGCCGCCGCCTTTTTTTGCGCTGCCTTTTTCGCAGCTGCTTCCTGTTCTTTACGTTCCTGCTCAGCCTTGCGCGCCGCCTCTTCCTCTGCAGCCTTTTGGGCCGCCTCGCGCTCCTGGGCTTCTTTTTCTGCCTGGAGCTTGCTGTCAGCCAATTTCAACTCGCGCACCTGCGCCGCGGGATCCGTAATCCATTGGCAACGCTCTTTTTCCTGTTCTTCTTGCGTCTGCATGGTCCACTTGATCAAATTCTCCGGGACCGGTTTGGCTTCCCCCGTCAGGGTCTGCACCTGCGTCGTACGCGGCTGCGTTACCTCAGACGGAACTGCGTCCGCCGGCTGGCCGATCCTTAGGATCATCATCGCCCCCAGCAAGACGGAAGCCATCGCTTGATTATTCACAGTATAAATCTCCTTCCTTGCGGCCCTCCTTTTCAGGCGCACACTTTGTGCGTTCCTGTCCATTGAGGCCGTTTGGTTGACGTGCCAGAATACGCCAATTTGTTCTGACACATCCAATTGTGAGCGATCGATAGTCATTATATACGCCGTTTTTGAAAAAATGCAACCCCATAATACATGATAAATATTGGTATTTTATCATTTCAATAGTCTTTTATATCGATTTATATATAGATTTTCAAAAAGGTCATATTTGATCGTTTTTTATCGTTTTTGTTTCATTTAATTTAGCCTAAATGTCTTTCCAACCGCTCCGTAAATCTTGATGGTATTTTAACGCTTTAAAGCATGCAATTAGCATACCAAAACAAGTCCATAGTACTCTCATATCCCGCAAAGGCCTGGCAGTCCAGTGTTTGCAGCATTTTTTCCGCGTTTTATTGGACTTGTCCCACATTTTAACAGCCATCGTGTAAACGGCAAATGTAAAGGTGTTGTATCTAAGTTGCAAAATCCTGCGTATTTTACGTTTTTCATGGCAGCTTTGCTTCTTCCACACCGATCTTGAGCCAATCCGCCTCGCATTTTTATTCTGTTTTATACAATTTAAAATTTTTTTAAATTTATTACAAAAATATAACTTTTTCTCAATTCCCTTTGCTTCTTTGCAGCAGGTCTCAGTCCCTTAACGCGGTGCAAAACTTGTCAGATTTACGGTTAAATTTTACGTTAACGCACCATATCCACACCTGAAATCTACACTTTTAGGGTAAATATTTCCCACTTTTTGTATAATCAGCTTTTTTAAAGATAGACTTATAGTTTTATTTATAATGATTATAAGTACTCAATATTGTATTCCCAAGCAAATCAATTTCACAATATATTTTTCATCACGTGATTTTATTGGGTTGTTTGTATTTTACGAAGTGTGAAATTCTGTAGTCTCTGCTTCTCTGGTTCTTTCATATCCTCAAATCGTCTGCCGCGGCAAAATGGCACAAACTTTTCAGGTTCTTTACCATTCCCCTTATATAATGTAGAAAACCCTTTTCAAGTATCCGCTTTATAGATTTGCTCTGTAAAGGGATATTGACAATGTCTTTCGTCAATGCTATAGTGGTAAAGTATTTTAGATGGATGGATTGATTTCGCGTGTGGTTGTAAATCATTTAGCATCGTTTAAATGATTTACGACTGCACGCGATTTTTCATGCGTCTGGGATAAGAAAGAATATTTTGGAGGTACCGATCAATGAATCACGGAACGGTAAAATGGTTTAACGCAGAAAAAGGTTATGGCTTTATCTCGATGGAAAACGGCGAGGATGTGTTCGTACACTTCTCCGCGATCCAGACGGATGGTTATAAGACCCTGAACGAGGGCCAGCACGTAACGTTTGATACCGAAAGCGGCAACCGCGGCCTGCAGGCGGTCAACGTTATCCCCGAGTAAAAACTGAGCCTTGCAAAAAAGCTTCCTTATATAATATAGGGAAGCTTTTTTCATGCCGGTCCTGTCTTGCTAACATTAAGCAGCCTTGACAAATCCTTTAAAAAGCTATAACCTTTTAGATGCCTAAGTTTTTTTGACCGGTTTGCCTGCTAACACTTTATTAAGTGCCATAGCGGGCTTTCCTGTATCCTCCGTTCTTCCTGTGGGGCTTTTCTTTTATATATAATAGTATAGCCTACGATAAAAGAAGATCATAATAGCGAAAGGAGCATTCTATGCCCAGCGAAACCCTTGTCCCCCAACAAAAGCTCTTTTCCCGGCAGATGCTGCGCAAGCTCATCGTGCCGCTGATCATCGAACAGTTTCTGGCTATGGCCGTAGGTATGGCCGATACCGTTATGGTCACCTCCGCAGGCGAGGCCGCGGTTTCCGGTATATCGTTGGTGGATTCCATTAATATTCTGCTGATCCAGATCTTTTCAGCGCTGGCCACCGGCGGAGCGGTGGTGGTTTCCCAGTACCTGGGCCGGCAGGAGCATAAAAACGCGCGCACTGCTGCCAAGCAGCTGATCTATACCTCCACGCTGCTCTCGCTGATTCTCATGGCATTGGCGTTGGTCTTTCAAAAAGGCATCTTGCAGCTGGTATTTGGCAGCATTGAAGCTGACGTAATGGAAAACGCGTTGACCTATTTCTGGCTTTCCGCCATTTCTTATCCGTTTTTAGCGATTTATAACTCTATCGCCGCGCTGTACCGCTCCATGGGCAACAGCAAGGTCTCCATGCTGACCAGCCTGCTGATGAACGTGGTCAACATCGGCGGCAACGCCATCCTAATCTTTGGGTGCGGCTGGGGCGTTGCGGGCGCAGCCACCGCCTCACTGGTTTCCCGTGCGCTGGCCGCTGGGGTCATGCTGGTTTTGATCCGCAACCACGATAACATGATCTATGTGGACGGTCTGCTGCACTTTGAGTATAAGCCGCAGATGGTCAAAAGCATTATGAAGGTCGGCATCCCTAACGGGCTGGAAAACGGTATGTTCCAAATTGGCAAGCTGATGGTGCAGGGATTGATCGCCCTGTTCGGCACTTCGGCCATTGCGGCAAACGCCATTGTCAACAGCGTCACCTCCGTCATCAACGTGCCCGGCCTGGCGATCGGCCTGGCGATGATCACCGTCATCGGCCAATGTGTGGGGGCGGATGCGTACGACCAGGCGGTGTATTATACTCGCCGGTTGATGGGGCTGATCTACGCGGCCATGGCCGCCATGAACCTGATCATCTTTGCGCTGGCCTATCCGCTGGTGGGCATGTTTAACCTGAGCCCGGAGGCCACCACGCTGGCCATACAGATTTTACAGATATTCTGCGTGGTCAACGCCTTGCTGTGGCCCATCGCCTTCCCCTTTGCCAACGTTCTGCGCGCCGCAGGGGATGCCAAGTTTACCATGGTCGCCTCGGTCATTTCTATGTGGATCTTCCGCATCGGCTTTAGTTATATCCTGGCGCAGGGCTTTAACATGGGTTTGCAGGGCGTGTGGTACGCCATGTACATCGACTGGGCGGTGCGTGCCATCATCTTCTGGTTCCGCTATAAGAGCGGCCGTTGGAAGACCAAGCGCGTGATCTAAACAAGCGCAAAAGAGCCGGCAGTCAAAACTGCCGGCTCTTTCTTTTCTATAGTTCGCGCTTGCTTTTACTTTTCTTCCTCCGCGTTGATCATGATCCGGATGATCTCGTTATCGGTCTCCCGCATGCCGACTTTGCCCAAGCGCCCCACGCTGGAGATGGTGGCTTCCACACCCTTTTTGATGATCCCCTCGCCCGCGCGGAATTGCTGGCCATCCTCATACATCGCATAACCTAAAATCGCCGCGTCAATGGCCACAGCGATCTTGGCCGCACAGGAGGACTTTGCCCCATCGCATACGATGCCCGAGGTGATCGCCAGACAATTGACCAGGGTATGTGCGATCTCCTTTAGCCCGCCGCCATGGAGATAGGCGATGCCTGCGCCCGCCGCCCCGCCGGCGCTGACCGCACCACAATAGGCCGAAAGCGTGCCGATGCACCGTTTTTGGTGGATCGCCACCAGGTTTGAAAGGGCCAGGGCGCGGTACATCTTATCCTTGCCCACGCCCAGCTCCCGGGCGTATTCGATCACCGGGATCGAGGCGGTGATGCCCTGGTTGCCGCTGCCGGAATTGATCACCACCGGCAACTCGCATCCGCTCATACGGGCATCGGACGCGGCCGCCGCCTTGGCCTTGGCCCGGTTGCTTACGCGCTCCCCATAGGTCTTGAGCAGCACTCGGCCAATATTGGCGCCATAGTTGCCCCGCAGCCCCTCCTCGGCAATGGCCATATTGTATTGTGCCTGCCGCTGCAAAACCGGCTGAACATCCTCGACGGCCAAGCTGTTGGCAAAATCGATGATCTCCTCGATATTCAGGCAATCCTCCGGCTGCTCCGCTTTTTCCTGCGCAGGCGCACGGTAGCAATCCAGCATCTGATCCATCAGCTTTTCACCGTTTTTTTCGATCAACACGATATTGGTATGATAATGGACGATGCGCACGCGCGCCTCATCCGCACCGGCCCAAACCGTGACGGTAATGTCAAAGACATAGTCCGACTGCGCGCGGCATACCTCTATCACATTTAAGGCCAAATAATCCGCTATCGCAGCCTTTTGCGCTTCACTTACGTTGCTGAGCACCTCCAGCACCCGGCCGGCATCTCCTGCGATAATGCCCGCGGCAGCGGCGGCCTCAATACCCTTTAGGTGATTGGTATTGGGCACTACCACGCTTTTTACATTTTTAATGATGTTGCCGCTGGCCTCTACCTTTACCCGCTGGGGCACAGCGCCCAGGGTCTCACGCGCCTTTGCGGCTGCATAAGCAATGGTGATGGGTTCCGTGCAGCCCATGGCCGGCACCAGTTCCCGGTTCAATATCTCCACATATTCGCGGTAACGCTGGTCAGTGCGCTTCATAATATCCCTCGTTTCTGCTGGTTAACGCCGCCTGTCCTGTGGAGCGGGATATGCCTTACGCCAAAGTAAGAACTTATCCGCCCATAGCTTTGCAGGCATTTATCTTGTTTATTATACCATATAACCCAAAAGAACCCCAAACCCACGCAGGGCTTGGGGTTCTTTTAAATATCCATTTACAGCACGGCGGCCAATACCACCAGTGCGGCCGCGCTGCCGGCAGCCGCTGCATCCCACAGCCGGAAAGCATAACGCTTATATCCACTGGTTCGGCTGCGGCGGTTAAAGCCCTTTAGCTCCACTGCAATGGCCCCCTGGTTGATCCGCCCGACTGAACTGACCAGCAGCGGCACGCACAGCGGAAGGATCAACCCGACCTTTTTGAAGAAGTTTTTAGTGTCAAAGGCCACGCCCCGCGCCGTCTGCGCCTCCATAATATCCTTCATCTCCCGGTTAAAGGTGGGGATAAAGCGGATCGCCGTCATCAGCGCAAAGGCATAGCGATAGGGAATGTGCAGCTGCTGTACCAGCGCTCCGGTCAAATCGCTCATCTGGGTGACCGAGAGCATCAGCGCCAGCGGCAGCGTCGCGCCGATCAGACGCAGGGCCAGCAGGGTAGAAAAGGCCAATCCTTTGTCCGTGATCATCAGGCCCAGCGGCAGGTTCACCAGCGCCCTTCCCTCCTGCACAAAAAGCAGCTGGATCACAAAAAACATCAAAGCCAGTTTTGCCAATGCCAGTAACAGCCGCAGGGCACGCGGCAGTGCGCCAGCGCTGGCGGCCAGTAAAAGATTCAGGGCGATCACCCCCAACACAAAGGGGATGCTGCCTGCGCAGAAACAGGCCGCGCACAGCAAGAACGCCAGCACCAGTTTGGTGACGGGGTTCAGCCTGTGTAAAAAGGTATCACCCGGAATATAATCCAAAAATCCGCCCATTTTAGCTACACCGCCTTTCCAGTTCCGCCGCCATCTCCTGCACGGTATTGATCTGCTCAAAGCCCTGGCCCAGGCGCAGCGCCAGCCCCGGTATCTGTGCTGGCAGCAGGGCCGCGCGGGCCAGCAGCGCCTCATCCCGCATGACCGTGTGCACCGGCCCGTCGCCGATCAGCTCACCCTCGCAAAGCACCAGGACCCGCTGTGCGTAGTCCTGCACCAGCTCCATATCGTGGGTGATCATTAAAATCGTAGTCCCGCCAGCGTTAAGCTCGCACAGCAGCGACATGATCCTGACGCACTCCTGATAATTCAGCCCCGTTGTGGGTTCGTCCAGGATCAGGATATCCGGGCGGGCGGCGATCACGGAGGCCAGGGCAATGCGCTGGCGTTCTCCCCGGCTCATGGAGAAGGGCACCCTATCGCCCTCAAAGCCAAAAGCATCCAGCACTGCCCGGCAGCGGGCCGCGCGGGCAGCCTCATCGCTTATCGCAAACTGCAAACCAAAGCCGATCTCCTTTTCCACCGTCGGCTGGCAGATCTGCCGGTCCGGATTCTGAAACAGAAAACCTACGTCCTTTGCCAGCGTGCTGGTGGGGACGCTGCGCGTATCCTGCCCTTTCACAAAGACATGCCCCTCCTGGGGCTTGAGCAGACCGTTGCACAGCTTGCTTACCGTCGATTTACCGGCGCCGTTGGCCCCGACCAATACGGCAAAGTCGCCTTTGTTCAGTTCAAAGTTCAGCGCCTTGACCTGCGCGCCGCCCGGATAGCGAAAGGATACGTTTTCAAACCGGATCATGCGCCCATCACCCGCCTTGCCATTTGCTCCGCCTCGTCCAGGTTGAGCGGGGTCGGCCCGTCATACAGGCCCCTATCGCGCAGCTCTTCCGCCAGCGAGACCACGCGCGGCACGTTGATCCCCATCCGCCGCAGCGCCTCGCTGTGGCCCAAAACCTCGCGCACGCCGCCATCATAGGCCACGCCGCCCTTTTCCATCACCACAAGCCGCCCCGCAAATTCGCTAAGCAGCATGATTTTCTGCTCTACCACGACGATCGTTGTCCCATAATCCCGGTTAAGCTTCCTTAAAAGTTCAAAGATCTGCCGGCTGCTGCGGGGGTCCAGCTCGCCCGTAGGCTCATCCAGCACCAGTATCTCCGGCTGCAAAGCTAGAATGGCTGCAATGGCCACCTTTTGCTTTTGCCCGCCGCTTAAGGTGTCCAGGGCCCGGTGGCGCAGGTTTTCGATTCCGGTCATCTCCAGCGCCTGTACCAACCGCTGTGCCACCAGCTCGCGCGGCGTCCCGTAATTCTCCAGGCCGAAGATCACTTCGTCCTCCACGGTCATGGCCGTAAGCTGGCTTTCAATATCCTGGAAAACGCTGCCCACCGTCAATGCCAGTTCATCCGGCCGGGTCTCCACCGTATCCTGTCCTTTTACGCACACGCTTCCGTAAAAATCGCCGGTGTAGTGGTGCGGCACCACGCCCCCGATGGCGTAGATCAGCGTAGACTTTCCCGCGCCGCTGGCGCCGATAACACCCACAAAGTCGCCCTTTGCTATATCCATATCCACATTTTGTAGGGCAAAGCCCTCGTCGCCCTGATATTTAAAGCTCAAATCCCGAATCCGGATCATGGTGTTACCGCCTTTCTATTTGCGCCGAAAAGCCAGTTTCAGCGGCGGGAATAGCACCTGCACGATCACCGCGTTAATGGTAGCCGTGCCAAAGATGATGGCCATAAAGGCTGCCAGCGGCGTGGGGGTGATATCCGCCCCCGTATAGTACATCAAATACATGATGCCGATAAAGGCGAACCCGCTGACCAGCGTGGCCAGAAAGGTGCATACCACAGGCGCCAATGAAAATTTGCCGATCTTCATGGGGATCTTCATCAGCAGCACCATGGCGACCGCGCCCACCAGTTCGCTGGCAATGTTGATATACGGCTGCCCCGGGAAGAACTGGCAGATCGCCCCGGCCAGCAGGCCGATGATCGCCGCCTCGTAAACCTTGGGCCGGATCAGCAGCATCACCAGACAGTACATGGCTATGATGAAATTGGGTTTCATCCCAAAGTTGATGACGGAGCCTACAAAGAATTTAAGCACCGCGCCGGCGGCCAGCAAAATGCCGATCAGCAATATCTCCGAGATGCCCAACCCCTTTTTCTCCTGCACGGCGACCACCCGCTTTTGTGCGTTTTGTTCCTGTGTCCGTTTCTCCATCGTTTCCATTTTCCAACCATCCTTTCAAATTTTCGGCTGGCGTAAGAGAAAAGGACGATTCAGGCAAATAAAAAAGCCTGCCCCTTCTATAAGGGCAGACTGAATATCTGCGGTACCACCTTATACGGCCCCAACGCACCATCGCATCAAGGCCCCTCTCTTACAAAAATGCCAACACATTTTCTGCCGTTAACGCCGGCCTACGTCTTAGATACTGGGCCGGTGACCCCGGCCTTTCCCCTCGCCCTCAGTGGACCATTTGCCGCGCCGCTCTCCACGGGACTTCCACCATCGCCCGCTCTCTGTAGGTGCGCTCTGCGGTTTAACTTCCACATCAAAGGTTTTTTGATTGGTTAAAAAATAGCACAAATACAATCCCGTTGTCAACCTATTTTTAAAAATAATTTTCGCCCTTTCTTTTTCATCTTCCCGCACAAGGCCCATTACCAGCACCGCACGCGCCCGCGCGGCCCCTGTTTTGCCATCCATCCGGCGGGGCGGCGGCATGCGCAATTTTTCTCCTCTCTGCATATCATGCCTGTAAGGAGGGATGATGCAAATGGCATGTGAAATTACTATAACCGAGCAGCAGCTGACCCAAGAACTGGAGTATGATTTTACTCCTATCCTGCACTACGATATCCGCTATCCCCAATTCGAGGGAGAGGGATGCGAAAAGGGCCTGGAAAAGATCAACGCCTTTTACAGCCAGTGCGCCCAACGTTTGGCCCTTTACGCCTGTAAGGATTTGTTTGCAGCCGCCGCTGACCAGTACGACTACGACCAGGAAAACGGCTTCCCCGTCATGCCCTACGAGCTGGTGGCCAACTATACGGTCACCCTAAATAACGGCTGTACCCTCAGCCTCTACTGGGACCAATACATATTTACCGGCGGCGCCCACGGCAATACCACCCGTTACGGCCACTCCTGGGACGCGAAAACGGGCTGCGCGTTGACGCTGCAGGACTTCTTCCCGCGCAATTTCGACTATAAAATTGATCTGACCGAGCAGATCATCGGCCAGATCGCCGAGCAGATCGCCGCGGGCAATGATATTTACTTTGACAATTATGAGGAGAACGTCATTGCCGAATTCAACCCTCAGAATTTCTACCTGACCCCGGAGGGGCTAGTCATCTTTTACCAGCAGTACGCCATCGCGCCCTATTCCAGCGGCATCATGGAATTTACCATCCCCTATTACCCCTGCGCCCTGCCCCGGTAGAGCAAAGAAAAGGCTCCGGCAAAATGCCGGAGCCTTTTTCATCGTCGCGCTTTAGATCAATCCCTTTTCCGTCAGAAAATCGCGCGCTACCTGCTGGGCGTCTTTGCCCTCTACGTCCACCTGGTAGTTCATATTGCGCATAGTAGGCTCATCCAGCACGCCGTCCAGCTTGGCCAGCACCCCCTCTAATTCCGGATGCTGCTCCAGGGTTTCCTCACGCACCAAGTTGATGGCATAATAGGGCGGGAAAAAGTTGCGGTCGTCCTCCAGGGTCGTCAGCTGAGTCTTTTCCAGCATTGCATCGGTGGAGAACGCATCAATGATGTCCACCTGAGCGCTGGTGATCGCCTGATAGCGAATATTGGCCGCCAGGCCGTTTTCCTCCTTGAAATTTATGCCGTATTCTTCTTTCAAGCTGGGCAGGTTATCCTCGCGCTGGATAAAGTCCACCGTAGCGCCCAGCCGCAGCTCCGAGGAGACTGCCGCCAGGTCGGAGAGCTTTTCCAGGTTATATTGCTGCGCCGTTTCCGGACGCACGCTAAGCACATAGTTATTATTAAAGCCCAGGGGCTGGGAGACCCGGATACCGAACTGCTCCTGCATCATGGTCTTGACCGTATCGTAAACCCCATCCACATCGCTGGAGATGGGCTGTTGCAGCATGCCGGTCAGCGCCGTGCCGGTATAGCTGGTCACCATATCGATACTGCCGCCCTTGAGGGCGTTAAAGCAGATGGTCGTCCCATTCAGGTTGAATTTCTGCTCCACAGTCAAATCGGTATTCGCTTCGATCAGCTCACTATACACATAACCAAGGATGATGGCCTCGGTAAAGTTTGAGGTGCCGATGACGACGGTACGATCCTGCCCGCCCATGCTCTCTGCGATATTGGTGCCGATGGGCAGCGCCACCAAAATACCGCATAGGGCAAAAACAACGGCCTTTTGCCGCCTGCGCTTTTTGCGGGATACGTGTTGGATCTGGTCCGCGGGTTTAAGCCCCTCGGGGGTGATCACCTTTTCCAGCTTGGAGAGGATAAAATCCAACAGCAGCGCCAGTAGCGAGGCCGGAATGGCGCCCAGCAGCACCATCGCTGGGTCGCCGGAGTTCAGCCCCAGGTTGATAAACCAGCCCAGGCCGCCCGCGCCCACAAAGGAGGCAATGGTCATCGTACCCACGGCCGTTACTGCGGATATGCGCACGCCTGCCATGATAAAGGGGGCGGCGATAGGCAGCTGCACCTTAAACAGCCGCTGGGTTCGGTTCAGGCCCGTTCCCCGTGCCGCCTCGATCATCTTAGGGTCGATCCCCGAGATGCCAGTATAGGTGTTTTTAATGATGGGCAGCAGCGCATAGACGATGACCATAATGATGGCCGGCTTGGTGCCGATGCCCACAAAGGGCACCGCAAAGGCCAGCAGCGCCAGGCTGGGGATGGACTGGAACACATTGGCGATGCCGATCACGATGCTGGAGACCTTTTTGCTGCGGCAGATCAAAATGCCCAGCGGCACGCCGATGGCCAGCGAGATCAGAACCGCGATGGTGGTCATGTTCATATGCTCGACGAACAGGTCCAACAGCTCCCATCGCTTATCCACAAGCAGCGTAAAAAAGTTAGACACCCAGCATCCCCTCCTCTCCTTCGTCCATATACTGCTTACTCAGGGTAGCCAGCAGGCTGCTCTTGGTCAGGTAGCCCACCAGCTCATCTTCATGTGTGATGACCGGGATGATGCCGGACTGGTTATAGTCGATGGTATTGATAATATCCTGCAGCGAATCATCCTCGTACACGGTACGGTAATCCTCCGAGATAAAGTGCTCCAGGGGGATGGTGTAATCCTTAAAATTGCGCAGGTCTTTCAGCCGCACGATGCCCACCAGCTTGCGCCCCTCTGTGACCAAGGCGCTGTCTACCTTGCGGTGGTTCATGCTCTGCACCGCCTGTATCGCCGTGCGCCCTCTGGAGATGCGGCAGGGGTCCACCTCCATAATATCCCCAGCTTTGATAAACTCAGGGCTGGACCAGATGCGGTTCTTGCCCACAAACTGCTCCACATAGCTGCTGGCCGGGTGGCGCAGCACCTGCTCGGGGGTATCCAGCTGCACGATGCGTCCGTCCTGGATGATACAAATTCGGTCCGCCAGGCGGATCGCCTCGTCCATATCGTGGGTTACGAATACGATCGTCTTGTGGAACTGATGCTGCAGGTTGTAGATCTCATCTTGCAGCTCGTTGCGCGTAACCGGGTCCAAGGCGCTAAAGGGTTCGTCCATCAAAATAATATCCGGATTTACCGAGAAAGCCCGGGCCACGCCCACGCGCTGCTTTTGGCCGCCGCTGAGCTGGGCCGGGTACAGGTCGCGGTATAAGTTGGGCTCCAGGTTGACCATGCGCAGCAGCTCATCCACCCGCTGTTCGATCTGCGCCTGAGGCTGCTTTAGCATTTTGGGGATCACGCCAATATTCTCTCCAATGGTCATGTGCGGGAACAGCCCGCCATCCTGCACCACATAGCCTATCTTCCGGCGCAAAAGGGTACCGCTGATCTTGTTGATACTCTCCCCATCGATGCGAATATCGCCCCGGTCAAAGGAGATCAGCTTATTGATCATCTTGAGCAGCGTAGTTTTGCCGCAGCCGCTGGAACCGATAAGCACAAAAATCTCATCCGACCGGATCTCCATATTGATATCGTATAACACAGATTTACTTTTGTAGGCTTTATAGACGCCCTCAAATTCGATCATATCTTCCCTCCTCGTATAGTTTTGCTCGAAATGACCATCCATAATCCGCAGAATTTACGCAAATATGAATAAAAAAAATGTGTTAATTATATTAATTATAACCACAAAGGGCAGCAAAAGTCAAATTAGCATTCCATTAATACCTGTGCAGTAGGGGGTTCATGCGCAGGCACACCCATGCTATAATAGCGTTAAAAGTAAGTTAACTTGCTCCGCCGGCTAAAAAACAGAAAGCGAGGTATCCTTATGTTCCATACGTTCCATGAGATGATTGCCGCCGCTATTGCCCATATCTTAGATGAGCCCTGGGGCCGCATTGCCAGCAGCGGCAAATTTACCCCCTACAGCCTGACGTTCCCCAATCCCGAGCAGGATACCTATTGTGATGAATTTAAACTGTTGATCCGCGCCGGATATCAAACCGCGCAAGAGCGCGTGCTGGAGGTGGGCGCAGGTTTTGAGGGCGGCGATAAATACCGTATGAATTATCTCTTTTACGCCTCTAAAGCGGAATTGGAACGATTTTTAAGGCGGCAGGACACGCCCGCCGAGATCGAAAAGCTGCTGCGCCAGCTCTCCTCCGTCTATCAGCGATCTGACGATTAGTCCAAGCCAATGCCCCACAGGCAACTCCTGTGGGGCATTTCGTTCTAGTGTATTTAAGCTTTTAACCCGATCTCTTTAAGCCAGGCCAGCACCTTGGCGCGGGCGCCTGCGCCGCCGTCGCCATAGGTTTCAAAGGCGCGCCGCACGGTTGCATGGGGACATAGCCGCTGAATATCCCGCTCAATATGGCCTAACCCTCCGCCGCCATGGGTACAAAAAGGCGCCACCGTTTTTCCATTTAGATCGTTTTCCGTCAAGAAAGTAGCAATGGGCGGCGCCACCGTGCTCCACCAGTTAGGCGTGCCGATCAGAACCACATCATACTCCGCCGGGTCAGGCACCGCATCCGGCGCCAGCGCCGGCAAGAACCCCCTTTGTATTTCCCCCTTAGCCTGTGCCACCACAGTGTTATAATCCTGGGGATAAGCGGCCTGCGGCCGTATTTCAGCCAATACTCCGCCGCTCTCCTGGCCGATCAACCTGGCGATCGTTTCCGTATTGCCTGAATGGGAATAATAGACGACTAATATTTTACCGTTATTCTGCTCCATTTTTCTTCCTCCTCTTATTTTAACGCCTGGTAAAACGCCTCATCCACGGGTTCCAGCCATTGGGCCGGCCCTGCCTGGCAGTTGGTCTCGATGGAGATATGGGACATCTCTGTATCCCGCGCTGCCCCATGCCAGTGTTTGACATCCGCCGGGATGGTCACCACATCGCCCGGGTGCAATTCCCGTGCCATCTTTCCTTCCTCCTGATACCAGCCCCTGCCAGAGGTGACAAGCAGAATCTGCCCGCCCGGATGGCGGTGCCAGTTATTGCGGCAGCCCGGCTCAAAGGTCACATTGCCGATGGGGCAGTTCCACGCATTTCCCCCCGGGACCAGCATATGCAAATAGGCCTTCCCTATAAAATTAGGGGACAGCTCCGGCGGCATCTTTTCTCCGCGCGGAAATATACCGTTATCCAATCCGTTCATTTTCAACACTCCCATCCTCGTCAAATCGGCTTTTGCCCTTTACGCCCTCATTGTACCGCCTGGAGCAAACTCCAAGTCAATACATCACATCGATTTTTTATCCCAGATCATAAAAAGCCCTTCCGCCTCATGGAAGGGCTTTGGAACGCGCTGAGCATTGATCCGCTCATACTTCCGTCAAGCGCATTTGCTGCTCTCGCAGCGAATACATCTTTTTTACGCTCACGCGGTCGCCCTCCACCGGTACTCCGGTCAGCAGGGGGCTATGCGGGTCGTGCTGGCCGCCATTAGCCCGCAATAGGCTTTCACTATAGTTAGCATAACAATACCGGCAACCATTTGGGCAGGTGTTATACGCACCAATATCGATGCTTTCGGCACATCCACACGCCAGGCGCTGGTTCCGATCTTTGCGCACGGCCAACGGGCAGGCCAGCAACCGGCCCAGCAATTCCCCATCGATACATCGGGCGCGTCCAATCCCGTATTCCTCTAGGTCCAGTGTTTCGGCACAGGCGTCGATTTCCAGTCCATAACTATGGGCGATCTCGCCCAAGGCTTTGGCCAGGCGCCTTTGTTCCGCCGGGGTAAAATGCTGCAATGTCAGGCCGGCCAGGTTTTGGGCGGTATTGCGGTAATAATCCAAAAAACTGATAGTACACCGCTTTGTATAGAGGGAAAGGCGCTTGGCCAGCGCCGCAAAGCAACGAATATGGTTTTCCATCGTGTAGCGCCGCGTCAAAAAAATAGGGTCGTACCGCCAGACCACCCGCTCCGGGCCGACGGCATCCGAAAGCCTTTGAAAAGCCGGGATCAGCACGCGCTGCTTATCGGGCAGCCGGGGCTCCACATCGCTCGCATAAGCGTTGAGCGTAAACTGGAAGTAATACATATACTGGTGTAGTTGATGTAGATGATTCAGCATTGGCGTGGGATTTTTTGTCCAAAAGACAATGCCGTCCACCACCTCCGGCGAAAGAGAAATTTCGCTGATCTGGTGCAGGTTTACGGGGTTTCGCACCCACACCTTCCCCGCCCGAATGCGCTCAAAAAACCAATCGGAATAAAAGCAGGGAATATCCGTACGCCGGCTGGCACTGATGATCATCGTTTCACCTCCCCTTCCACTATACGCCGCCGCAAGCCCGCGCACAATATGTATAAGTCTTAGCAAAAGAAAACAGGCGCCCGCCAACACGGACGCCTGTTTTTAATCATCCAAACTATTTCGCTTCAGCCGCTTTCTTCTTTTTCAGCACGATCCAAAGGATACCGCCAGCTACCAGCACGGCCGCACCGGCGACCGTCCACCAGATCCAGGCCTGGCTCGCCGGCTGTTCAGCCGCGGCAGCAGGCACTTCCGAATCCGGGATATCCACTACGTCGCCGCCGTCATCCTCTGGTTCCGTTCCCGCGGCAGCGGGAACCGGATTATCCAGGATGTCCACCAGATCCTCCTCCGTCGCCTCGACGATATTGCCTTCCCCGTCGGTCACAACAGTGGTGGTACCCTCCGGCGTGATGATGGTGGTTACGCCGGTCGTATTATCGGTAATGACCACATTTTCCGTATTATCGGCCGCGTTTTGATAGAACACCGAGTATACGCGGCGCGGCAGGTAGAACGCGTGGTCGATCGTCTGCTCCTGTCCAGAAACCAGCTTATACTCCGTACCGTCAACCGTGTAGGTCGCCGGCAGGTCGAAAGATACGCTCCCACCGCTGGAAACTACCTGTTCCGTGCGGTAGAGAATGCTGTTATCCGCAATATTTACATACTGCACCGTAACCGCGTAGCTGCTCTCCTCCTGGCCCTGCACGTTATAGTAGAAGTTGTACACGCGCTGGCTGTTAGAGAATGCGTGGGCGATATTGCGGTTCTGGCCCGAGGCCAGGTAATACGTGGTGCCGTCCCGCTCAAAGGAAGAGACCGCCTCAAAGGTCGCCGTGGAGTTAAGGTTTACCGTCACCGTTTCCGTCGCAAGGGTAGCCCCATTAGCAGAAGACAGATAATTAATGCGAATCTCGTACGGCGCGGTGGCGACCGCCAGATCGTAACGCACCGTATAAGTGCGCTTAGTGTTGTCAAAGGCGTGGGTGATCGTAGCCGGCTCTCCAGAGGCGCGGTTATACTGGCTACCGTTGGCTGTGGCGATGCTAGCGGGAATATCGATATTTACCGTCTCATTCACCGGTACCGTCACACGCTTATAACCCAGCAGCTTTCCGCTGCCATCCACATACTGTACGTTAACGTTATATGCCGTAGCGGCAGGTTCCTGCACCAGCTCGTAATAGATTTTGTAGCTGCGCGTCGCCGTACCATAGGCATGGCTGATCGAAGAGGGCTGCCCCGTCATCAACTGATAGTTGCGGCCGTTCACGCTCAACGTCTTGGGGTTATCGTGGTTCACCGTAGCATCTACGGCCACGTCCAGCGTGGCGCCGCCAAGGCGGGTATCGCTGGTATCCACATAGGTCACCGAGATCTGATAGGGCTGCTTGACGATCTCTTTATACTCAAAGGTCATCGTCGTGCTGCTCTTGCCAAACATGTGGGTCTGGCTGGAGGCCGAAGCCAACTCATAGGTCTTCCCGCTCGACGTAAGGGTGGCCGGGGCCGTATGGGTATAGTTACCGCTCACCGCATGCTTTTGGGATTGGAGCTCTACCCCGCCGGACATGTATTTGATGGTGATGTTGTACTTATTTGCGCCGATGGCGTACAGCGTTTTAGCCGCCCCGTTAAGCGTATAGCTCACGTAGATCCGCACGCCCTGCATCTGCGCATCGGGATAGCGCAGCGTAATGCTGCCGCCGGCAGGCACCACGTCCTGCTTTGTGATATTGCCGTTCACATCGCCCCAGGTGATCTCCTTATCCTCACCATTGGGGTTGGACACGGTAAAAATCTGCACACCCGGCTCATCTGCGGTCTGCGCGGCAAGCCGCAAGGCAGACTCGCTGGCCAATACCGTTGTAAAGCTCCCCAGAACCAGCGTTAAGACTACAACAAGTGCTGTAAGCGAACGCAGTATCGTTTTCCTCATCATAATCACATCCCTTTACTCATGGCTCACAATTTATGGACACCGCTTGCGTCCTACAATCTTATGATAGACATTGCAAGTCACACACCTGTCACATAACCAGCCTATCTTAAGAACTTTGCAAAAGTTTCTGTGATAAAACGCCTATTTTTACCCCAAAAGCCGCATGGGGCGGTGCTATTCACCGCCCCATACCGTTTTCATCATTCGCCGCGTTCTTCCTTCTTTTTCTGCACGATGGATGCGCAGATCCCGATCAGCGACAGCAGCATCAGCGCCAGGTAGCCCGCCGGCATACTTCCATCGCCGGTTTGGATGCCGCCTCCATCGCCCTGCGTCGTCACGGTGGTATCCGGCGTATAAACGCCCGCATCCCAGGTCATATCGAACCCGCCCTGCTCCAGGTAGAAAGCCCGCGAATAATACGCATTGTCCTGGCCGGCACGGCTGGCGTCCGAATCGTACATATACGCGTCCTCGGTGTCGCCGGCGTTAGCCGTGGTTACCTGATAGATTTCCGGAATGTTAAAGCGCACGCGGTAGTAACCTGCATCCAAATCGTCAAAGCGGTAGTAACCCGCGCCATTGGTGTAGGTCGTCCCCAGGACGATCCAGCTCGCCTCATCCAGTACATTTTCGCTGGGATTGTACTCCAGAACGACCTCGATCCCTTCGATGCCGGCTTCGCCTTCATCCTGCAGGCCATTCTTATTGGCGTCAAACCAGACGAAGTCGCCTACGCTGCCCTTCTCCGTTACGATGCCCGCGTCCCAGGTCATATCGCTCTGGCCATAGCCCAGGTCGATCACCGTGGTGGCAAAGCCCCAGCCCGGCAGGTAGATCGGGATCGCGTCCGAATCCAGCGCAGGGTCATCCCCCGCATTGGTGATCGTCAGCGCCTCGTTTACATCAAAGCCGAAGATCACGCGGTAAGAATATCCGGAGTCTGGCCCGCTCTTTAACCCATCAAACCGGTAGTAGCCGTTCTCATCGGTTTGCGTCTCTTCGTAGAAAGACCAAGCATCCTCACTGCCCTGGCGCTGCTGCAGGATCACCGGCACGCCGGCCACAGGCAATTCGTCCGCATCCTGGATGCCATCCCGGTTGGTATCGTACCACACGTAATCGCCAATGCTGCCCAGCAGATAGGCGCCGGCATCCCAGGTGGTGTCCACGGTGTTGTATCCAAGGTCGATCACCGGCGTGTAGCCTTGGTTCAGATCGGCAGTGATCTCCATCTCCACATCGGAGTCCTGCGTATCGTTCAGGTCCATATGGGCCTTCACAGCGCGGTAGTCATCCGGGAAGTCGAAGTGGACCTGATACTGCCCCTCCTCCAACCGGTCGAAGAAGTACCGTCCATCCTCGCCCACGGTGACCTGCGGGCGATACGGCGTATCCTCGCGGAAGCCGTCCACCACGCGGTAAAGCGTGACCACGGTGCCGGGCAAAGGAATCCCAATGCTCTGCACATCATCGTAGTCCCGGTCGTCAAAGCAGTAGCCGCCCAGCGCGCTGTAGGTGATCAGCCCCGCGTCCCAGGTCTCATCCCTTGTGTTCACCGGCAGATCGATCACTTCCGTTTGGCGGATGCGGTCGCTCTCATCAGCGGCGAACTGCGCATCGGAGTCGTCCACATCGCTGACGCCCTGGCTGGGGGTGGTAAAGGCAAACTCATAAATACCTTGGGTATTCTTCAGGTTCGTAATGTCGAACTCTACCACGTACTTGCCCGGCAGCAGGTTCTCAAACCAGTAAGTGCCCGCTACGCCGTCGATCGTGGCGGTCGTGGTACTCCTGTAAATCACGGGATCGACCGTCCCCGCTTCATCGGCCCGGTAGAGGTTGACCGTAACACCGTTTACGCCCGGCTCGTCAGGATCCTGAATGCCGTTGCGGTTCTCATCCATCCACACCCGGTTACCCAGGGCGGAAGCCGTGATGAAGCCAGCGTCGATGGTGTCGTTATCCTCGCCATGCAGTACGCCCAGGGCGTCCAGCGTAACTTTAAGGGTGATCTCCTCGGAGAAATAGTTCTCATCGATATTCGAGTCGATCGTGCGGTCTTCCCCTTTATAGCGCTCGGTAACCGTATAGCCCGTATCGGGGTTGGTAAACTCCACGCGGTAGGTATAGTACGTCTCTCCGATATAGTCCTTCGGGTCGGTAGAGCCTTGCGGCGCGCCCGCCTTCAGGTAATTACAGGGCAGATCCTCAAACAGATATTTGCCTTCTGCATCCGTAGCCGTGGTCTTGGTCGATTCCGTAGTGCCATCCACCGTCACCTTCTTTATGTGCAGGGTGACCGGCGAATCCGCCACAAAGGTATCGCCCTCGTCCTGGATGCCGTTGCGGTTGTTGTCCAGGAACACATAATCGCCAATGCTGCCCAGCGGCAGATCCAGGTTGCAAAGCACCTCAACGTTTTCGACCCGGTCCTCCGAATCGATGGTGTCGCCGGTATTGCTGGCGCGTACCACCGCGCCCATGGCGGAGTTGGCGATCAGCTTGCCTACGTATTCCTCGATCTGTTCGCCGGTAAACCCAGGCGCCTGCATGTGCAGCTCGATCTCATAGGCGTCGCGCTCCTCCATCAGGTCCCCATCGGGGAAGGTGATCTCAATGCCGATGGCGGTTACCTGGCTCAAATCCGCAGGCGGCGTTGTCGTCCAGCCGCTCCAGTCGGTAGCCGTTTCGTAGGCCATGGGCAGCTCGCTACTGGGGGTTTGCGCATTACGCGTATCCTGCGACCAATCCGCCGTCGAGTAGTACACGGTAGCGCCCGGCGCATCCACACCCGTCAGGATCATCTGGCCTGGCATATCGGTCGAGCGCCCGATCACGTTATCCACGTTACGCAGCGCGTACGAATCGCCCGAGAACGGCAGGATATCGATAATCCGCGCCGTCTTGATCGGGCTGGTGGAGCCGTTGTAGAGCCGGATCTTGTAATCCACATCCCCGCCCGGGTAAGTGCTGGCCACCTGCCCGGCCGGCAGGTAATCGTCGTTCAGCGGCCCCTTAACATACTTGTAGATGTTCAGCACGTTATTATCATGCACGGTGATGTTGGCATTGGCGTTTACGTACTGGTTCTGGCCCTCTAGCCCGGTCTCATCGTTGACCACTTCATCCAACTCGGGGTTTTCCACCAGCGAGCCCATATAGTTTTCAAAGCTCACCCCCGTGGGATTCTCTACCGATAGCGGCAGCCGGTAGGCACTGCTCAAGTACGCCGGGCTGAGCAGCTGCGTCACCTCGGAAGGCTTATCCGCCGCAATGTAGACCTGATACTTGATCTCGATCGATTCGCCCGGGGCCAGCTCCACATCGTCAAAGGTAAATACCACGCGTGTGGTCGTCACGCCGGCCATCTGTACGATCTGGCCCGTGCTCTCGTCCAGCCGCGAGGCCGGCACCTCATATTCATATGCGATGCGAGGCGTCAGCACTTTACCCAGGCTGTTGGTAAAGGTAAAGGTCTTCCCATCCGCATAGAACTGGTCCAGCGAGGTATAGCCCGGCAGATCCATCGAAATGATAGGATCCACAAACGGGGTATCCGCGCTTTGGTTGGTGGCGCGCAGGGTGTATTCCACCGGCTCGCCCGGGAAGAACATCGTACCTGTGGGGGTGTTGGACAGCGATACGCGGGTCTTGGCCACCTCCAGCAGCGGGATCGTAGCCGTTACCACGTTGCTGTTGCGATTCACGCTGCGCGGCACCGCCGTACCGGTGGCGCTGTACTCGCTATAGGTATAGCTCAACTTTGCCTGATTGGTCACGCGGCGTATCTCGTGCTCAGTCACATCGCCTTGGCGCTGCGCAAAGGTAATATCCAGATCGATCCCCTGCGCCGTAAAGCCGGCGCCCACGTTTTCATACACCACGCGCACGCCCATGGCCTTTACGCCATCGGGCAGGGCGCTATCCAGGTTGACCTCTTCAAAACGCCCGTCCGCCAGGTTCTGCAAATCGTTCTTCGTATAAGTCGCCGAGAGCGGCGTCCACTCCTCCGTGCCCAGTTGGCTGTAGGTCTGGTACTCTACCCGTGCGCTGACGCTGCCGCCGCCGGCATTGCTCGCCTTATAGATGCGCACGCTGTTAAATGCATAGTCGCCCTGAGCAATCGTCTTATCGACCGGCGTAGAGGAATCCGAACTCTCGTAGTACTGCATCGCCACGTTGTTATCCGTTACGGTAAAATCATCCATCGCTACGTTATTCTCACCGTTTGCATAATCGCGCAGCGTAAACGTGGTGGCAAAGGGCTGCATCAGCAGGCTCTCGTCGGCCTGCGTATCGGTGATGCCCTTGTTGATAATACCGGTAAAGCCCTGAATATCCGTGGTTGGCGTATTGGTAAAGGTCACCTGATTCTGTTCACCGGCCGGCACATGCAGCGGATAGATGGTCACCCATTCGCTGGTGGGATTGAACCGTTCGTCCAGCGTGTACCCGTTTGGCGCCTGAATCTCTTTGACCAGGTACCGCGTGCCGCTTTGCGCAGCGGGCAGCAGCTTACTCATGGCAATACCGCCCTGGGTGGTCAGCGGCCCATCCACTTTTTCTACCGGATCACCGTGCGCATCTACACTCCACACCTCAAAGATCGCGCCCGTCAGAGGCTGATCTAAGCTATTGACCTTGCTGATCACCACGCGGCCCTTATCGGCAGCGTTGGTCACAGCGGCATCATACGTCAGATACTGGCTCTGGCCTGCAGCAATAACGATCGTCTGATCCGCCTGAGAGATTTTGTAGCCATCCGGCGCGCTGACTTCGTGGATCACGTAGGTACCCGCATCCAGATTTTCCCAAGCGCATACGCCGTTTTGTGTCGTCTTAACATCCTGCTCTTCGTTGCCGGGTGCCACGCTATCCTTATAAAGCTGGAACTTCGCGCCCGTCAGCAGCGGGCTGCCGTTTTGCACGTCGCCGCGCTTGGTCAGCTCGATCCGCCCCTGCGCGTCGTTATACACCTCAAATTGCACCGTAGTTCCGCTGACGATGCTGAATTCGTACCGGCTGGGCGCTACAATCGTGTAGCCGTCCGGCGCGCTCACCTCTTCAACCATATAGTTGCCCGGCGGCAGCATGCCGGAGGTATAACTGCCGTCCACCTCAAAGGTGGGGTTCTGCGGGTCGTACAGTTCATACTGCCCCGCGGCGCCCGGCTGTGCGCTTTCCTTATACAGGTTAAATACCGCGCCGCTGACCGGCGTTTCGGTGCCGGTAATGCGCTTTTCCAAGGTAAAACGTCCGCGGTTGGGCACGTTATAAATCGCCTGATCCTGGCCCACATACGCCTGGTCGATCTCGCCGGCAGCTACGCTTACCTTGTAGGAATTGGGGTGCGTCGGGTCCAGATCAAAGCCTGTGGGCACCGTGCTCTCTACCAGTTCATAATTACCGGGGTCCAGCCAGCCGGAAAGGCCGTAGCCCTGCGCATCTGTGGTGATGGTCATATCCAGCTTTTCGCCCCGCGAACCGGTGGCCAGATCGCCATTCCATTTATAGATGTCGAACACCGCGCCTTCTACCGGTACGGCAACGTCTGCATTTTCCGAATCGACCCACTGGGCCAGTTTCTCAATCTTGATCTTGCCCTGGGGGATATTCTCGATCTCCACGCGCTTGCTCGCGCTATTATCCGTGCGTACCAGCACCGGGGCGGGATTGGCCACATACCCTTCGGCCGGCTGGCGCTCTACCAGATAATAATCCGTTTCCGGGCGCAGGCCGGTAAAGCTGACGATACCACTGGCGTTAGTGGTCTTATCCTCGCTAAACAGCGGGTTGGCGCCGGCCAGCGCGTCTTCCCGGCTGGCGTAAAGCTGGAACTTGGCCCCCTGTACAGCGTGCTTGCCCGCATCCTGATAGTACTTATAGACCTCTACCGTCTGTATCTTGTCGTTTTCAACAGTATAGGTGGCAAGGCCGTTGGCCGTCACGCTGAAAGGCCCTATAAATTCGCCGTCCGTCAGCATGTAGCCATCCGGTGTCTTCACCTCTTTGAGGTAATAGGTCTTGGCGGGATCCAGCAGAACCGAGGTATCCTCGCCCTGGGCATTGGTCTCCAGCGTATCGTACTTGGTGCCCGTGCCGTTAGCGTTATCATAAATCTCGAACTTGGCGCCCTGCAGTTTGACCGTCTCGTCGTTTGCATCCACCTTGACGACTTTCAGCTTGCCGTAAGTGGTGGTATTCTCCACGGCGGCATCCCCCGTTAAACGGGTGGTCTGCCCAGCTGTAATGCGCACAGGGATGGGAGCGAGATTGGCGGCATAAGCGCCGTTGTTGCCAACGCTGTACTCCTTAAGCCAGTAATCGTCCTCGTCCAGATTGCTGATGGTGGATTTTACGTTGCCCGCCGTGGTGACCTGGCGGTAATCATCTCCCGTGCAATCCTGCGCGGCATCGCCGGTCACGTTCTTATACAGGCGGAAGGTCACGCCATTGAGGTAGCCCTCACGCCCGCCTTGCCACACGCCGTACTTCTCGATCTCCAGCGAGCCCTGTTTTGCGTTTGCAATGGCGATCGGGTCGATGGGATGATCGGCATCTACCGTATCGCTGCGCACGCCGGAAGCGTCGGTGATCTTGCCGCCTTCAATGGTGATCTCCCGCACTGCCTGCGCGTTGGTATATCCCGCCTGCACGCTCTGCTCGGTAATGCGGTAGGTTCCCGCCGGCAGCAGCTCGGAGAGGTAATAATCCTTCGTCTTATCCGTACTGAAGGTAAAGGGTTCAAATGTATCGTCCCCCACCTTCTCCACCAGGAAGGTCGCGTTCAGCTTGGTGCCCGGCGCATCCCGGTCCACCTTTTTAAGCGCAAAGCGTCCATAACTGGTGATATTGTTGATCGGGTTATCGGCCAAGGTCTCATTGTCGCCCGTCGCCTCCAGCGTGACCACATGCTCGGTGGCATCCAGCTGGAAGCCGTCGGGCACCGCGGTCTCCACCACGATATATGTGCCCGGGGGCAGCAGGATCGACTTATAATAGCCCTCCGCCGCGCCGCCCGTGCCGGTAAAGCCCTTGGTCACAAATTCGCCGCGGGTGTACTCGCCGGCAACGCCGGTAGGCTCGGCCTTGTAAATGGAGAACTCTACGCCGTTTAAGTTATATGTCACGCCCGAAAGCTGGGTCACCTTGCGCACCAAGATCTGGCGGTACGCCTTATTGACGATGCGCAGCTCGCTGGTGAAGGTATCGCCCGTATCGCTGACCGTGACCACGTGGTAATCCGCATCCCGCACATAGTTGGGCAGCGTGGTGATCTCCAGCGCATAATAGGTATAGGTGGGGACCAAATCGCGGAAGGCAAACGATCCGTTCTTGTCCGAGCGCGCCATGCTGGCGATGTTGTAGGTTGCCTCCAGGTTGGCGCGGTAATCCGCGCTGGCCATATCGGCATCGGTAATGGTATGGTTCGCCAGGTAGGCCTGCATGTTCTCCGCATCCGTTACGCTCTCGAATACGGCGATCCACACGCCCTCCAGCCCCTTACCCGCCTGGTCCACTTTAATACCCGGAGGGGTGACCGGTTTATAGTTGTATACGGTTACCGGTTCAATGGTCGCGGCCGTTACCTGAATCGGCCCGGTCCATTCGGTCACCATCTCGTAGCCATCCTGCATCAGCGGCGAACCTTCCAGCTCCCGCAGATAGTAGGTCTTATCCGGATCCAGCTCGATGGTCAGCGCCGTACCCGTTTCGCCTACCACGGTGCCGGTTTGGATATCGCCCGTATCCACCCGGGTCAGGTACTTGGTCTGGCCGTCGATGGTGTACGCCGTTCCGGCCGCGTCCTCTACGTAAAGCTCAAAGTTCGCGCCGTCCAGCAGCGCCTCAGAGCCCAGCTCCCGCTTGTAGATCTTGATCCGCCCACGTTCCGGCGTATTGTCAAAAGAATGTTCAACCGTAGCGCCGTCGGCGCCCACGGTTATCGCCACCGGCTCATTGGGCGAGGGCAGCTCGTAGTGCTCGGGCGCCGCAGTCTCCACGACCCAGTACTCGCCCGGCGCCAAAGCCTGGGAAAGCGCCTGGCCATTTTCAGTGCTGGTGGTCAGCTCCTGCACAAAATTGGGAGAATCCTTCCCGCCGGCCGCATCCGCTGCAAAGGTACCGGTTTTATGGTAGATCTCAAACTTTGCGCCGCCCAAAGTAAAGCGCACGTCTTCCTGCGCGCCGCCAGCAGGCGTTAACGACCACTTGGCAAATTTCTTAATCAAAATCTTGCCCATGGGTTGGTTTTCAATGGTCAGCGGCGCGTCCAGATGCGCCGTTTCGCCAGCCACGATCACCACATCCTGATAATCCGGCTCCATCACGTAATCGCCCGTGACCGAAATTTCCTTGAGGCCATAGGTCCCCGGCTCCAGCCAACCCGATACGCCGATACCATTATTGGCGGCGCTGGTCTTGATCTGTCCTACCGGTTGGGCGGCATAGCTGCCATCCGGATTCTTCGGGTAAATATCAAAGGTCGCCGTCAGTCCGGTTCGGGTGTGGCTATCTATCTTTTGAATGCTTACCTTGCCCTTGCCCGCAACGTTTACGATTGCATGTACGTTGGCCGCATAGCCCGCGGTATTCTCACCCGAGGCCACGGTAATCGCCTGGACCGGCTGATCCGGCAGATCGTACCCGTCAGGCGCGGTGACCTCTTCCAGCCAGTAATCCCCCGGGATCACGTGCTCCATCTTGCCGGTCCCGCCCGTCTGCGTGGCAATGGTTTGGATATCAAAGGCGCCGGCATCCTGCTTATCCTGCGCCGCATTCGTACTCAGCCGCGGATACAGGTGGAATACCGCCCCGGCCAGATTGGTATTTTGCTGATCCATCTGGCCCGTTTTGGAGATGACCAGCGTCGCATCATGGGCATTGGTGACCGTAATATCTTTTATCGCCGCCTCAGTCGTCGTAGGCGCCTGGATCGCGTGAATGCTGCTATCCAGGATATAACCTGCGGGCACAGCCGTTTCTTTATAATAGTAGGTTTCGCCCGGCTTCAAGCCGTCAAACACCAGCACGCCGCCCTGGTCTGTGGTCCGGGTAGCCAGCGCGTTTCTATCATCTTGCGCGTCCGCCTCGGTAGCATACAGCTTAAACGTCGCCCCGTCGATCAGGATATCCTGCCCGGAGGCATTGCTCGCTTCATCCTTTTTCGTAATGCGCACGCTGACGGCCGGGTCGTTTTTCACGGTCACCTCGGTCTGCGCGTTTTCCGTAATGTCCAGCCCGCTGCCCGTGCCGGTGGCTACGCCGCCGTCCAGACCGCGGATCACTTCGATCTCCTGGAAATAGCCGGCCGGCACGCGGCTCTCTTTTACCCAGTACTTGCCCACCGGCAGCAGCCGCGAGGTACCCTTACCATTTGCGTCTACCGTCACGGTATCCACCAGGTTTTGGGCCGCGCAGGCCGCATCATCAAAGATCTGGAACTCAGCCCCGCTTACGCCGTTGCCGGTGCGCGCATCCACTTTGTGGAACACAAACTGGCCATATACCGTGGCGTTATCCACCGTCAGCGTCAGGTTCTGGCCCGCGCTAAGGGTAAAGGCTACCCGCCCGGTGATCGGCGTATACTCGCCCGGCACGGTAGAGGCTACCTCCTCATACCAGTACGTGCCCGCGGGCAGGTCTACAAAGGGGGTGTTGGGGTTGCCGGTAGCGTCTATCGAGGAGACGATATCCGCATCCAGCACCTTGTTACCGCCCGTCTGCGCGTCGTAAATCTCAAAGTGCACGCCGGCTAGGCCAGTCTTGTACAGCCCGCTGCCCAGCACGCCATATTTATAGATCGCCAGGTGCGCATATTCTTCGTTGTATGCGGAAATGGCGGCAGTGCTATTTTTCTGCACCGTTACATCGTACCAGGTATCGTCCAGCAGATAGCCCTCGGGCGCCTGGCTCTCCTGCAGAAAATACTTGCCCTGTTCCAGCGCTTCAGAAGTATAGGTTCCATCGGCCCCGATCGTGATCTCGGTATACTTCGCCGCATCGTCCACATCGTCTATCGGCGGCTGGGTCAGCGCCGCATCGTACGGGCCGTACAGCCGGAACTTCGCCCCGCCGAGCTTTTTGCCATGGTCGTTTGCATCCAGCTTGGTCAGGGTAAATTTACCCTTTTCCGATACGTTCAGGAATACCGAGGGCATATCGCCCGTGGCGCCCTGATCCGTCGCCGGCCGGTTGACCGTGTTGCCCGTAACGGTCAATTCCTTCACGGCATCCGATAAGCCATATTCCCCGGCATGGCTGCCCAGGCCGGTTTCCGTCAGTTCATAATCGCCTGCCATCACGGCGTCAAAGCGCACATACCCTTGCGCATCCGAAGTAGCCGTCACACTCGCGCCAGTGGTCTTATTGCGCAGGGTAAAGGTCACCCCATCCAGCGGTGCGGTATCGGTGCCGCCCGCGCCCATGCCGATCTTCCAAAACTCAACGATGCCCATTCCATCCGGCGTGGCTTCGTTGGTAAGAAGGACCTGATCCTTGGGCGTATTGTCCTCGCCGTAGATCACCTTGCCGTTGGTTTGGATCGTCACTTTGGTCACCGCGCTTGTAGGCGCGGCAAACCCTTCAGGAACGATCTCTTCCTTAACAAAATAAGTGCCATAGCGCAGGTTGCTAAAGGTAACCATGCCCGCGTCATCCGTCTCCACGTTTTTGATCAGCTCCGTGGCGATGGTATCCCCGTTGATGTCCGTCGCCGGGATCGTGCAATCCTCATTCATATACAGGGAGAAGGCCGCGCGAGAATAGCCCTTTGCTACAGCCGCCCCATCCAAGGCAAACGTCAGGTCTCCGATCTTCAGCTGTTTTTTGATCTTTAGGCTCTGCGCCTGAGTGGGCGGCTCTTTTTCGCCCAGCTCGATGGTCGCATCAGCGTTTTTGGTAATAATGTTCGCGTCCGTTTCCAGGCTGTATTCCAACTTTGCCGTGTTGGTCAGTTTTTCCTTGACCAGCGGAATGTTGGAAGGTTTATAGTAGGGGGAACGCGGATAGCTTACCTTGACATAATAGTCGCTGTCTAGCGACGCGTTCAGCGGCACGTTATAGGTTTCGCCCTCCACCTGCTGGGTGAATTTAGAATAGGTAGTAATGGCAATCGTCGCTAGCGACCCATCATCATTGGCCGTGGTGGTGTAGTCCTCTCCCTGCGTCAGCAGCTTGCCATCCTTGTCGCGTATCTCGATCAACGTGGCCCCGCCATTATCCAGGTAATTGGTAGGCAGGGTATCGGTCAGCACATAGTGGTCCAGCTCCAAGCGGCCAAAGCGGTTCCAGTCCCCCGCCAGTTTGGCCGAGAGCTTGTAGGTTACCTCATAAGTGTCGCTCGCCTCGTTGGGGGTGGGGCCCGCCGTCACTTCCTTGGTGACGTTCCACTCGTCCGATGCGGTGTTTTTGATGTTGACCGTATTGGACTCCACGCCGATATCCTGATTGGGCTGGCCCTCAACCGGATAGGTCCCGCCCATGGTCGCCTGGAAGCTGACCTGCTTATCGTTGGGGGTGACCATGTTGGTAAACCGGCAGGCGATGGAGATCGTCCCCGCCGCGCCGGAGTTCAGGTCCGGATTGAGGATGAAGGCGACATGGTGGTTCGGCGTAGTCCCTTCCACCACATCCGCCACGATATTGCTGGAGCGGAAGCCCACATACTCCACCCCATCGGGTATCGGGATGGTGATAAGCGGATTCTCATACGTCCCGCCCGAGCTGTTGGGCGCGATGTTGTAAGCCACCTGGACGTAAAAAGTCTCGCCGGCCGGCACGCTGTCGATCGCCGAGCCCGCCTCAGCAGCGTTCAGGACCTTAGCGGTCAGGCTGATATTGGCAGACGGCTCCGCCCAGGCTACCGTATCCAGCTGCAGCCCCGGGATCGCCATCGCAATGACCAACAGCCACGCGATCCATTTCCTTCTCCACTGATTTGCATTGCGCATGAATCTTCTATTCCTCATTCCGTATTCCTCCCGTGCCTCGTGGAACTTCTTACGCGCACCGCGTTCTACCTTTTCGCATAATCCGCCCTATTATCTTCATTCTGCTTTCATTATAAAATCGCGCTGTCATAACAGCATCACATATTATCACGCATTGGCTCATCTGCAATTTTTTGTGGGCATACGTGACGCTTATTCAGCCCTCGATCTGCTTGACATCCCACAGGATGCGGATATCCTGCTGCTTGTTTTTCTGGTCGAATTTTTGCACGATGCGATTAATGGCGATCATACAGTTATTCTCATTTTGCGCCGAGAGGATGATCGAAAACTGGGTGGCGCTAAAACGGGTAAACACATCGTTCCGGCGCAGCTGATCAAAGATGATCTGCTTAAGCATCTCCATTTGTTGCTCCATCGTTTCGCTGGGCGCCGCGCTTGCGCGGCGGTCCTCCAACGTAAGCAGGATCAAAAAGCGGGCATTGCGCGCCCGGCGGATGGACCGGGCATTAAAGCGGTAAATGTTTTTGAACACTTCGTAGTTGCAATAAAATGAACCGGAGGGCTGCGCATCCTCCCGCAGCCGGTCCTCCAGGTTGCGTATGCTCACCTTATAATCGGGGATTACCTGTACGATACGCGTATATACGTCGTGCAGGGTGCCGGTAATATCCACGCCCAGCTTGCAATAAAAAAGATCCACCACATAGTAATAGTAATCCATCGCGCGCTGAAATTGCCCCATCGCCAGCAGCGCCTCCAGGTAATATTCATGGATCTTTTCATACATCCGCTCCACTTTATTGACGCTGTCCACCAGATCCAGAATTTCCTCGAAGCGCTCGTGCGCCTTTAGATAGTCGCACACGCCCAGAATGCACTCCATATACTTGCGCTGGTAGTACATACTGGCAAAGGTCACCCACTCTTCATCCTGCATGTCGG